>NZ_JBFAIN010000005.1:0-370422 GCF_040654735.1 Saccharopolyspora sp. NPDC050642 | reverse complement strand
GCTGTCCGCGCAGGCCGATTTTGACCGGCGGGTCCGTGAGATCGATGGCCGCGACCCCGACACCGGCCGTCACCTCCCGGAACCAGACATCGCGGCGCTCGCCTCGCGCACCTTCTCGTCGGCGTTCTTCCCGCCCTCGGACAGCGCCTCGGCGACGCAGTGCTTGAGGTGCTCGTCCAGCAGCCGCAGCGACACCGCCTGCAGGCCCTTGGTGGCCGCGGAGATCTGCGTCAGGATGTCGATGCAGTACTTGTCCTCCTCGATCATCCGGGCCAAGCCGCGGACCTGCCCCTCGATGCGCGCCAAGCGCTTCAGGTAGTTGTCCTTGTCCCCGGTGTATCCGTGCATCTCCGCTCCCATCGCCGCCGGTCCGGACTAGAGAGTACCCCCGACCGGTAGCAGGGCGGACGGCTCGACAGGACCGTCCACTGTGCACATCCGACCTGTTGGCCGGGTACGCGAACGATCAAGTGAATCCCGCTCGATCTTCCCGGCGGCACGTGTGCCGGGACGCCGACCTGGGTAGGGCGACTGAGTGCCGGCGAAAGCGAGATCACCGGAGGTGGTAGCAGTGGCCGCAACAGCTCGGTTGCCCAAACCGGTCAGCGAAGCCTGGCACTGGCAGCTCCAGGCCGCCTGCCGCGACGTCAAGGCGAGCAGGTTCTTCCATCCGGAGAACGAACGCGGCAGCGCCCGCGAGAACCGCGAACGGCGGGCGAAGCGCATCTGCGAGGGTTGCCCGGTCATGCGGCAGTGCCGGGCCCATGCGCTGAAGGCCCGCGAGCCCTACGGGATCTGGGGCGGCTTGGGCGAACGCGAGCGGCGGGACCTCATCGCGAGCAGCAGAGCCGCCTAGCGAGGGCGATTTCGCGCGAAATCAGCGGTCCCCCCTCGCCGATTTCGCGCGAAATCGCCGCCGGATCGACCCGGTGTTTCGGCACCGTTTCGCCCCTGGAAATTCATTTGACATTTTCCCAAATCTGCATTTAGGTCCACAATGGATATTTAGCGACCCTAACATAAATCGGTCGAAATCCGGCACCAGCCAACGAATTCCAGGACGACCACGACCGATGTAGCCCGCATCACAGCGAATTCGTCGCGACAGCGGGAACAAACGGATCGACGTGATCGCTGAAGCCCGCGTCAGATTCCCTGAAATCTTCCGCGGTGAATTCGAAAGGCAATGATGGACAACGTTGCGGTGCAGAGCCCACCGGAGGCACACCGTGCGCGCCCGGTGACCGAAGAGCCGACCGGACTCGAACGATTCCGGGTGATCCTCGTGCTGGGGGCGCTCATCGCCCTCGGCCCCCTGACCATCGACATGTACCTGCCGGCGCTGCCGGCGATCGGCAACGACCTGCAGGCCTCCGCGTCCACCGTGCAGCTCACCCTCACCGGCACGCTGCTCGGGCTCGGCTTCGGCCAGCTGCTGATCGGGCCGTTCTCCGACATCGTCGGTCGGCGGATCCCGCTGATCGCGGGCACGGCCGTGCACATCGCGGCGTCGGTGTCCTGCCTCTTCGCGCCGAACGTGGCGGTCCTGGGCGTCCTGCGCGCGCTCCAGGGCGTCGGCGCGGCGGCCACCATGGTCGTCGCGCTGGCCGTGGTGCGCGACCTGTTCACCGGTCGCACAGCGGCCACCGCGATGTCCCGCCTGATGCTGGTGATGGGTGTCGCGCCGATCCTCGCGCCGACGCTGGGCGGCGCCATCCTGCTGGCCGGGTCGTGGCGCGGCGTGTTCGGCGCGCTGGCGATCATCGGCGCGGGCCTGCTGGTCGTCGCCATCTTCGCGCTGAAGGAGACGCTGCCGCCGGAGCGCCGCCAGGTCGCGGAGTTCCGGCCGGTGCTGCGCACCTACCGGACGCTGCTCACCGACCGCGACTTCGTGCTGCTGGCGATCGTGGCGGCGCTGGCGATGTCGGCGCTGTTCTCCTACATCTCCGGCTCGTCGTTCGTGCTGCAGGAGCAGTTCGGCCTCAACCAGCAGGCGTTCGGGCTGGTCTTCGGCATCGGCGCGGTGGCGCTCATCGGGGCGTCCCAGTTCAACGTCGTGCTGCTGAACCGGTACACGCCGAAGCAGATCGTCACCGGCGCGCTGGTGGCCGCGACCGTCGCCGGCCTGGTGCTGACGGCGCTGACCACCACCGGGACCGGCGGGCTGTACGGGTTCATCGTGCCGCTGTGGCTGGTGCTGGGGGCGATGGGCTTCGTGCTGCCGAACGCCCCGGCGCTCGCGCTGTCCCGGCACGGCGAGGCCGCCGGGACCGCCGCCGCGCTGCTCGGCGCCGGGCAGTTCGGCCTCGGCGCGCTGATCGCGCCGCTGGTCGGCGTCCTCGGCAACGACGGCCCGGCGATGGCGATCACCATGACCGGCGGCGCGGCGGTCGCCCTGGTGGCCCTCGGCGTCGTGGTCAAGCTCGACCGGCGCGCCGGAGCCGCGGCGTGATCTCCGCGGCCGGCCTTGGAGACAGGACATAACGGGCGGGGTTAGCATCACGGCTGGGTGGCGGGTGGCGTCACCCAGCCGTGAGGAGGACCGGATGCCGCAGACGCCGACCGAGCCGGAGAGCATCGATCTCGAGAAGCCCAACGCGGCCCGGGTCTACGACTACTACCTCGGCGGCAACCACAACTTCGCGATCGACCGCCAGATGGCCGAGGAGGCCATCCGGATGTGGCCGGAGCTGCCGCTGATCATGCAGGCCAACCGCGCCTTCCTGCGGCGGGCCGTGCAGCACTGCGCCGAGCAGGGCATCCGCCAGTTCCTCGACCTCGGCTCGGGCATCCCGACGGTCGGCAACGTGCACGAGGTCGCCCAGCAGGCGGCGCCGGGCGCCCGCGTGGTCTACGTGGACACCGATCCGGTCGCGGTGGCCTACAGCAAGAACCTGCTGCGGGACAACCCGAACGCCTCGATCATCCGCGCGGACCTGCGCGACCCGGGCGCGGTGCTCGACTCCCCCGAGGTCGCCGACCTGCTCGACCTCAGCCAGCCGGTGGCGCTGATGATGGTCGCGGTGCTGCACTTCGTCGGCGACGAGGCCCGGCCGTACGAGATCGTCGCCAGCTACCGGGACGCTCTCGCGCCCGGCAGCTTCCTGGTCCTCTCGCACGCAGCCCCCGAGGGCCGGCCCGACGTGGCGTCGTCCCACGCCGACCTCTACCGCCAGCGCACGGCGACCCCGATGACCATGCGTCACAAGTCCGACGTCAAGGCGTTCTTCGAGGGCTTCGAGCTGCTGGAGCCGGGCGTGGTGCCGCTGCCGCTGTGGCGCCCGGCGGCCAAGGCGGACGTCGACGAACACCCGGAGCGCTTCACCGGCCTCGCCGGGGTCGGCCGCAAGCCCTGATCACGCCGGCGCCAGCACCGCTCCGCCGCGACGGCCGGTGGCGCCGCCGTCGAGCAGCGCCGGCACGCCGTTGACCAGCACCGCCGAGCAGCCCGTCGCCAGTTGCCACGGCTGCTCGAAGGTCGAGTTGTCGATGATCGCGCCGGGATCGAACACGGCGATGTCGGCGGCCTTGCCCGCCGCCAGCACGCCCCGGTCGGCCAGCCGGGCGCGGGAGGCGGGCAGGGCGGTCATCTTCCGCACCGCTTCCTCGATGGGCAGCACCCCGCGCTCGCGCACGTAGCGCCCGAGCACCCGCGCGTACGTGCCGAAGCTGCGCGGGTGCGGGCGGCCCTCGCCCTGCTCGGACAGGGTCCAGCCGTCGCTGGCCACCGACACCCACGGGTGCCGGAGCACCGTTTCGACATCCGCCTCGCTCATCGCGTGGTTCACGATCGCCACGTTCGCCGCGTGCTCCTCCAGCACCCGCAGCGCCGCCTCGGCGGGATCGGTACCCGCTCGGCGGCCGATCTCCGCGATCGACAACCCCATGTGCGGGCTTTCCGCGCCGATCGGCAGGTCGGCGATGATCACGCCTTCCGGATCGATGTCGCGGCCGAACCTCGCGCGCAGCTCGGCGGCGATGCGCTCGCGGACGGCGGCGTCGGCGAGCCGCGCCAGGAGCGCGTCCTTGCCGCCGTCGACCGCCCACGCCGACAGCCGGGACACCAGCGAGGTGCTGGAGGCGGTGTACGGGTAGACGTCGGCGGCGACGTCCACTCCCCGCTCGCGTGCCGCGTCGATGAGCGCGAGGGCTTCGACGACCTTGCCGTGGTTCTCCGGCCCCATCGCCTTGAGGTGCGAGATCTCCAGCCGCGCACCGGAAAGCTCCGCGGCCTCGATCGCTTCGCGCACCGCGTCGAGCAACGTCGCCGCCTCGTTTCGCATGTGCGTCGAGTACAGCAGGCCGGCCGATGCCGCCGCGGCGACCAGCGCGCGCACCTCGGCGGCGTCGGCGAACACCCCCGGCGCGTAGATCAGGCCGGTGGAGAAGCCCACGACTCCTTGCTGCGCGGCGGTTTTCACCAGCGCGCACATCCGCGCCAGCTCGTCTTCGTCCGGCGCGCGGTCGACGTCGCCGAGCACCGCGAGGCGCACCGCGTTGTGCCCGACCTGGAGTCCGACGTTCAGGGCGGCGCCGTCGACGATCTCGCGGAAACCGGCCGCGTCGCGCCAGTTCCAGCTCAGCGCGCGGTCGTCGATGATGCTCGCCCGGCGGATCAGGTCCGGATCGGTGAACGGGAAGGGCGAGTGCCCGCAGTTGCCGGTGATCAGCGTCGTGACGCCCTGGTGGATCTGCGTGGCGGCGCCGGGATGTCCTTCGAGGGTGTAGTCGGCGTGCGAGTGCAGGTCGATGAAGCCCGGCGCGACGACCTGCCCGGTGGCGTCGATCTCCCGCTTCCCGGCCAGCTTCGCGGTGCTGACCTCGGCGATCCGGTCGCCGACGACGCCCACGTTGCCGCGCCGTCGCGGCGCGCCGGTCCCGTCGACGACGTCGCCGCCGTTGATCACGATGTCGAACATGGAGCCTCTCCCGGTCAGCTGGTTTCGAAGTACAGGATCGCGGCGTACATCAGGCAGCACGGCACGAGCAGCGCGAAACCGGTCAGCAGCGTGTTCTTCAGGTTGGTGGAACGCGCCAGGCTCATCGCGCTGACCATGTTGGCGTTGGGGAACGGCCCGTAGGTGTCCGCCTTGGACGCGAACAGCAGCACCACGACCCAGGCGCCGGTGGTGACCCCGACGCTGGCCGCGAGCTCGCCGAAGACCTTGTCCAGCAACACCACCTGCGCCGCGGTGGCACCGGGCACGCCGACCCAGCCGAGCGCGGCGATCACCAGCGCGAACACGAACGGCGGCAGGCCCTGCAGGTCGGCGCCGTAGGTGTCGAGGACGACCTGGAACGGCTGCAGCTCGTCGATCGCGGCGAACAGCACCGCCAGCAGCCAGAACAGCAGGAACACGTTCACCAGCCGCGCCGCGCCCCGGTACATCTGGGTGGCGATCTCCACCGGCCCGAGCCCGCCGGCCAGCCCGGCCACGATGCCCAGCACCGGCAGCGCGAGCAGCGGGAACGTGGTGCCCGCGCCCGAGACGATCGCGTACGCGACGCTGGCGACCAGGACGATGCCGAACGCCGCGGTCGCACGGCCGCTGCCGCGCATCGGCTTCTCGTCGGTGGCGCCGAGATCGGCCGCGTCGTACTCGTCGCCGGTGCCCTCGGTGCGCCGCTGCATCCACGGCACGATCAGCAACCCGGCGACCAGCGACAGCACCGCCAGCGGCCCCGCCCCGTACAGCAGGTACTGCAGGTAGCCGACCTCGGCCGCGCTCATGATGGCGACGTTGGAACCGGCGAACGGCGCGAGCGCGAGGCCCGCGCAGCCGCCGATGAACATCATCGAGGCGGTCGCGGAGCGGGTGAAGCCGAGCCGGGCGACGATCGGCAGCAGCAGCGGAGCGGCGATGGCCAGCGCACCGGCGAGGGTGCCGAGGCTGGCGACGAGGATGAGGCAGGAGATCATCACGCCGAGCGTCGCGGCGGTGCGGCTGCGGTCGCCGACCACGCGCATCACGCCGCGCACGATGGTCGCCGCGATGCCGGTGGCGCGCAGGATCTCGCCGACCCCGGCGCCGAGCATGATCACCAGGCCGATCACGGTGACCTGCTCGCCGAGCGATTCGCCGAGCAGCTCGCCGACCGCGGCGGGCGTCGGCAGCATGATCAGCAGCGCGGAGATCACCGCCACGACGGTCGCCACGATGATGTCCATGCCGATGAGCGCGAGCACCGCGTAGAGCACGATCGGCACCAGCCCCCACAGCGTCGGTGCCTGCGCGAACGGTCCGACGGCCGCGGACAGCACGAGTCCGGCGATGGCACTGCAGGTGATGGTCAGGGACCGGGCGCGGGACCGTCCGGCGGGGGCGGCCGCGCCCGGCGAGGCGTCGGCACTGTCCACATTGCTCATGAGGACTGCTTTCTGTGGGTCTGGTGGCTGTGCTGGGCGATGAAGTCCTCGTCGACCTCGACGCCGAGCCCCGGGGTGGTGGGCACGGCGACGGCCCCGTGCTGCGCGACCAGCGGCGGGAACACCACGTCGCGGGCGTAGTACTTGTCGGACGCCGAAACGTCCGATGGCAGCGTGAAACCGGGCAGGCTGGACAGCGCGACGTTGGCGATGCGGCCGATGCCGAACTCGTGCATCCCGCCGCACCACACCGGCCAGCCCGCGTCGCGGGCCAGGTCGTGCGCGGCGACCGCAGTGGTCAGCCCGCCCATCCGGGACGCCTTGATGTTGAGGATGCGCCCGGCCCGCAGTGCGATCGCGGTGCGCAGATCGTCCAGGGTGTCGACGGATTCGTCAAGGCAGACGGGGGTTTCGATGCTCTCCTGCAGCTGCGCGGACGGCAGCAGCGCGCGCGGCGCGAACGGCTGCTCGATCATGGCGAGCTCGAAGTTGTCCAGCTCGCGCAGCAGCGCCCGGTGTTCCGGGATGTCGAGGTAGGCGCCGTTGGCGTCGACGTGCAGGTTCAGCGCCGGGAACGCGGCGCGGACCTGCTTCACCGGTTCGACGTCCCAGCCCGGCGCGATCTTCAGCTTCACCCGCGGATACCCGGCGTCGACCTGCCGCTGCACCTGTTCGAGCAGCTCGTCGATGGTGCGCTCGATGCCCAGCGACACCCCGGCCACCACGGTTTCCCGTTCGCCGCCAAGCGCTTTCGCGAGCGGCACGCCCCGCAACCGGCTCCACAGCGCCCATCCGGCGGCGTCGACGCCTGCGGCGGCGAAGCGGTGCCCGCGCACCTTGCCGTAGAGCTCGCCGAGCCGGGCCGGGTGTTCGACCTCGCGGCCGAGGATGGCGGGCAGCAGGTATTCGGTGGCGATCAGCCAGCTGGTCTCGACGGTGTCGGGCGCGTAGAACGGGTCGGACGGGGAGGCGATCTCGCCCCAGCCCACCGCGCCGGTCTCGTCGGTGAGCCGCACCAGGACGTGCTCCAGGTGGTCCTTGCGGTGCGAGCTGGTCTGGAAGCTGTGCTTCAGCGGAAGCCGAACGCGGTGCAGCGTCGCGCTGTCGATCTTCACGGGTTCTCCGATTCGGGGTTGTCGGCCTCGTCCAGGTAGATGCCCAGGGAACGGGAGAAGCGGTCCCGCTCGCCGAGGCGGCGCTGGGCGCCCTTGGCGCTCGCGGTGGTCAGGGTGGCCAGCACGTGCGCGACGGCGGCGACGGCGGTCGGCGAGTCCGAATAGGACGCGCTCTCGGTGGGCACGACGATCACCGCGTCGGCAACGGCGGACAGCGGCGCGTCCTCGGCGTCGGTGACCACCACCAGCGCACCGCCGGCGGCGGCGAACTGGCGGGCCACCTCGACGCTTTCGCGGCGGTAGCGGCGCAGCGAGAAGACGACCAGCACGTCGCTGGAGCGCACCTCGGTCAGCACGTCGATGGCCTGCACGATCCGGCCGTCGATGGTGGTCACGTTCGACAGCGACGCGCCCAGGTCGGCGGCCAGCAGGCACGCGTAGCCGAAGGACTTGCCCGCGCCCAGGATGAACCGGCGGCGGGCGCCGACCACCAGCGCGGCGGCCCGCTCCACCGATCCGTCGTGGCCGATCGACGCCATCGCCGCGTCCAGCGACCGGATCTCCTGCTCGACGACGCGCTGTTGCAGGACGGCCGCCGAGCGGCGCTGCACCCGCGCGTCGAAGCGCTGGCGGGGGCTGGCGAGGTCGCGGTTGGCGTTGCGGGCGGTCACGTTCGGCTCCGATCGTCGGTCGGTGGGGCGAACCAGTAAACCGAGGTCTCCGCCGAGACCTGGCGGCAGGACCGGGCGACGAGCCCCCGTGCCAGGAACTCGTGGAAACCCGCGCGCACCGCGGCACGCACCTCGGCGTCCTCGGCCGGGTCCAGCAGCGTCGGATCGGTCGGCAGCGCGAGCCAGCCGTGCGCGCCCCGCTGCTGCCGGCGGCCCCAGTCGGCGCGGGTGGCGGACGGGTTCGGGCCGGTCGCCGCGGCCGGGGTGGGCGGCCGTTCGAGATCCCACTCGACGACCACCCGGTCCGAGCGCTCGTGCAGGTAGAAGTCGTCGACGTACCAGCGGCCGAGCGCGCCGAGGACGTCCAGGTTGAAGTGCGCGTTGCGGGAGATCAGCGGGTCGTAGGACCAGCGCATGAAGCGCATGCCGGTGTCGCGCGCGACGGCCGCCTGCGCCAGCTTCAGCCGGCGGCCCAGCCCGAGGCCCTGGCTCTCCGGCGCGACGACCGCTGCCTGCGAGTAGTGGTACATGCCTTCTCCGTCACCGCCTCGCATCCCGTAGGCGAAGCCGAGCAAGGTGCCGTCGGCGGCGACGGCGCCGACGGCGGAGCCGCCGTTGCGCAGCAGCCCGGTCAACAGCGGCGGGCTCAGCCCGACGTCGGGATTCTGGTAACCGAAGACGCGCCGGTACAGCGCGGCGGCCTGCCGCTGCAGCTCGGCGGTGTCCAGGTTCTGCACGACGAAGTCGCCGGCCAGGACAGCCGATTCCGGTCCGCGCCCCACGACTCCTCCTCGCCCGCCGCATCGGGATGAACACCCGCTGCAACCGAACATATGAAACGTAACCCGGACAACATGAGCCGCTAAATCCGTTTTGTCAACAGGGTTGCCTCGCCGGAGTTCGGGTTATACGTTCCGTATCCGTGACTGATGCGTTGATCGATGCCCGGCCCGCCGACGCCGCGCGGATGCGCGACCGGCTGCACCGCTACGTCCGGCTGGAGACGCCGAGCGGGCAGGCGCCCGCGCTCGACGCCCTGCTCGACCTCCTGGAGCAGCGCTACGCCGAGCTCGGCGCCCGCACCGAACGACGCGCGCACGCCACCGGCGCGAACCTGCTCGCGCACTTCCCCGGCACCGGCGGCAGGCAGGGCGAGCGGCCGATCCTGTGCCTGGGCCACCACGACACGGTGTGGCCGGCCGGCACGCTCGACGGGGCGGTGCCGTGGCTGGAGCGCGACGGCCGGATCCACGGGCCGGGCGTCTACGACATGAAGGGCGGGCTCGTCGTCTTCGAAACCGCCGTGGAGATGATCGCCCGGGCAGACCACCGGCCGATCACGATGATCGTGGTGGCCGACGAGGAGGTCGGGTCGCCATCGGCCCGCGAACTGATCGCCGAGCACTGCGCGAACGCGGTGGCGGCGCTCGGCTTCGAGCCGCCGCACCCGGATGGCGCGGTGAAGACCGCCCGCTGGGGCAGCACCCGCGCGCGCATCAGCGTGACCGGCCGGGAATCGCACGCGGCGCTGGCGCCGGAGGACGGCGCGTCGGCGATCGAGGAGCTGATCGACCAGTTGCTGGCCGTGCGCCGGATCGCGGCGGCGCACCCGGACATGCTGTGCAACGTCGGCACCATCGCCGGCGGCGGCCGGACCAACGTGGTCCCGGGAGAGGCGTGGTGCGAGATCGGCATGCGCTTCACCGACACCTCGACCGAACGCGCCGTGCTGGCGGCCCTGCGCGACCTGAGCCCGATCCGCCCCGGCACCACCGTCGCCGCGGACATCCTCACCAGCCGTCCGGTGTGGACGGATCCGGGGCCCGGCGAACTCGCCGAAACGCTGGCCCGCGCGGCACGAGCGGTCGGGCAGGAGGCCGCGGGCCGCCCGGCCTCGGGAGCGGCGGACACCAACCTGACGGGATCCCTCGGCGTTCCCAGCCTCGACGGCCTCGGCCCGGTCGGCCGCGGCGCCCACGCCCCGGACGAGCAGATCGTCGCGGCCTCCCTACCCGAACGAGCGGCCCTCGTGGCATCACTCCTCACCCACCTGTGACTCGTGGGGTGCCAGTTTCAATTGAAACTGGCACCCCACGAGGGTCGTGCCCCGCCAGGTGGTCGTTTCGCAGTTCGAGGTCAGTGGCCGCGGAACACCGCCGATCGCTTCTCCAGGAACGCCGCTACGCCTTCCCGTGCGTCATCGGTGGTGTAGAGCCAGGACAACACCTGCTGCTCGCGGGTCAGCGCGGCGGCCAACCCGGTCTCCAGCCCGTCGTCGACCAGCCGCTTGCCCTCCCGCACCGCCAGCGGCGCCTGCCCGGCGATCGTCGTGGCGAGCTCGACCGCGCGCGGGACCAGCTCGTCCGGCTCCACCAACCCCGTGAGCAATCCGAGGCGTTGCGCCTCGTCAGGCTTCATCCGTCGACCGGTGAGCACGAGTTCCTTCGTGACGCGCGCCCCGACCGCCCGGGCCAGCCGCACCGTGCCGCCACCACCGGGCAGCAGGCCGAGCGACACCTCCGGCAACCCGAACCGGGCCGCGGTGGAAGCGACGATGAAGTCGCAGCACAGCGCCACCTCGAAGCCGCCACCGAGCGCGTAGCCGTTGACCGCCGCGATCGTCGGCTGCGGCAGCGCGGCGAGCTGGTCGAACACGCCGCGCGAGAGCTTCTGGTAGTCGTCGAAGGCGGTGCGGCCGACGCCGGAGTACTCGTTGATGTCCGCCCCGGCGATGAACCCGCGCCCGGTGCCGGTGAGCACCAGCACCCGCACCTCGTCGTCCGAGCGCAGGCGCACGAGGTACTCCCCCAGCGCCTCGACCATGCCGCGCGACAGCGCGCCGAGCGCGCTTTCCCGGTCGATGCGCAGCACGGCGACGCCGTCCTGCCGCGTTTCCACCAGGTTCTCGTGCACCTTCATGCCACGGCTCCGTCCGCGCGCAGCCGCTCGATCTGCTCGGCGCTGAGCACCTCGCCGAGGACGTCGCTGGTGTGCTCCCCCACCGCCGGCGGCGCGTAGCGCAGCTGCCACGGCGTCTCGGACAGCCGGATCGGGCAGCCGATCAGCTCGATGTCCCCGGCCTTCGCGTGCCGGGTGCGCACGATCAGGTCCGAGCCGTCCGCCCGCAGCTCGTCCACCGCTTCCTTCGTGCTGCGCACCCGCGCGCACCACACGCCCGCGGGCAGCAGCGCGTCCAGCCAGTCCTGCGTGGGCCGCTGCGCGGTGCGGGCTTCCAGGATCCGCTTCACCTCGTCGCGGTCCGCCCACGCGTCCAGCTCCGCGACCTGCGGCGCGCCGGACAGCGGGCCGACCACGTCCAGCGGCGCCATCGCCACGGCCAGCCAGCCGTCCGCGGTGCGGTAGATCCCGAACGGCGCATCCAGCCACGCCTGGCCGACGCCTTCGGTCGAGCGCTCGAACTCCGCGCCCTGGTTGACCATCGACGAGATCTCCTGGCACTGCAAGGAGATCGCCGTCGAGTACAGGTCCACCTCGACGCGCTGGCCGACGCCGTGGCGCAGCCGGGCCACCAGGGCGGCGAGGATGCCGTTGGCCAGGTTCAGCGCGGTGGCCGCGTCCACGATCGCGGTGCCGGCCGGGGTCGGCGGGTCGCCCGCCCGGCCGCCGTTGGCCGCGAGCCCGGACATCGACTGGATCAGCAGGTCCTGGCCGGGCCGGTTCTCCCTGGCGTAGCGGGTGTCCTGGCCCCAGCCGGAGCCGGAGCAGTAGATGATGTCCGGCTTCACCCGGCGGAAGTCCTCGAAGCCGAGGCCCCGGCGGGCCAGCACGCCGGGCCGGAAGTTCTCCACCACCACGTCGCAGGTCCCGCCGATCTCCAGCAGCGCGTCGCGCACCGCATCGGAGCGCAGGTCCACCGCCACCGACCGCTTGTTGCGGTTCATCGCCAGGAACGCCGCCGAGTCGCCGCCGACGAGCTCGCCCTGCATGTGCAGGCCGCGCTCCCATTCGCCGTCGAGCCGCTCGACCTTGATGACGTCGGCGCCGAGGTCGGCCAGCAGCTGGGTGCCGTAAGGACCGAGCATCATCTGGGTGAAGTCGAGGACGCGGATCCCCTGCAATGCCTGCTCCGGCATGACTTTCGCACCTGCCTTTCGGTTTCGGGGTCAGCTGAAGGCGGCGCGGAGCCGCTTGCGGTCGGGCTTGCCGGTGCTGGTCTGCGGCAGCTCGGGCAGGAACACGACGCGCCGGGGTTTCTTGTACCCGGCGAGCCGACTCGCACAGGCCCGCCGAACGTCCTCTTCGGACACTTCGCTGCCCGGCCTGCGGACGACGGCGGCGGAAACGGCCTCGCCCCAGCGGGCGTCCGGCACGCCGAGCACGGCGACCTCGGCGACGCCGTCCAGCGCGGCGATGGCCTGCTCGACCTCCGCCGGGTGGACGTTGAAGCCGCCGGTCACGATCAGCTCGCTGCGCCGCCCGGCCAGGTGGACGCGTCCGGCGGCGTCGAGGTGGCCGAGGTCGCCGGTGCGGAACCAGCCGTCCCGCAGCGGCTCGCCGCCCCAGTAGCCGGGCATGATCTGCGGCCCGCGAACGGCGATCTCACCATCCACGATGGACAGTTCGACCGAGTCCACCGGCCGTCCGATGGAGGAGAGCACCTGCGGGTCACCGGTGGCGTGGTCGGCCGCGGAGAGCACGGTCAGCGGCGCGAGCGCTTCGCTCAGCCCGTAGAACTGGTACAGCACCGTCCCAAGCGCCTGCTGCGCGCGGCGCATCGCCGGGACCGAGATCGGGGCCGCGCCGTAGACGACGGCGCGCAGGCTCGTCGGCCGGTCGACGACCTCGGCGAGCCGTTCGAGCATGGTCGGCACGAGCGTCACGGCGGTCACCCGGTGCCGCTCGATGACCTCGACCGGCCCGACCGCGTCGAACCTGGTCAGCGGCACCGCCGCCGCGCCCGCCAGGGTGTAGGCGGAGCCCACGGAGCCGCTGAAGTGGCTCATCGGCGCGACGTGCAGCACGACGTCGTCCGGCCCGATCGTCGGCAGCTCCTGCCACATCGCCTCCACCATCGCGACCCACGCCCCGCTGGTCACTCGCGCGCCCTTGGGGCGTCCCGTGCTGCCCGAGGTGTACATCAGCGCGGCGAGCTCGTCCGGGTCGCGGCGCGGCTCGAAGTCGTCGGCCGGGCCGGCGAACAGCTCCGCGCCCGGCGCGATCACCCGGTGCCCCGGCACGTCGAGCTCGGTCACGATCGCGGCGGCAGCGCAGTCTTCGGCGATCGCGGCGATCTCGGCCGGGTGCAACCGGGTGCTCACCGCGACGCGCACGAATCCGCCCAGCCACAGCGCGTGTTCCAGCGCGAGCACCTCCGGCCGGTTGTCCAGCGCGATCAGCACCCGGTCGCCCGGCCGCAGGCCGAGCCGCCGCAACGCCGTCGCCGCGGCCCGGGCCTGCGCGCCCAGGTCGCCGAAGGTCAGCGCGCCGACGGCAGGGCACGCGGCGAAGGTCCGGTGCGCGGCGGCGACCAGCTCGGCGAGCGTCGTCACGGCTCCAGCTCCGCGTACGTGGCCGCGCAGACCTCGTTGAAACGGCGCACGATCTCCCCGGCCGTCGTCCCACGCCGGACCAGCGGGTGGATCTCCTCGGCCGCCCGGCGGTGCACCACCGGGTAGGCGATGTGCCGGGGCCGCACGAAGGCCCGGTCCAGCGTCCGCAGCGTCGCGGAGTAGAACCCGCCCGACGCCGCGTCCACCGCCGGATCGGTCCATGCCGCCCGGTTGCCCGGCTGGCCGCCGGCCGCCGCGTACTCGCCGCGCTGGCACTCCGGGCTGACGACGTGCGACAGGAACCGCGCCGCCGCAACGGGTTCCGCGCACTTCGCCGAGATCGCCAGGCCGACGCCGCCGAGCAGCGATCCGGCCGGCGCACCGTCCGGCGACGGGATGTCGGCGAAGCGGACCACGTGGTCTCGCGCGTAGTTCACGTAGCCGAACACCATCGGCGAGTAGGCCACGTCGCCGGCGGACATCGCGGTCAGCGCCTCGATCGGGTCGAGGTCCAGCGACCGCGCGTCGACCAGCGCCAGCAGGCCCAGCAGCCGCTCGGCCGCGGGCACCGCCACCTCCGGGTCGAGCCCGGCCCGGTCCAGCCAGCCGCTCCCCCCGATCTGCGAGCACAGCGTCAGCAGGCCGCAGAGCAGGTGCGTCGGGTTCGCGGGCAGCACCGCCCGGTGCCGGGGCAGCTCCTGCAGGCAGGCCGTCACGTCCTCCCAGGACGTCGGCACCGCGTCGAGCACTTCCGGGCGGTAGGCCGAAACCTGGGCCGCGGCGTCCATCGCCACCGCCCACTGGCTGCCCGCCCAGGCGTAGCTCGCGAAGCTCGGACCGGTGCTGTTCTCCCGCTGCTGCGCCAGGAACGACTCCGGAAGCAGTTCTTCCAGCGGCACCAAGGCGGCATTGGCGTGCGCCTGACCGACGTACGGGTGGTCCATCGCGATCAGGTCGTACCGGGCGGCCAGCTCGACGATCGGCACGTCCTCGAACTCCCGCAGAGACCGCGAGTCCCAGCTGATCCGCACCCCGGGATGCCGCCGCTCGTACGCGGCCGAAACCTCCCGCAGGCAGCCGACGCCGCGCTGGTGGCCCCACGCCATGCCGTGCAACACCGTCATCGAGCGGCCTCCTCGGTTCGAGGACCTCATCGTCCCGATCTCCTCAGGGCGTCCGGAATGGTCGGTAAATCGGTTTACCTTGCCGGTATGCTTACCTCCGTGTCCGAGAGCTGTCAACCCGCCGATCCGCCGACACCGGTCACCGGCCGGGCCAAGATGAGCGATGTGGCCCGGATCGCCGGCGTCAGCCAGGCGGTGGTCTCACGCCTGCTCCGAGGCGACGAAACGCTGCGGATCAGGGAGGAGACGCGCAACCGCGTCCTGGAGGTGGCGGCGCAGCTGCGGTACACGCCCAACGAGGTCGCGCGGGCGCTGCGCCGCGCTGAGTCGGGCATCCTCGGGATGGCGGTGCACGACACCAGCAACCCGGTGTACAGCGAGATCATGGCGGGCGCGCAAGAGGAGGCCAGTGCCTCCGGCTACGCCCTGCTGCTCGCGGACGCCGACGAACTGGCCCGCAGCGACCGGACCTTCGAGCGCATCGTGCGGGGCAACCGCATCGACGGCCTCCTCCTGCAGCGCGGCAGCAGCACGGCGGACGAGACGATCGCCAAGATCGCGGCCACCCGGCTCCCCCTGTTGCTGGTCAACGACCGCACGCGCGGCGAGATCGGC
Source organism: Saccharopolyspora sp. NPDC050642 (assembly GCF_040654735.1). NCBI lineage: Bacteria > Bacillati > Actinomycetota > Actinomycetes > Pseudonocardiales > Pseudonocardiaceae > Saccharopolyspora > Saccharopolyspora sp. NPDC050642. The sequence continues at coordinate 355,020 of NZ_JBFAIN010000005.1, read as the reverse complement.
AGCGTGGCGCTGGACGACGACGACGCGACGTACCTCGCGACACGGCACTTGGTCGAGCTCGGGCACACCTCGATCGCGCATCTCAAGCTGGGCAACCCGAAGGCCCGATCCGAAGCGCGCACGCGTGGCTGGCGGCGAGCGCTGCACGAGGCCGGACTACCGGATGGCCCGCAGCTGCGAGGCGGCCACACGCCCGAGGAGGGTGCAGCGGCGCTGCCCCGCCTGCTGGCCAGCGGAACGGCGCCGACGGGCGTCGTGGTGAGCAACGTGCTGGCGGCAGTGGGCGCCATGACGGCGGCGCGCGAAGCGGGCCTGCGAATCCCGGAAGACCTGTCCATTGTGGCCGTGCACGACGTGTTCTTCGCCCGGCACCTGTCGCCGCCGCTGACGGTGGTCCGCCTCCCGCTGCGCGAACTGGGCCGCCGCTCGGTGGCGGCGATCCTCCGCCAGCTCGAAGGAGCCCCGGCCCGCCACGAGATCATCACGGAACTGGCCCCGGAACTCATCGTCCGAGGCTCGACCGCGAGCAGGAAACAACGGAATCGCGACTAGCCACGGTCGGAGCTTGGTCCTCTCGGCCTCTGCAAGCGCCCTCCACCGCGGGCTGTCAGTAGAGGTAAACGTCTACGAGGAACGCCGCGACCCCCGCGAGCAGTGTCAGTGCTGCGGCCGTGCGTGCTGGGAGCGACCCGAGCGGCCCCAGTCCGAGCAGAAGCGCGGTCGCGGCGATCGCGAACACCCCAGAGCCGGTGTCCTGCCAACTGGCCGGGATTGCGCGCACAGGAGCATCGACGAAGAACTGGTGCGCACTGGTGGCATGCAGGATCGCGTTCCACGCGAAGGGGCCGATGAACGCCCCCGCAGCAGCGCCGAGCGCGGCACGCACACGTACCTCACGGGCCGCGAGAAAGACCGCGATACCTGCGAGCAGAGCGGAAAGGATGGCCCCGTAGGCGATGGTCGTCCAGGCAAGCATGGCTCCCCCTCGAACCTGCATTTGAACGGAACGCCGCAAAGCGCTCAGTACCAGCTTGGCCGAGGAGATGAGCGGTGTCGATGCGCAGCAACACCGGCTGGCCGCAGGGTCGTGAGTGGTTTGGGCCGCTATGGCGGACCAAAGTGCTCACGACTCTGCGATAGTCGGCCTTGTGATCGATTTGCTCGGCCATCGGGATCCCGCTCAGCGGCATGAGGCTCGGCTGCTCTGGGCCAGCCGGCCCGCGCTGTACCTGCTGCTCCGGCTCTCCTCTCGGGGCGGGCCGATCCGGCGGGTGCCCCGGCTCGGTTGGGTGGTCAACGATCCCGTCGTCGCTCGCCGGATCCTCAACGACGGCGCGCACTTCACGCTGCTCGGCGAGGGTGGCGTCGGGCATCTCTGGGCCCAGGTTCTCGGCGACTACGTCTACCGCATCTTCGACGGTCCCGGGCACGCCGACCTTCGCTCGCGGGCTCGCGACCTGTTCACCGACGCCACCGCCCGTCCGCTGGTGCGGCGGGTCTTCGATCCGGCGTTGCAGCCCGCCGTGGAGCGGCTTCGGGCCGGTGAAGTCGTCGATCTCGCCGACCTGTCCCGGGTGCTGGTCGGGCGGATGATGGCCGATCTGCTCGGGCTCGACCTGCCCCCGGAGGACGAGCACTACCGCGCCGTGTTCGGCACCGGGGAGCGGCTGGCGAAGCTCGCGCTGGGCAGTGCCGCGTCGACCGAGCTGCCGCCGGAGGTCGTCGCGCAGGCCAAGCCGATCATCGCCGACCTCACCCGCAATGTACCCACGGCGTTCGCCGAGGCTCCCGCCGAGACGCTGCTGGGCCGCTGCCGGGAACTGGGCCTGTCGCTGGAGGAGACCTCGGGGATCGCCGCGCTGCTCATGGTCGCCGGCACCGAAACGGCCGCCACCGCGATGGCCCGCACTGTCGCGCTGCTGCACGACACCGGCCAGCAGCACCGGTTGCGCGAGTCGCCCGAGCTGTTGCCCGACGCCGTGCGGGAGGGCCTGCGGGTGACCACGCCCGCGCCGCTGATCGGGCGCAGCGTCAGCACCGACGTGACCGTGGACGGGGCCGCGATGCGGGCCGGTGAGCGCGTGATGCTGTTGACCTACGTCGCCAACAACCGGGTCGGGCGCTTCGACATCGACCGGCCCTACGTGCCCGAGACCCGGCAGCTCTGGTTCGGCGCCGGGCGGCACCTCTGCCTCGGTGCCGCGCTGGCCCGGGCGGAGATTTCCCACCTGCTGCAGGCGATCCTGGACGCCGGGCCGATCCGGGTGGTGTCCCGGCGGCCCGCTCGCGGCGTGCTGATCCCGTCCTACGCCGAGCTCGGCATCACCACCGCGCCGCCCCGGTGAACGACGTCGGCTCCGGCCGGTAGCCGAGGTCGCGGCGCGCCGCGGTGATGTCCAGGGTGCGCTCGAACCCGAGGTGGCTCACCGCGTAGCGGCTCAGCTGGGCCAGCCTCGGCGGCCGCCAGGTGTTCTCGGCGATGGCCGCGAGGTTCCAGGCCAGCCGCACCGGGAGGTGGCGGACGCGCACCCGGAGGCCGCGCTCGCGGAACATCTCCCGCAGCGCGTCCTCCAGGGCCACCGGCTCGGCGTCGGCGATGTTGTAGGTGCCGGGTTTTCCGGTGCAGGCCAGCAGGACCGCGTTGGTGAGGTTGTCGATCGATGTCAGCGAATGCCGCGTGCGGCCGTCGCCGACGATCATCAGGTTGCGTCCCCGGATCGCGTCGAGCAGCCGCGGCAGCAGCGTCGTGTCGCCGGGCCCGTACACGGCGTGCGGGCGCAGCACGACGGTGTTGGGCCGGTAGGTGAGCAGGCGTTCGGCGGCGGCCTTGGATTCGCCGTAGGCGTTGAGGTACCGCGCGACCGGCGCCGCCGTCTCGTCGGCATCGACCGTCGCGGTGAACGGGTCGTAGACGCTCGCGGTCGAGATGTGCACCAGGCGCGCGCCTGGGAAGGTGTCCGCCACGTGCCGCGTACCGTCCACATTGGTCCGCCACATCTCCGCCGACGCCGTCTCGTCGGCGACCGCCGCGGCCGCGTGCACGACCGCGTCGACCTCGGGCGGGTCCGCGAGCGGGCCGCTCGCGATGTCCCAGTGGCGCACGCCCGGCCGCCTGCCGAAGGCGTGCACCTCCCAGCCTTCGGCAACTGCGGCGCGGCACACGGCGGCGCCGACGAATCCGGTCGCGCCGGTCACCGCGATCCTCATCCGGCCACCATCTTCCGCAGCGCGTCCCGGTCCAGCTTCCGGGTCCGCCCGGACACCGGGAGCTCCGGCACCACCACGACCTCGTCCGGCAGCGCCGCCGCGTCGATGAGCCGCGGCAGCTCCGCCCGCACCGATTCCGCCAGTCCCGGCCGCGTTCCGGCCACGACGAGCACGATCCGCTCGTCGCCGATCTCGTCCGGCACCCCGATCATCGCCGCGCCCTCGACGCTCGGCAGCGCGGCGATCGACGGCTCGTAGAGCCCGGGGTACACGTTGGTCTTGCCGCGCAGGATCATGTCCTTCTTCCGGCCGACCAGCACGATCGAGCCGTTCTCGATGCGCGCGAGGTCGCCCGTCGCGTGCTCGGTCAACGGCGGCTGCCCGAGATATCCGCGGCACATGTTCGGCCCGGAGACGAACAGCTCGCCGTCGTCGGCGACGCGCGCGCGGACCCCGGGCAGCGGCTTGCCGAGCAGGTCGCCGTCGTGCGCGAGCTTCTCCTCTGCAGTGGCCACCGCGATGGGCAGGACCTCGGTCATGCCGTAGATCGCCAGGAACTCGGTGCCGGGAAGCGCGGCTTCGGCCCGCCGCAGCAGCGGCGGCAGCACCGGGGCCGCACCGAGCCACACCTGGCGCAGCGAGCCCGGCAGCGCCACCTCCCCGCGCTCGGCGGCGTCGAGCAGTGCGGCCAGATCCGCCGGGACGAAGAAGGTGTGCGTGGCTTCCGAAAGTCCGCTCGCCACCGAGGAAAGGTCCGCGGTGGGTGAGAAGCCGAAGCGCGGCATCGTCCAATGTGCACCGGCCACGAGGCTCGGCAATCCGAGCAGGAACTGGTCGGTGTGCACCCGCGCGCCGGGCGCGAGCGCGCAGCACGTGGCCAGCACTTCCAGGGCTGCACCGAGCGAACCCCGGGTGTGCACAACGGCTTTCGGGTCGCTCGTGGTTCCGGCCGTGAACACCACGACGGCGTCCTGGTCCGGCGCGGGAGACCAGTCCGCCCACGGTTCGGCCGGTTTGGCCAGCGCTTTCGCCGACACGGCGCGCAGCGGGACGCCGGGCAGCCACGGCCCGGACCGCACGTGCCGGACCGGCAGCGCCGAGTAGTCCGGCAGCAGCACGCCGCGACGCCGGGCCAGCGCCCGGCCTGGCCCGGGCGCGCTCGCCGCGTACAGCAGCGATTCCGCGGCCGCCCACGCGGGCCGGGCCATGTCGAGCCTGCTGGTGAACAGCTCCGGACCGGAACCCGGGTCTATGAACACGACGGTGCCGCCCGCCGCCACGGTCCCCAGGGCCAGCACGACGGCCTCCGGCCCGGGGCGGACCGAGAACAGCATCCGGTCGCCGGGACGAAAACCCTTGTCGTGCAGTCGATCCGCGGTCGCCGTGACGCGCCGGGACAGGTCCGCGTACGTCAGCGGTCGGCCCGACGGCCCGGTGAGCGCCGGTGCGTCGCCGTACCGGCGGCCGGCGTCGAGGACTTGTGCGAGCAGGTCAGCCACGGCGCACCACCAGGCTCCGGTAGGCGGGGATCAGCACTCGGCGGGCGACCTTCCGGTCCACGACGGCCGCGCCACCCGCGGCGAGCACGGTGTCCAGCACCGTCCGGATCTCCGCGCCGGCCAACGGCATTCCGAGGCAGAAGTGGGGGCCCGCCCCGAACCACAGCCGCTGCACCTCCGGCGGGTGCGGGCGATCGGGGTCGAAGCCGCCGAGGCCCTTGGCGGCGGAGATCGTCGCGATCACCACCCGGTCCCCCGGCCGCACCCGCACGTCGCCGATCGTGCGCTCGGCGGCGACGCTGCGCAGCATCACCGGCGACGGCACGGTGAACCGCAGGGCCTCCGACACCACGTCGTCGGCGCGCTCCGGCTCGGCGACCAGGCGGGGCAGCCAGCCGGTGTCGTGCGCCAGGGCGATCAGCCGCGGCACGTAGGAGACGAGCGTTTCGGTGCCGGTGAGCACGAAGGCCGCTACCGCGCCCAAAGCCTCCTGCTCGGACAGGCCGAGCTCGCGCATCTGGCCCGGAACCGACTCCGGGTCGCCGTGCGCGAACGCCTCGGCGGCGGGTCCGGTCAGCTCCGACAAGGCCTTCCGCCCGCGCGCCACCTGCGCCGGGGTGAGCCGCGAACGCCCCAGCCGCACCATCGACGTCACCGCCGTCGCCGCGGCGAAGGCCCGGGCGAAGTCCGCCCGGTCGGCCCGCAGGCCGACGAGCTCGCAGATCACCGCGCCGGCCAGGTCGCGCACCACGGGCACCAGGTCCACGGCGCGTCCCGCGGCCAGCTCCGCGCGCAGCGCCGCCATCGGCTCCGCCGCCACGCGCGCGCACAGCTGGTCGACGAAGCGCGGCGTGAACAGCCCGGACAGCTTCCGGCGCAGCCGGGCGTGGTCGTCGCCTTCCATGTTCAGCAGCACCGACGGCCCCACCACCGGCGTCCACAGGTCCGCCGGGGAACCCGGCCCGGTCTTGGTGAAGCCCTCGGTGTCGGTGAGCACCTGTCGGGCCGGCGCGGCTTCGCTGACCACCACGCCGACGCGCGGCACCCGCACCACCGGCCCGATCCGCCCGATGCCGCGCACCAGCGGGTACGCCAGCGGGTGCGCGCCGAGCTGCACCCGCCGCTCCCACCTCGCGGCGGTCACCTGATGTCCACCAGCTCCGGCCGGTAGCGGTGATCCGCGTACCAGGCGAGGGTTTTCAGCAGCCCCCAGGCACGCACCCGCCGCACCGAGCCGCGCACCACGACGTCGCGCCGCAGGCCGTAGTCGGCGGTGAGCAGCCGCACGGCGTTGACCAGGGCGCGGTCCTCGTGCACGTCTTCGATCTTGGTGCGCGGGAATCCGCCGGCCTGCAAGTAGAGCTCGCCGGTGATGGCCATGTTGCAGCCCGGCGCCATCACGTACGGGCCCCGGTAGCGCGGATCGCGGTTGCCGGGCCGGATCTTGCCGAACGCGCCGGCCACCTCGACGGCGCCGACCAGCAGCGACCGCTGCCAGGCGGGCACGCCCTCGTCGGTGCGCGGCAGCAGTTGCCCGGCCACCATGCGCAACCCCGACGCGAACGCCGCGTTGATCCGCCGGGTCCAGTCCGGCGCGGGCAGGCAGTCGGCGTCGGTGCGGGCCAGCCGGACCGCGCCCCGCTCCACCGCGAAGCGCATGCCGGTGTCCGCGGCCGCCCCCGTGCCCTTCTCCGGCTCGTGCACCAGGTGGACCCACGGGCGCGTCCGGCCGAAGTCCGCGACGACGGCCGCCGTCGCGTCCGTCGACCCGTTGTCCACCACGACCAGGTCGAAGTCCGAATCCCGTTGCACGTCAAGCGCTTCCAGCGTCGCCGTGATGCCGTTCGCCTCGTTGTAGGCGGGCACCACCACCCACAGCCCGCTCACAGCCGGATCACCACGATTCCCAGGCTGACCCCGCCGGCCATGCCCACCAGCGCCACCAGATCCCCCGGCCCGCAGCGGCCGAGCTGCTGCGCGACGGCCAGCTGCAGCGGCAGGCTGGCGGAGGCGACGTTGCCGTGCTCGCAGATCGTCACCACCAGCTTGTCAGCGGGCACCCCGGCCCGCTCGGCGAAGACGTCCAGGTACGGCAGGGAAACCTGGTGCACGCACACGACGGCGAAGTCCTGCCAGCCGAGCCCGAGCCGCGCCAGCGTCTCGTCCAGCACGCCGGTGCCCAGCCGCAGGAACGCCGACTTCAGCCGACCGCCGTCCATCGCGAAGTAGCTGTACTCGGGATCGCGCGGATGCGCCGATCCTCCGCACGGCAGCGTTCCGACGTCCCACTGCGACGAATCGGCGCTGAACCCGCTGCCGAGCACCCCGGCGGGCCCGTCCGTCAGCAGCATCGCGGCACCCGCGTCGGAGAGCGTGTAGCCGGGGAAGGCGCGCAGGAACGTCCCGATGTCGGGCACGTTCCACCGGATCGCCCGGGACGGCGACTCGCCGCTGACCAGCAGCACCCGCCGGTACCGGCCCGCGCCGATCAGCGCGTCGGCGACCTCGATGCCGTTGAGCACGCTGTTGCAGGCGTTCTTGACGTCCATCACCGGGCAGCGCAGGCCCAGCTTGGCGGCCACGATGTGCGCGGTGGCGGGCTCGACCATGTCCTGGCTGGCCGAGGCGAACAGCAGCAGGTCGACGTCGTCGGCCGAGGTGCCGGTCTCGGCGAGCAGCTTGCGCGCCGCGGCCGCGGCCAGGTCGGAGGCCTGCTCCTCGTCGCCGAGCACGTGCCGCGACTCGATGCCGGTCAGCCGCCGGATGATCCCGGCCGGTGGCACGAACGCCGCGCTCTCCGCCGCGATCCGCCGCTCCACCGCCGCGGTGCCGACCTCCCGCTCCGGCAGGTGCACGGCAACCCCGGCCAAGTGCGCACTCATGAAGTCGGTCCTTCCCTAAACCCGGGCGACCGTATAACGCCGAGCGCGCATCGCTCCTGAGTAGGGCTACTCAACTCCGTCGGGTGACGCCTCGGCTACGACGTGGAGATCGGGACCGTCGGTGCCCGCTGGCAGGATGCGCACCCTGAGCGCAGTCCCCAGATCGACGAGGACCCGACCATGCCCGAACCCTCATCCGTACGCCTCAACCACGTCGAGCGGGGCGCCGGAACCCCGGTGCTGGCCCTGCACGGCTGGGGGCCCGACCACCGCCTGGTGCTCGGCTGCCTGGAGCCGGTCTTCGCCGACCGCGCGGGATACCGGCGGCTGTACCCGGACCTGCCCGGCATGGGCAAGACGCCCGCACCCGTCTCCTTCGCGAGCTCCGACGATCTGCTCGCCGCCGTGCAGGACTTCGTGGACGACACCATCGGCGACGCGCCGTTCCTGCTGGTCGGCGAGTCCTACGGCGGATACCTCGCCCGCGCGCTCACCCGGTCCCGCCCCGGGCAGGTGCTCGGCCTGGCGTTGATCTGCCCGGTGGGCACCAAGCTGGAGCACGCCGAACGCACGGTGCCCGAACACCAGGTGCTCCGCCCCGATCCGGCACTGCTCGACTCGCTGGACGACGAGCTCGCCGAGCTGGTCCGGGACAACGTGGTCGTGCACACGCCGGAAACGGTGCGCCGGTTCCGCGAGGAGATCCTGACCGGCGTCGACCTCCTCGACACCGAGGCGATCGCCCGCATCCGGCTGCGCTGGGAGCTCACCGAAGACCCCGAGGGCGACGCGCCGTTCGACCGCCCGGCGCTGGTCCTCACCGGACGGCAGGACGGCGCGGTCGGCTACCTCGATCAGTTCGCGCTGCTCCCGCATTACCCGCGGGCGACGTTCGCCGCGGTCGACGTGGCCGGGCACAACCTCCAGATCGACCAGCCCGAGCTGTTCAACGCGCTGATGTGGAACTGGCTCGACCGCGTCGCCGCCGAATCCTGAGCGGGTCCACCGGGCGGGCGACACGCCGAACGTAGACTCGTGGCCAGGAATGGTCTCGCGGAGGTGGATGGGGCATGTGGGAGCGGCTGTCACCGGGGTCGGTCGCCAACCAGGTCGAGCAGCAGATCACGCAAGCGATCGAATCGGGCCGGTACAGCCCGGGCGACCGGCTTCCGCCGGAGCGCGAGTTCGCCGAGCTGCTCGGGGTGAGCCGGCCGACGGTGCGCGAGGCGATCGGCGCGCTGAAGGCCAGGGGCGTGCTGCGGGTCGTGCACGGCCGCGGCGTCTTCATCGCCGAGCCCGAGACCGCCCGGGAACTCCGCGAGGCCCTGGCCACGCAACGGCATTCGATCAGCGAGCTGTTCGCGATGCGCGAGGTGCTCGAAGTCCCCGCCGCGGGCTGGGCCGCCGAGCGGCAGGATGCCGAGGCGCTGCAACGGGTTTCGAGCGTCCTGCAGAGCATGGTCGAGGCCACCGAGCAGGTGCCGCGCGACTTCGAGCGCCTGCAGCAGCTCGACGAGGCGTTCCACCTGGCCATCGTGGAAGCGGCCGGCAACAAGTTCCTGCAGCAGACCCTCGGCGTCCTGCAGCAGATCCTGCACCAGGGCATGCAGACCACGTTGATGGTGCCCGGCAGGGTCGAGGCGGCGCGCGAAGACCACCAGCGGATCCTCGACGCGCTGCTCGCGGGCGATTCCGAAGCGGCCCGCCAAGCCGCCCTGCACCACGTGCACTCAGCCCGCGCGACCGCCATGCAGCGCTTGGAGGAACGCGCCGAGAGCGAAGCGTCGACGGTGTCCTAGCTCGCGAACGGTCACTCGCGACAGGCTTCGGGGGCCGGTGGGGCCGCCCGGGCGCGATCCAGCAGGCTGTGCACTCCGGCCACGATGTCGGCGTCGCGATCGGCGAGCCAGGTCAGCATCGCGTGGTCGGCGCTGTCCAGGTCGACGCCGTTGAGCGGGGCCCGCAACAGCGCCAGGTTCACCGCGGTTCGGCGGGACCGGGCGTCCCGCAATCCTTTCACCTCGTCCCGCACCCACGGCCGGTCGGCGACCTGGACCAGTCGGCGTCCGCTCGCGCCGGTCGGCCACGCATCCAGCGAATTGTTCACGACACCGTCCATGGCAGACTCTCCCGCGCGATTCGATCCGGCCACATTTCCGTGAGTACCACCGCTTCCGGAGGGTTCAAGGGGCGAAAGTCCCGCCGACCGGGTGCACTCCAGACCGCGGTGATGCTGCCGCTTTCGCGCGCCGCTGACCACACCCCGGCCCAGCAAGATCCGGAACGCTCCTGTTCATGGCGCGACTCCTGTGACCAAGGACCACCCATGTGGGTGATGTTGAAGGGTGCTGAACATCCGTTGCAGCGCTTAGACTTCCGCCCCGTGACTGCAGTACCGCACTCCTCGACCGAGGCAGCCCTGCGCGACGCGGTGGACACAGCACTGATCGACCTACTCACCGCGCAGCACAATCCCGCCGACCGAGCCCACCGCGAGCTGGCCCGCGCGGTCGGTCTCCTCGACCAGCACCCGCACATCGAGATCCCCGCCGACGCCGCGAACGCGGTCCGCACCGCCGCCGATCGCCTGGCCCAGGGATCTCGCGACGACGCCCGCACCGCCCTGGTGACCGCCCGCAGCCAACTCGCCGCCCCAGGCTCCCGCCTGAACTCCCGCAACACCGGCTGAACCGCGGATCCGGCGCGGCATCCCCGTGATCCCGCACGGGTCGTTCGACTCTGCCCGTCTCCGGGCGGCCCTGGCAGCGTTGCCGTCGAGGAGTCGACATGCGACCGAGGAGTCGACATGCGACGGTTTCCCGCTGTTTTCGATCTCGTACCGGACCAGGTCGCGCAGGTCGTCCAGCTGGCCGGCCTCGCCCCCTCGCCGCGCAACAGCCAGCCGTGGCGGTTCCGCGTGCTGCCACACGTCATCGAACTGCACGCCGGTCCCTCCCACCAGCTGCCTGCCGATGATCCCGCGGCCCACGACCTGCGGCTGGCCTGCGGCGCTGCGCTGCTGAACCTCCGGCTCGCGCTGGCGCACGCCGGCGTCCGGCCGGTTGTGACGCTGCTGCCGCAGCTGTCGTCCCCGAGCGTGCTGGCGGAGATCCGCAGCGGCGGCCACCAGCGCCCCGATGCCGAGCAAATCGCGCTGTACGAGGCGATTCCGGAACGCCGCACGCAGCGGCGCCCGCTCCAGCCGACCGCCGTCGCGGCCTCGACCCAGCACGCCCTCCGGGTCGCGGCACGCGCCGAAGGCGCCTGGCTGCACCTCGTCCGGACCGCCGAGCACGACGAGCTGGCGGGCTTGCTGCGCCGGCTGCCGGCCGACGCCGAACCCGCGCCACTGCTGGCCGTGCTCTGCACACCGGGCAGCGGTGCGAAGAGCGAACTCGAAGCCGGGCAGGCCTGGCAGCGGGTGTGGCTGACCGCCACCGCGCGCGGGTTGGCCGCCACGCCGCTGCCGCTCACCGAAGGCCAGGGCATCCGCGACGCCCTGAGCCGGCTGCTCGGCGACGCGCCCCATCCGCAGGCATGGCTGCTGATCGGCTACGGCGAGCCGGCTCCGGCGACGCCGCGCCGGGACCCCGGCGAACTGCTCATCGACGCGGTCCCGAACTCCGGCCACGGCTGACCGTCACCGCGGAACCGGTTCGGGCCGCGGCAGTTCGTCGCGGCGCACCCCCTGTCTGAGCCGGTCGGCCAGTTCGTCCAGGAACCAGTCCAGCACCGACTCCGCCGCCTCTACGTCGGCGATCGCGCCCCGGCCCAATGCCTCCTTGCGCGCCCGCCCGGCAATCCGGATCTCCTCGCACAACTGCTCGTACGGGAGGTCGCTGCACCTCGTAAGCAGATCCATTTAAGACCACTCCCGTGGCCATCGAGCGACCGGGAACCCGCGCATGGCGCGAATCCCCGATCCCTCGCCCCCATTTTTTGGTCCCCGAATCGGATCGGGGAAGTCTGCCGATCGACATCTTCGTGCGCACGTGCCCAAACCATATCGCCCGGCGCCAAGTTTTTCCTCACCCATTCGGGGAAATGTTGGAAATTCACCAGCTCGTCGCAGCCAGCGGTCACAAATTGACGACGCCGACCGGAGCCGGCACCGCGGGCCGGGCCGGCGGCATAGGCTGCGGACCGGAACTTGATCATGGCAGGCCACTCGGCAAGGAGTCACGAGGATGACCACCGAAACCTCCGAGCTCTACATCAGCGACGAGTTCACCCCGCTCCGCCAACGGCTGGCCGAGCTCGGCCCGCTGCTGGCCGACCACGCCGACCGCAGCGACGAATCCGGCCGCCTCGCCGACGAGGTGGTGCGGGCCCTGCACGACTCCGGCGTGCTGAAGACCGGCATCCCGCGAGAACTCGGCGGCTACGAGTTCTCGCCCACCCAGCAACTGGAAACGGTCAGACAACTGTCCTATCTGGACGCTTCGGTGGCCTGGACGTGCATGGCGCTGCAACTGGTGACCGGCACGACCGCGGCCTACGTCGCCCCCGACGCCGCGGCGGAGCTGTTCCCCGACGTCGACGGCGGCCGGTTCGCGTTGATAGCAGGGCAGGGCACCCGGCTCGGCACCGCGAAGCGGGTCGACGGCGGCTTCCGAGTCAGCGGCAGCTGGCAGTTCGCCTCCGGCATCGCGCTCGCCAGCCACATCCACGCCGGGGCCTGGTGCGCGGAAACCGAGCAGGCGCTGATCTGCACCTTCCCGAAGGAGCAGGCGACGCTGATCGACAACTGGGACGTGCTGGGCCTGCGCGCCACCGGGAGCATCGACTACACCTGCGAAGACGTCTTCGTGCCCGAGACGCACGCCTTCGACCCCGCCACCACGCGGGCCCACCACGGCGGCGCGGTCTACCGCATCGGCCTGGCCACCCTGTCCGGGATCTCGCACACCGGCTGGGCGATCGGCGTCGGCCGCCGGCTGCTCGACGAGCTCAAGGCCCTGGCCGCCGAGAAGACCGGTGCCCCGAACGCCGCGGTCGACACCCAGCAGTTCCACGCGGAGTACGCGACCGCGGAGAGCAGGCTGCGTTCCGCCCAGGCGTGGGCGAGGCAGGTCTGGGCCGACGTCGAGCAGACCCTGGCGAGCGGCGAAATGCCCAGCACCGAACAGGAAACCCTGGCCCGGCTGGCGCTGAACAACGCGACCTGGTCCGCCCACGCGGTCGGGCAGGCGGTCCACAAGTGGGCGGGCACCGCGGCGCTGCGGCGCGGCCCGATCCAGCGGTTCCACCGGGACCTGGGCACCGGCACCCAGCACGTCACCTCCGGCGCCGTCGTCCTGCAGAACTGCGGCAGGTCGCTCAGCGGCCTGGCCCCGGGAGCCCGCTGGAACTTCCTGACCCTGGAGCCCTGAGCCCCAGCGGTGGGGTGACCCCGGGCGGCGAACGGTTGCGGACTCAACTTGTCCGGGCAACCATCGCCGGGTGGCCCGGGGGTAGGTGATGCGGTGGCCTGCTCCTCCGGAGGGATTTTGGGGAGGCCGAAGAAGCAGGCCACCGGCGGGCGATCGCGGCACCGCGGCTGCATTGGGGGGAGGACCGCGATCACTCCGGGCCAAGGTATGCCCGCGCGGCGCGCGCGGCGCGCCAGGCGTGCGGTCGCGCGTGGCGACGGCCGGAGAACGCCCCCTCACTCGTGCGGGGCGTTCTCCGGCCGGATGCGGCCGCCCGCGCTCCTCGGCGCAAAGCGCTGAGCTGCTCAAATTGATCGATCCGTGCCCAGCGCGCCGCGCCGGATCCCGGTCCGGCCGGCCGTCGCCGCCGAGGCCCGCCCGGCGGCGGCGAACGGCGTTGGCCCAGCGCAGCCCGGTCCTGTCACTCGACCGGGTAGTTCTCACGGGCAGTAGCCCGATCGGACTAGCGGCGGAGCCGGGATCAGAACATCCAGGGCATCTCCTCGTGACCGAAGTCGTGGAAGTCGCCGAACCGCCCGGAGTAGAACGCCAGACCGGCGCCCTCCCGGCAGCGGAGGTTCCGCACGAGCCCGTAGAAGACCCGGTGATCGCCGACGTCGTGCGCGCTGTGCACGTCGCACTCGGCCTGCACCAGGGCGTCCTTGATCATCGGCAGCCCGAACTCGCCGTGCTCGCAGTCCATTCCCTCGAACCGCGCGCCACCGCGGGTGGCGAAGCGGCGGGCGATGGCCTCCTGGCGGGCCCCGAGGATCGAGACGGCGAACCGCCCGGTCCCGGTGACCATGTCGGTGGTCCGCGAGCCCTCGGTGAGCGAGATCAGCAGGATCGCCGGGTCCAGGCAGATCGACGTCAGCGAGCTGATCGTCATGCCGCAGGCCTGGTCCCCGGCCCCGCTGGTCACGATCGCCACCCCGGTGGTGAAGCGGCCCATGCTGGTGCGCATGTCGACCGCGTTCGCCGCTTGGAAAGCTGGCAGGGACATGGCGGACCTACTTGTCGTAGTAGCGGACTTCGAAGGTGACGACGCCCTCGTCGGTGCGCCAGGGGCCGTGCGGCATCCCCGGCGGGCGGCAGGCGTACTGGCCAGCGGAGAACGTCTCGCCGAGCGTCAGGTCGGTGAACGAGCCCTCCAGGATGTACACCTCCTCCCAGAAGTCGTGCTTCTGCACGCCCATCGGGGTCGAGTCGGCGCCGGGCTCGTAGCGCAGGATCCGGGTGGCCACGCCGGACTCCGGGTCCTTGGCGAGGATCCGCTCGGTGATCTTCGGGTCGTCGCCGGGGCAGACCGTGAAGTCGACGTCGCTGACGGGGAAGAACTCGTACTCGGGCTTAGCCATGCTGACCTCTCACACCGTTTCGATCTTGTAGGAACCCAGGAACCGCTCGACGTCCTCGAGCGCCTGCTCGTAGCCGTAGTTCCGGTAGCTGTAAACGCCTTTGACCACGAACGGCGCCCCGGCGTAGAACATCTCGTACTGCTGGTGCCGCCCGGCGAACTCGGATCCGACGATGTCCCAGGCCAGCTTGAAGAGCTTCACGCGCTCTTCCGAGGCCACGCCCGGGGACTGCACGTAGTGCTCGATGTCGGCGGCGGTCACCGGGCTCGTGAGGTCGCGGACGCTCGACGGCAGCTGCAGCACGCCGCCGCCGACGAGGTCGCGGAGGATCGCCAGCACCCGCGGGTAGATCTCGGACTGCAACCCCATCGAGCCGTAGAGCGCGCGCTTGCCCGGCAACCACTGCCCGGCTTCGTCGGGAGCGGCGGTGTACTCGGCGGCGAGCACGGCCGATTCGACGCCGGAGACGAGCGCGCCCAGCTCGCCCAGCTTCTCCTGCACGCTGGGGATCTTGTCCACGCCGTTGACCTGCGTGACGCGGCGGGCGACGCCGGCGATGAACTTCAGCTTGGTGGCGAACCGGATCTGGGCCTGCCAGTTGCCGAGCGCGTGCGCGCCGGTGTCGAAGAACTGGCGGCGCACCCCGGTGGTGTCCCGGTTGACGAAGACGCGCTCCCACGGGATCAGCACGTCGTCGAACACGACCAGCGCGTCCGGTTCGTCGTAGCGGCTGGTGAGGGGGTAGTCGAACGAGCTCGTCGCGGCGGGCGCGTACGGGCGGCGGCAGTACAGCTTGAGCCCCGGCGCGGCGGTGGGGACCACGAAGCCGACGGCGAAGTCCTGGTCGTCGGGCCCGAGCGGCTTGATGCAGGACACGAAGATCTCGTCGGCGATCGCCGCGCCGGTGGCGAGCATCTGCGAGCCGCGGACGACGATGCCCTCCTCGGTTTCCCGCACGACGCCGACCTGCAGGTACTCGCCGTCCCAGCCCGACGCCGTGGTGGCGCGGGAGACCTGCGGCGGGATGATCGCGTAGGAGACGTAGAGGTCCTCCTCCAGCAGCCGCCGGTGGAAGGCTGCGACGTTGGCGGAGAAGTCGCGGTCAACGGAGGCGAAGACCTCGGGGTGGGCGGCGAAGGAGGCGAGGAAGGTGCCGACGTGGTCGGGGCTGCGTCCGACCCAGCCGTGGGTGTGCCTCGCCCAGGTCTCGATCGCCTCCCGGCGCAGGCGGAGTTCCTCCTGGCTGCGGGGAATCCCGAAGGCGCGGTTGGCCGTCGCGCCCGTTTCCGGTGCGGTGTACTGCATTCCGTTCGCCGGGTCGGCGGCGATGTCGAAGAGTTCGGCGACGGTGCGGGCCACCGGCGCGAAGGCCGGGTGGGTGGCGACGTCGACCTGCTCGCCGTCGACGAGCACCACGCGCCCGTCGCGCAGCGATGCCAGGTAGTCGGCTCCGGTGCGCATGATCAGTTCCTTCCAGTCGTGCGGTAGGTGTGGGTGAGCTTTCGGCCGTCGGGCAGCGCGAGTTCGAGATCCCACCGGTCGCCGGGGGTGAACTCGCCGCGCAGCAGCGGCAGGGTGCCGGCGAAGCAGATCAGGTCGCCGTCGTCGTCCCCGTGCCGTTCGGCGTAGATGCCGAGCAGCTCGCGCGGGGTGCGCAGGTTCGCGAGCGTGCCGTCCTGGTAGAGCTCGCCGTCGACCCAGCTGCGGGCCCGGCAGGCGTCCCAGTCGAAGTCCGCCCAGTCCGGGATCTCGGCGACGACCGGCCCGATCGGCTTGGGGCAGGCGCGCTTGGAGTCGCCGACGTCGACGGTCTCCAGCGCCCGGTCCGTGTGGTCGGACCCGATGCCGAGGAAGTACTTCCCGCCGTGCCGCAGGATGACGGGCTCCACCTCGCCGGACGTGTTGGTGGCGGTGATCGGGGTGCTCGCCGCGGTGGAGATGGTGTCCGCCGCGACGCGGTAGAACATCGGGACCTGTTCGGGCGGCGCGACGCCGATCGCGGCGAGCTCGTCGATGTGGTGCCGCACGGCCTTCTCGTCCCGTCCGGTGTACCCGGCGACCAGGGCGTGGAAGTCCCGGAACCGCAGTGGTTCGCCGGATTCCAGCCGGTCCAGGACCAGGACGTCCGTGGAGGCGTCAAGCATGGGGTGACCTTTCCGTTGCATGGCGAGGAGTTCTGGTGATCGGCCCGGTGCCGGGCGATCAGCGCGCGGGCTGCGTCATCGAGTGCAGCGTCGTTCGCAGGTGGTCGCGCACCGCCCGGACCGCGGACTCGGCATCCCCGGCGGCCAGCGCGTCGGCAATGGCGCGGTGCTCGATCAGCACCTGCTTCTTGCGGGCCTGGTCGGCCATGACGATGCGCACGCCCATGCGCATCTGCCGTTCCCGCAGCGAGCCGTAGAAGTCGTTCATCAAGGGGTTCCCCGCCGCGCGCATGATCGTCGTGTGGAACTCCAGGTCGTGCGCGATGAAATCGACCGGGTCGGCGTCCTGCCCCTGGTCCTGCAGGATCCGGTACAGCTTGTCCGGGACCGCTCCGGGTCGCGGCGCGACCTCGTTGACCGACCACTCCTCGACGACGCGGCGGGCCTGCATGACCGCCTCGACGTCGCTGTCCGACAGCGCCGGGATGAACGCTCCCTTGCGCGGCACCCGCCGGATGAAGCCCTCGGCCTGCAACCGGAGCAGGGCCTCCCGGACGGGGGTGCGCGAGATGCCGGACGCCTCCGCGACCTGCGCCTCGGTCAGGAACATCTCCTCGTCGCGGGGCAGCGTGATGATGGTGTTCTTGAGCCACTCGTAGGCCAGCTCGGGTGCCGTGGCCGCGGTGGTCCTCGTCGTGCTCATGAGATTTCCTCCGCCAGGTTCAGCGAACGCGCGCCGCCGGATCTCCCTGCGCCGGCTCGGTCGCGCCGATCGCGGCGAGGTCGACCGACCGGGTTTCGGTGGCGATCAGCGACGCGCCGAGCGAGATGGCGCCCATCACCGCCAGGTAGGCGCCGATGGCGTAGCCGGTGCCGAACGCCGAGTGGAGGGCGATCGCGATGATCGGCGCCAGGGAGCCGGCCAGGACCGACGCGAGGTTGTAGGCCAGCGAGACGCCCGAGTACCGGACCTCGGTCGGGAAGAGCTCCGAGAAGAAGGCGCCGATGACCGCGCTGTAGGCGCTGAAGATCAGCAGACCGCCGACGACGGCGGCGATGACGGCCGCCGGATTCCTGGTGTCCAGCAAGGCGAAGAAGGCGAACGCCCAGCCGATGGTGGCGATCGACGCTCCGATGTAGACGGGGCGGCGGCCGACGCGGTCGGCGAGGATCGCGAACAGCGGGATCGCCGGTAGCGCGACGACCATGCCCACCATCACGGCGTTGAGCCCGGTTGAGCGGTCCATCCCCTGGATCTGCGTGACGTAGGTGATGACGAACAGCGAGAAGATGTAGAACCCGGCGTTCTCCCCGAACCTGGTGAAGGCGGCCAGCAGGATCTGCCGCCAGTAGCCGCGCACGGCCACGCCCAGGGGCATCGGCTTGGGCTCGTCCGCCGCCTGCACGCGCTTCTGCTCGAACAGCGGGGTTTCCGCGACGTAGAGCCGCAGCACCAGGCCGATCACGACCAGCAGGGCCGACAGCCCGAACGCGATGCGCCAACCCCACGACAGGAACGCGTCCTCCGGCAGGATCCCGCTGAGGATGGCGAGAACGCCGGCGGCGAGGAGATTTCCCAGCGGCGGGCCCAGATTCGGCCACGCGGACCAGAAGGCGCGGCGCGTCGAGTCCCCGTGCTCGGACACGAGCAGCACCGCGCCGCCCCATTCGCCGCCGAGGGCGACGCCCTGCACCAGGCGGAGGACGACGAGGATGATCGGTGCCGCTACGCCGATCGACTCGTACGACGGCAAGAACGCGATGAGGAACGTCGAGACGCCCATCAGCATCAGGCTGGCGATCAGCGTCGCGCGGCGCCCCTTCACGTCGCCGTAGTGCCCGAGGATCGCCGCGCCGAGCGGGCGGGCGACGAACCCGACGGCGTACGTGGCGAACGCCAGCAGCGTGCCCACCATCGGGTCTTCCGCGGGGAAGAAGAGCTTGTTGAAGACCAGCGCGGCAGCCGTGCCGTAGAGGAAGAAGTCGTACCACTCGACGGCCGTGCCGGCGAGGCTCGATCCGGCGATCACGGGGAGGCTGGTGTGCGTTCTTCGGCTGCTAGAATTTCTGCTGGCAGTTGCCATAGTCGACTCCTGGGTCGAACCGTCGCGATCTGACGTGCTGCGCATCGCCCGTCTACCTGGCCGTAGACGAATTCGACGAGTGCGCAGATGGTGCTGCCCGGCTCGGTGGTTGTTGGCGCAACCGCCGAGCCTTCTTGCTTCACGCCTCGATTTCCGGCTGTGAAGCCCCTCACTTGAACAAGCGGTGTACTAGTTGTATACGACGGTTTCGCGGTCCGCAAGACTCGTCGACGACTTTTATTCCGTGTGCGTCCTAAGGCTCCCGAGAGGGTATAGTCCGCACACGTCCTTGTACAGGGATGACGGCGGAAGAGGGCCCGTCAGCGCACTTCCAGGGTCCGCGCGTCGAGGAGCCGCCGGGTGTGCGCGTCGAGGGCGGCCGCCTGCTCCAGGTCGACCTCCCGGAAGGTCACCGCGTCGCGGCCCGGCCGGAGCTGGCCGACCTTCCACAGCGACGCGGACGCCACCGTGGCGATCACCGCGAACCCGCCCGACGTGTGGCTGTCCGGGCCCAGGATGGTGAGCACGTCGCCGTAGGCCAGGATCCCGCCGAGCGGGTAGCTCCCGTCGAGGATGTTCGACGGATGGCCGCCGGCGATGTCCCCGCCGGCGCGCGCCCACTGGAACCGGTGCGGGTTGAACCGCACGGCCACGCGATCGGAGCTCAGGTCGCAGCGCCACGCCGTCCCGAGGAACTCGGCGAAGTCCTCCGCCGTCAGGAAGTCCGGGTCGGCGTGCGGGCCGCGGAGGACCTCGATCTCCCAGCTGTCCGAGTAGACCGGCCGCAGCGAGGCCGGCACCCGGCGGCGGCGCTGCGGATCCCCGTCGGGCGCGCCGATCCGCAGGATGTCGGCCCGTTCGAGCGCCCGGCCGTCGTGGCCGCCGATCCCGGCCACCAGGAAGGTCGACTTCGACCCGAACACCGCGGGGACGACGATGCCGCCCGCGATGGCGAGGTACAGCCGGTACCCGGCGCCGCGGATGACGCCGCAGCCGAGCTGATCGCCCGCCCGCACCGGCACCGACTCCCACATGGGGATCGGCTCGCCGTTGAGCGAGACGTCCGCCTCCGGGCCGCACACCGCGATGGTGCCGGCGCACAGCAGGCTCGCCTGGAAGCGGCCGAGGGGGATCTCCAGCGCCGCCGCGCCCGGGCGGTTGCCGACCAGGATGTTCGCCAGGCGGAACGCCAGGTGGTCGACCGGGCCGGACGGGAAGAAGCCCAGCGACTGCCTGCCGAGCCGGCCGGGGTGGTCCTGGACGGTCGTCTGCAGGCCCGGCTCCACGACCTCCAGCGCCTGGGTGGCCGCGTCCTCCGCGCGCGGGGTCACGGGATCTTGACCAGCTCGTGGGCCGCCTGGCGAGCCGCGCGGCGGCGCTCGGTCTCCGCCGCCACCCGCTCGTCCCTGGCGGTGGTGAAGTGCTCCGCCACGGCGTACTCGCCGGGCTCGATGTCGTAGTCGTACCGCCCTTCGAACACCTGCCTGCGCAGTTCGATCAGCTCGGCTTCGCTGGTGCGGAAGAAGGAGATCCGGTCGCAGGGGTAGACGAGGATGGGGTCGATCCGGTGCGCGCGAGGGCGCCGGGTCAGCGCGCTGATCGGGAGCGTCCGGCCGAAGATCTGGTAGGAGCCCGCTGATTCGATCGGGTGTATGACGAGGCACGGCCCGCCGAGAGCGACGGCGCCTTCCGGGGTCCAGCCCCGCGCCGGGTTGTACTTCGGCGCGGACACCTCGGACCGGGGATCCAGCGGCAGCAGCGACGGCAGCCCCGGGTAGAACCCGGTGAAGGCGTTCCACCACTCGGTTTCCAGGATCCGCGCGTAGAAGCTCTCGCGGTCCGGCAGGCCGTTGCACGCCACGATGTAGTCGATGTTGTTGCCGTCGACCACGTTCGGCGCCTCCGGCCGGGTGCTGATCCGGTAGCGGTTCACCGCCTCCCGCGACGCCGAATCGTCGAACGCGATCGGCAACCGCAGCCGACGGCTCGGCAGCACGAGCGACGCGGGCGCGGGCAGGTCCTGGTGGCACGCCTCCAGTTCGGCGACGACACCGGCCTGATCGATCACCGACGGCTCGTAGTGGACGAGGAGGGACCGGAGGCCGGGCACCACTTCGAGGAGCCCGCGCACCGGGTGCGTGTTCAGGCGCCGGGCCGCGGCGTGCAC
Organism: Saccharopolyspora sp. NPDC050642; assembly: GCF_040654735.1. Taxonomy (NCBI): domain Bacteria; kingdom Bacillati; phylum Actinomycetota; class Actinomycetes; order Pseudonocardiales; family Pseudonocardiaceae; genus Saccharopolyspora; species Saccharopolyspora sp. NPDC050642. The sequence goes on along the minus strand of NZ_JBFAIN010000005.1, from coordinate 334,268 downwards.
GAAGAAGTTGACCCCGAGGTCGACGGGGAACTGCTGCCCGTACTCGATCAAGACGCCGCGATCACCGGCGGTCCGGTAGGTCGCGCGCAGTCCGCTGGTGCGCAGTTCGGCGGTCGCGATTATCGCTGCCATGAACGACGGCCTCCCGAAATCCCTTGCCTGCTGGGGTGGCTAGCCAGTCTCCACATGCCTGCCGGTGAACGCGATGCACACTTTGTACAGAGATCCGGAGCCCCTTGTCCAGCCCGGCTCATCACCGCTTCCGCCGTGCTAACGTCCGCTGCTCCAGCAGGCCCGCCGCCGGATCCCGGCCCGGCGGGGCGCTCTCCCGCTGCCGAAAGCACTGTTCACTCCCCCATTTTCGGCGCCGACCCGCGCGAAGTCCGATCAGGAGGCACGATGCCGACGTTGACGGTCCAGGCACTCGTCGATAGGTCGGACCTCAACCTGACCGTGGTGGCGGGCGCGGCCGCACCCGCGATGCGGAAGGCGTTGACGTGGGCGCTCATCAGCGAGCTGCCGGACCCTTCGTCCTATGTCGACGGTGGCGAACTGGTGTTGACAACGGGCTCGCGGATCCCGCAGGGTGTGGAGGCCCGGAAGCAGTACATCGACCGGCTGGCCGCGGCGGGCGCCGTCGCGCTCGGATTCGGCACCACCTCCTACTACTCGGACGTGCCCGCGGATCTCGTGGCGGCCGCGGAGGAAGCGGGCCTCCCGCTGCTCTCCGTCCCGGCCGAGACCCGCTTCGGGGCCATCAGCCGCTTCGTGGCCGCCCGCATCTCCGACGAGCGACAGAAGGAGCTGCAGTACGCGGTCGCCGCGCAACGCGACCTCACGCGCGCCTCGCTGTCGCCGTACGCGGCGCGCGCGATGGTCGAGCGGCTGGCGAAGGCCACCCACAGCTGGGTGCTGCTGCTCGACCAGGACGGCGGGCTGCGCGCCGGGGTGCCGGCCGCGCGCATGCACCTGGCCCGGATCCGCATCGACCTGCCCCGGCTGCGGGAGCAGGGCAGCTCGTCGAGCCTGAGCATGACGGTCGCGGGCGAATCCGTGGTGCTGTTCCCGCTGACCGTCCGCGAACGCATCCGGGGCTACCTGGCGGTGGGCCGGTCGACGCAGTTCAGCCGGGCCGAGCAGTCGGTGCTCGCGACGGCCGTGTCCCTGCTGTGCGCAGACCTGCACAGCGCCTGGGGAATCCTCGACAGCCAGCGGCGGCAGCGCCGGGCGGTGTTCCAGACCGCGGTCGCGGGGAACGCCGAGCTGGCGTCGTCGATCGCCGAAGCGCTCGACGCCGACTTCCCCGCGGGGAACCTCCGGGTCGCGCTCCTGGGCGCGCCGACCGGGTACGAGACCGAGCTGCTCGAACACGCGGAGAACGACCACGGGCTGCGCAGCCTGTGCGCGCTGGTCACCGAGTGGGAACGCGGCCGGGTCGTCGTCGTCATGCCGCCCGCCGAAGGCGACATCCGCACGCTGGAGTCGCTGCTGCGCCGGATCCCGCACGCGCGGGGCGCGGTCAGCGATCCGACGCCGCCGCACGAGCTCCCCGAAGCGTGGAAGCAGGTTCGCTCCGTGTTCACCAGCGCGTCGGGCACCGCTGGGAAGCTGGCGCTCGCCAGCGACGTGGTGACGGCCGGCGTGCTGCGGCACCTGAACAACGCCGAGGCGCGCGGCTGGGCGGAAGCGCTGCTGGCGCCGCTGAGCGACAAGGCCCGGAACTCGAAGATCGACCTGCGGCACACGTTGCGGACGTTCCTCGCGAACAACGGGCAGTCGGACGCGTCGGCCTCCGCCCTCGGCATCCACCGCCACACGCTGCGGCACCGGATGGGCAAGGTCGCCGAGGCGCTGGGCCGCGACATCGACGACCCGACGACGCGGGCGGAGCTGTGGCTCGCGCTGCAGCTCGACGACCAGCTCTGACCAGCACCGACCGGTTCCGGCGCTCCAACCTGGCGAGGTTCGCGCGGGCGTTGTCCAGAATGCGCACTGCCTCCCGAGGCGGCGGCCGAACAAGATCTGAGGCGCAAGTCACGCCGAGATCGGCACGGTGAGCCAGGAGGCACCAATGGGCACGTCGCTGCATCCCCCGCAGCTGATCACGAACTCCCGGACCCTCTACCTGGTGTGGGTTCCGGCGGATCCGGACGCCGTCGCGACACTCGTCCCCGAGGGCCTCACCCCCGCCGGCGACCGCTCCTGCTACATCAACCAGTACGTGGTCGACGGTCCCGACCAGACCTCGGCCGTCGGCGCGGAGACCTTCGGGTCGTACTCGCTGACCTACCTCGGCGCCAACCTGTCCGGCCTGGACACCGAGGCCGGGGTGCCGGGCCGCTGGTGGACCCACTACTACAACAGCTCCGACGTGATGACCCGCTACGCCCGCGAGCACGGCGTGCCCACCGGCGAGAGCGGCCGCACCGTGCTGGCGCTCGACGACGACGTCCTCGTCGCGACCACCCACGTCGGCGGCAGGCCGGTCATCCGCACCACGGCGCGGGTGCGGGTGGGCACGCCCCAGCGGGTCGCCGGGCAGCTGCGCTACATCACGCGGCGCGACGAGGAGTTCGTCAGCGGGCGGTACCCGTACGTCGCCGACGTCGCCGAGGAGTTCGAGGTGCTGTCGATGGAGTTCCTCGCCCCGGACCACCCGACCTACCTGCTGCGGCCGGCCGATCCGCTGACGGTCACGTTCGGCTTCTACGCACCTTCCATGACGTTCTGCTACCCCGGCGGCGAAGGGCCGCTGGGCTCCGAGCACGGCAGTTGATCCAGCCAGAAAACCCCTGCACGGCAACGAATCGCTGAGGAGCGACCTATGGCGCTGCTGGAACGCGCGCAGTGGTACGACATCGCGCGCAACACCGAGTGGACCCCGCGGTACGTGACGGTGGACGAGCTCTTCCCGCCGGAGCTCAGCGGCGGCGAGGGCCTGCCCGACGAGGTGTGGTCCACCTACGACGAGCCCTACAAGATCAGCTACCGCGAGTACGTGGACGTCCAGCGGCAGAAGGACGCGGGCGCCTACTCGGTGAAGGCCGCGCTGGAACGGGCCGACCTGTACAACAAGGCCGACCCCGGCTGGATCTCCATCCTCAAGGAGCACTACGCCGCGGTGGCGCTCGTCGAGTACGGCGCCTCGTTCCAGGAAGCGCGCTTCGTGCGCTGGTCCAAGGCGCCGGGCATGCGCAACATGGCCACCTTCGGGATGCTCGACGAGATCCGCCACGGCCAGATCCAGCTGTTCTTCCCGCACGAGTACGTGAACAAGGACCGCCAGTTCGAGTGGTCGCACGCGGCCATGTTCACCGACAACTGGGTCACGCTCGGCGCGCGGCACTTCTTCGACGACGTGATGATGACCCGCGACGCCCTGTCCACGTCGATCTTCGCCAACTTCGCGTTCGAGACGGGCTTCACGAACCTGCAGTTCATCGGCCTGTCCGGGGACGCGGCGAACGCGGGCGACTTCACCTTCGCCAAGCTCATCCAGAGCATCCAGTCCGACGAGGCCCGGCACGCGCAGCTCGGCACCCCGCTGCTGCAGATGCTGATCGAGAACGGGCAGAAGGCCGAGGCGCAGAAGAAGATCGACATCGCCTTCTGGCGCTCCTACCGGCTGTTCACCATCCTCTCCGGCATCCCGATGGACTACTACGTGCCGCTGGACGTGCGTGGCGAGTCCTTCAAGGAGTTCATGCAGGAGTGGATCGTCACGCAGTTCATGCGATCCCTGGAGGACCTGGGCCTGTCCAAGCCCTGGTACTGGGACATCTTCCTGCGCGACATCTCCGAGCACCACCACGGCCAGCACCTCGGCACCTACTCGTGGCGCCCCACCCTCTGGTGGAACCCGGCCGCCGGTGTCAGCCCCGACGAGCGGGACTGGCTGGAGCAGAAGTACCCCGGCTGGAACGACACCTTCGGCAAGGTGTGGGACGTCCTGATCGACAACTTCGCCAACGGCCGCACCGAGAAGACGGTGCCGGGCACCCTGCCGGTCATCTGCAACGTCTCCCAGCTGCCGATCGTCGGCACCCCTTCCCAGACGCTGCGCGACATCTCGATCGTCCACGAAGGACGCCGCTACCACTTCGCGTCCGAAGTGGACAGGTGGATCTTCGAGGACGACCCGGAGCGCTACCGCCACCACAAGAACCTCGTCGACCGGTTCCTCGGCGGCGACATCCAGCCCGCCGACCTCGGGGGCGTCCTGGAGTACATGGGGCTGGGCACCGTCGGCCCCGGCGGCGATGACGCGCACGGCTTCGCCTGGGTCGACACCTACCGCAACAAGCTCTCCAACGTCGGCTGACCGGCGCATCGAGGAGGTCCAGTCATGGCAGTCATCCCGTTGGCGGCGAACTTCGCCGGCGACTTCGTCATCAAGCTCCTCCCGGTCGACTCCGGGAACACGATGGACGAGGTGGCCGCGGCCGCCGCCGCGAACTCGGTCGGCATCCACGTCGCCGATCAGCCGGGCCGCGTGCTGCGCGTCCGCAAGCAGGGCGCCGAAGCTCCGTACGGACGCGACACCACGGTCGCCGACGCGGCGCTCGAACCGACCGAGTGCATCGAAATCTACTTCGAGTGAGGAACCCCCGATGAGCGACACCGATCCCATCGTCGACCCCGTCGGCCCGGTCCTCCAGTCCGGCGAGGTGGCCCGCGCGGTCGCCGACGCCGCGGTGATCGACAACCCCGGGCGCCGCGTGGACATCCGGGACCGCGGCTCCTACGTCCGCATCGAGGTCGAGGGCGGCGAGTGCTTGCTGCACCGCGCCACGATCGCCGAGGAGCTCGGCCGGCCCTTCAAGATGTCCGAACTCGAACTGATCATGCCGTCGTTCGTCGGCCGGATCGACACCGGCAGCGACGTCTACCGCTTCTTCCACACCTTCGAGCAGGCGACGAGCCCCAAGCCCGGGGAGGCCCACGCATGAGCGCACCGATGAAACCACTCAAGACCTGGGGCCACCTGGCGGCCCGGCGCCGCAAGCCCAGCGAGTACGAGATCGTCTCCACGAAGCTGCTGTGGCACACCCGGGACGCCGAGCAGCCCTGGGACGTCGGGCACACCGGCTTCATGGCCGACTTCTATCGGAAGTACCGCAACCAGAGCCCGATCACCCACCAGGACTGGGACGGCTTCCGCGACCCCGACGAGCTGGTCTACCGCACCTACAACATCCTGCAGGACGGCCAGGAGACCTACGTCGAAGGTTTGCTCGACCAGCACAACTCCGAGGGCCACGACAAGGGGCTCACCCCGGAGTGGACCGCCGCGCTCGTGCAGCTCTACACGCCGAGCCGCTACCTGCTGCACACCATCCAGATGGCCAGCGCGTACCTGGTGCACATGGCGCCGGCCAGCACGATCGCGAACTGCGCCGCGTTCCAGGCGGCCGACTCGCTGCGCTGGCTGTCCAATGTGGCCTACCGGACGGCGGAGCTCGGGCTGGCGCACCCCAGCATCGGGTTCGGCGACCGCGAGCGGGAGCTCTGGGAGGAACTGCCCGTCTGGCAGGGCTTCCGCGAGCTCATGGAGCGGCAGCTCACCACGTTCGACTGGGCCGAGGCCTTCGTCGCGCTCAACGTCGTCGCCAAGCCGGCTTTCGACGAGGTGGTGCTCAGGCAGCTCGGCCTCAGCGCGCGCCGGCACGGGGACACGCTGCACGCGCTGCTGGCGGAGGCCGCGCTGCGCGACAGCGAGCGCTCGCGCCGGTGGACCTCGGCGCTGGTCGCGCACATGTCCGAGGTCGACACCAACCTGCCGCAGCTCACCGAGTGGGTCGCGAGGTGGCAGCCGCTGGCGGACGCCGCGATCCGGGCGTACGGCGAGGAGATCCCGGAGAACGCCGAGGCGGCCGACAACGCCATCGGCGCGGTGAAGGCGTTCCAGCGACAGCTCGGACTGGGCAGCTGACAACGATGGAGACCCTTGTGGAGCACCAGATCTCGGTGGCGGGCACCGACATCGGCTTCGGCTGCGCGGAGGGCGACACGCTGCTGCGTTCCGCCCTCCGCGCGGGGCTCTCGCTCAGCTACGAGTGCAACAGCGGTTCCTGCGGGAGCTGCCGCTACGAGCTCGTGGAAGGCGAGATGCGCGACCGCCGCCCCGACGCGCCCGGCCTCAGCGACCGGGATCGCCGGAAGGGCCGCCGCCTCGCCTGCCAGAGCGAACCGCTGTCCGCGTGCTCGGTGCGCATCGGGGTGGGCGCGGAGCCCGCGATCCACCGCCCGGTGCGGCAGACCGCGCAGCTGCGCGAGGTCCGGCCGCTCACCCACGACATGTCCGAGTTCGTCTTCGCCACCCCGCGGCCGGCGGCGTTCAGCCCCGGGCAGTACGCCATGATCACGCTGCCGGACGGGCGGGTCGAGCGCGCCTATTCGATGAGCAACGTCGGGAACTGCCACGGGAACTGGCGCTTCGTCGTCAAGCGCTCCCCCGGCGGCGCGGCGACGTCCGTCCTCTTCGAGCTGGAGGCGGGCGCGACGGTCGGGCTCGACGGCCCGTACGGCAATGCCCACCTGCGCGACGACGACCGGCCGATCGCGTGCGTCGGCGGCGGCTCCGGGATCGGCGCGATGATCAGCATCGTCCTCGGGGTGGCGGCGCTGTCCGACGCGGGCGACCGGACCGTCCACCTGTTCATCGGCGGCCGGACGGCCGACGACGTCGTCGTGCCGCCCGCCCTGGAACTCGCCGCGCGCCGCATCGGCGCGCTGCACATCCACACGGCGATGTCCGAAAAGGACAGTCTGCCCCGGGGGACCGGCAACGCGTTCCGGGGATTCGTCCACGAGGCGGTCGTCGCCGAAATCGGGAGCGCCGTCGCGGACTTCACCTTCTACGCGGCCGGCCCTCCGGCCATGACGGACGCGCTGGCGAGAGCGCTGGTCCTCGAACGAGGCGTGGACGCGGACCGGCTCCACTTCGACCGGTTCTGCTGAGAAGGAGGCTGGAGACTCATGGGATTCGTACGGGTGTGCAGCCTGGACGACGTCTGGGAAGGCGAGATGGAGGCCTTCGACGTGGGCGACAAGGAAGTGCTGATCGCGCACCTCGACGGCGGCGACGTCGTCGCCACCCAGGCGATCTGCCCGCACCAGCAGATCGAGCTGGTCGAAGGGGAGCTCGACAAGGCGACCCTGACCTGCAAGGCGCACCTCTGGCGGTTCGACCTGACGAGCTGCGAAGGCATCAACCCGGGCCACGCGCGCCTGGCCCGCTACCCGGTCAAGGTCGACGGCGACGACGTCTACGTCGACCCGGACGGCGACACCCCGAAGGTCGCCCATTCCTGAAAGTCCGGCAGGTGGGCTGCCGCTTCAACGACGAGACCCGGGTTCTGAAGGGAACGAGGAACGAACGATGGTTGCCATCAACTGCGACATGGGCGAGGCCTACAGCATCTACCGGTGCGGCGACGACGAGGGCATCATGCCCTACATCACCGTCGCGAACGTCGCCTGCGGATTCCACGCGGCCGACCCCGTCGTGATGCGGAAGACCGTCGCGCTGGCCAAGGAGCACTCCGTCAAGGTCGGGGCGCACCCGTCCTTCCCCGACCGCGACGGGTTCGGCCGCCGCGAGATGAAGATGGGCCGCGACGAGCTCACCGCGTCCGTCATCTACCAGGTCGGCGCGCTGGCCGCCTTCCTGGCGGCGGAGGACATGCCCCTGAACCACATCAAGCCGCACGGCGCGCTGTACGGGCTGGCCTCCCGCGACGAGGAGGTCGCGGGCGCCATCGCGGACGCCGCCGAGGTCTTCGGCGTCCCGCTCATGGGCATGGCGAACACCATGCACGAAAAGGTGTGGGGAGCGCGTGACGCGGGCTTCATCGCCGAGTACTACACCGATCTCGACTACCGCGACGACGGCTCGCTGATCATCACCCGCGAGCACGCCGCCTACGACCCGGCCCTCGCCGCGGAGCGCTCGGTGCGCGCCGTCACCGAGAACGTCGCGACTTCCGCGAGCGGCAAGGACATCCCGATGCGGGCGGACTGCATCTGCATCCACTCCGACACCCCGGGCGCCGTGGACCTCGCGAAGGCGGTCCACGAAGCCCTCAAGCCCTACCTCACCTGAGCGAACCGGCGGCGGTCCCGCGCGGGGCCGCCGCCTCCCGACCGGACGAACCAACGATTGCGAGGTGCGCAGATGGCTCGGCACGACGTGGTGTCGCCCATTCCCGGCGTCTTCTACCGCAGGCCCGATCCCAACACCCCCGAGTACGTCGAAGTCGGCCAGCAGGTCGCGGCCGAGGACACCATCGGTCTGGTGGAGATCATGAAGTCGTTCCACCAGGTGCCCGCCGGCGTCGCCGGAACGGTCGTCGAGGTCGTCGCCGAGAGCGAGTCCGTGGTCGACGCCGGGCAGTCGCTCGTGGTCATCGAGGTCGACGGATGAAGCGCCTGCTCATCGCGAACCGAGGCGAGATCGCCGTGCGGATCATCCGCGCCGCCCGCGATCTCGGGATCGAGACGGTGGCGGTGGCCAGCGACGCCGACACCGAGGCCAAGCACGCCCGGCTCGCCGACTCGGTCGTCCACATCGGACCCCCGCAGGCGAGCAAGAGCTACCTCGTCACCGACGCCGTCGTCGCGGCGGCGCGCGAGGCCGGTGCCGACGCCGTGCACCCCGGGTACGGCTTCCTGTCCGAGCGCGCGGACTTCGCCGCCGCCGTCGCCGACGCGGGGCTGACGTTCGTCGGCCCCGAGGCGTCGGTGATCGAGCAGATGGGCGACAAGGTGCGGGCCCGGCAGGTCGCCGCGGCCGCGGGCGTCCCGACGGTGCCCGGCACGCCCGACGGCATCGACGACGTGGCGGTCGCGGTGAAGGCCGCCGCCGAGATCGGGTATCCGGTGATGCTGAAGGCCGCTGCGGGGGGCGGCGGCCGCGGCATCCGCGTCGTCTCCGACGCGGCCGAGCTGGCGACCGCGTTCCCGGCGGCTTCGCGGGAGGCCGCCAGCGCCTTCGGCGACGGGCGCATGTACCTCGAACGCTTCGTGCGCAGCGCCCGGCACGTCGAGGTGCAGGTGCTCGGTGACGGCGAGCGGGCCATCCACCTGTTCGAGCGGGAGTGCTCGCTGCAGCGGCGGCGGCAGAAGGTGATCGAGGAGGCCACCTCGCCCGGCATCGACGAAGGCATCCGCCGGGCGATGACCGAGGCCGCGGTGCGGCTGTGCGAGCAGGTCGGCTACCGCAGCGCGGGAACCTGCGAGTTCCTCGTCGACGACGACACCGGCGAGTTCTTCTTCATCGAGATGAACACCCGGATCCAGGTCGAGCACCCGGTCACCGAGCTGATCACCGGCATCGACCTGGTCGCGCAGCAGCTGCGCATCGCCGCGGGCGAACCGCTGGGCCTGGCCCAGGCCGACGTCGAGAAGCGCGGCCACGCCATCGAGTTCCGGATCTGCGCCGAAGACCCCGAGCGCGGGTTCATGCCCTGCCCCGGCCGCATCGCGCACGTCGAGCTGCCCGGCGGCCCGTGGGTGCGCACGGACACCTGGCTGGCCCCCGGAAGCCAGGTGTCCCCGTTCTACGACTCGCTGGTGGCGAAGCTCATCGTGTGGGGCGAGGACCGGATCTCGGCGCTGCGGCGGGCGAGGCGCGCTCTCGGCGAGTTCGTCGTCGACGGCGTGCCCACCACCACGACGCTGCTGACCGAGATCATCGACCAGCCGTGGTTCGCCGCTGCGCGGTTCGACACCGGCACGCTCGAAACCTGGCTGGAGCAGCGCGCGAACCCGAGCCCGACGGGAGCGACGACATGACCGCCGACACCACCGCGAGGTATAGCTGGGGCGGGGACGAGCACATCTTCGTCGAACTCGCCGAGTCGATGAGCCTGCCCGCGAGCATCCGGGCCATGGCCATCACCACGTCGCTGCGGGAGAACCGGCCGGACGGGATCCTGGAGATCTGCCCGGCCAACGCCTCCTACCAGGTCCGCTACGACCCGGACGTGATCGAGCCGCGCGCGCTCCTGAAGCACCTGCAGGACATCGAGCGGGAGATCGGCGACGCCGGCGACTTCAGCCTCGCCACCCGGGTGGTCGAAATCCCCGTCCTCTACCAGGATCCGTGGACCACCGAGACGCTGATGCGCTTCCGGGACCGCCACCAGGACCCGGACGCCACCGACATCGAGTACGCGGCCCGCATCAACGGCCTCGCCGGGCCCGAGGAGTTCATCCAGGCGCATTCGGGCTCGCCGTGGTTCACCTCGATGGTCGGCTTCGTGACCGGCCTGCCGTTCATGTTCCAGATGGTTCCCCGGCAGCGGCAGCTGGTCGTCCCGAAGTACCTGCGCCCCCGGACCGACACCCCGAAGCAGACGGTCGGCCACGGCGGCTGCTTCGGCTGCATCTACTCGGTCCGCGGCGCGGGCGGGTACCAGATGTTCGGCGTCACGCCGGCGCCGATCTACGACCCCGCCCAGACGATGCCGGACTTCGACGACTTCATGGTCTACTTCCGCCCCGGCGACATCGTGAAGTTCTCGCCGATCGACCGGGACCGCTACGACGACCACGTGAAGGAGGTCGAGGCCGGGGAGTACCGGATCCGGTCGCGGCCGGTCGACTTCGGCCCGAAGGCCTTCCTCGACGACCCGGACGGCTTCAACGCCCGCCTGCTGGAGGTGCTCCGTGCCGATTGAAGTGCGCACACCAGGCCTGTCCACCACCGTGCAGGACGCGGGGCGCAACGGCTACTACGACGTCGGGATCCCGCCCTCGGGCGCGCTCGACCAGTTCTCCTTCGCCGCCGCCAACCACCTCGTCGGCAACCCGGCGTCGGCGGCGGTCCTCGAATGCGCCTACCTGGGGCCGGAACTGCGCTTCACCGAACCCGCGATGATCGCGGTGACCGGCGCGCAGCTGCCGCCGCGGATCAACGGCGAGGAACGCCCGCTGTGGGAATCCTTCGAGGTCGCCGCGGGAGACGTGCTGAACTTCGACTTCGTCGCGGCCGGGGCCCGGGCCTACGTCGCGGTGGCCGGCGGCATCGACGTGCCGCCCGTCCTGGGCAGCCGGTCCACCCACGCGGTCGGCGGCCTCGGCGGGTTGGGGGGCAGGCCGCTGGCGAAGGACGACGTGCTGGCGATCGGCGAAGCCCGGCGGGGCACGGCCGGGCGGGTGCTGCCCGCGGAGCTGCGGCCGGAGCTGAGCAAGGAGGTCGAGGTCCGGGTGGTGATGGGCCTCTACGACCACATCCTCGCGCCCGCCGGGCGCGAGAACTTCCTGACCACCACCTGGACCCTCACGCCGGTGGCCGACCGGGTCGGCTTCCGCTACGCGGGTTCCGAGCTGGAGCTCGTCGAGCGCACGCCGCCGTTCGGCGCGGGTCAGGACCCGTCGAACATCGTCGACGCCCCCTACCCGATCGGCTCGATCCAGGTCCCCGGCGGCGTGGAGCCGATCATCCTGCACCGGGACGCCGTCTCCGGCGGCGGCTACATGATGGTCGCCACCGTGATCAGCGGCGATCTCGACGTGGTCGCCCAGTCCGCGCCCAACACCCGGACCAGGTTCGTCGAGGTCGGCCTCGACGAGGCCTTGGACGCCCGCCGCGCGTACCGGGCGCGAGCCCGGCGCGTGGCCGACCTGTTCAGCTGAAAACCCTCAACCCCAGGAGGAATCCCATGCCGCACGTTCGGATCGACTGGTTCCAGGGCCGCACCGCCGAGCAGAAGCGGGAGCTCGCCGAGGTGTTGACCCGCGAGATCTGCCGGATCGGCCGCTGCGAGCCCGACGCGGTCGGGATCGTGTTCACCGATGTGGACAAGGAGAACTGGGCCCGCGCCGGCAAGCTCTTCGCCGACGGCTGACCGCCCGCGACGACAGGAGAAGGAGTCATGGCAACGCTGCGCGCGCACGCCCTGATCGACTGCGCCGCCGATGCGGTCTGGAAGGTGGTGAGCGACGCCGCCGGCATCAGCCGGTGGTTCCCGGCGATCACGTCGTCCACAGGGGACGGTTCGCACCGGACCGTCACGCTGGACAGCGGGGTGCGGCTGCACGAGGAGATCGTGACCGCCGACCCGGAGCTGCGCCGCTTCCAGTACCGGGTCGTCGGCGGCGATCTCGAGGTGTCGCACCACCTCGGCACCGTCGACGTCATCGACCTCGGCGGGACGTCGCTCGTCGTCTACAGCACCGAGATCGAACCGGACCCGCTGGCCGAGGCGTTCGGCCCGGCCATCGCCGAAGCCGTCGAGAACCTGCCGGCCTTCGTCCGCTGAGCCCGGGGCGCTCCGCTGCGGCGGAGCGCCCCGGCTCGTCCGGTCAGGCCGCGCGGAAGCCGTAACCGGCCCAGTTCTCGATGACCTTCGCCCGCACGTCTTCCGGGAACGAGTGCCGGAACGACGCGGTGATGCCCTTGTGCCGGCCCGCGAACTGCTCGGGCAGCAGGCAGGAGACCACCGACTTGCCGCGCACCTCCGCCGGGGTGAGGTGCGGGACCATCGGGATGCCCGGCGCCTGCGGGTAGACGTACTCGCCGGTCCCCGGGTGGTAGCGGGTGGCCAGGTGGGTCTCCACGCCCAGCTCACCCAGCACCTCCAGGGGCGCGCCGGAGGCGCCGGTCAGCGCAACCACGAGCTTCATGTCACCCTCGAAATCGATCAGTCACGGAAAGTTATTCCGCGTACGTCCTATTTTGGCCAGGATATAGTCCGTCCGCGTCCTTGTTCAAGCGGAGGAGAACGAACGGTGCCGACCGAGGCAGACCTCGCCGAAACCCTGGCCACCGCCATCGGCGGGCTCGGCCCCCTGGCTCGCCGGCTGAACCAGGTGCACACCCGGCTGTGGCACGAGCAGGTGGACCGCGACCTCACCGGACCCCAGTTCACCGTGCTCAGCCTGCTGCACATGCACGGCGACCTGGACCAGGGGGCGCTGGGCGTCTTGGCCCACCTGGACAAGTCCACGGCGGCGCCGCTGCTGGACCGGCTGGAACGGCGGGGCCTGGTGGAGACCGCCAAGGACGACGCGGACAAGCGGCGCAAACTGGTGCGCCTCACCGACGACGGCCGGGAACTGGCAGGTCGGCTGGCCCCGGCGGTCATCGCGGTGAGTGACCAGATGCTGTCGACGCTGACGGACGAGGAGCGCGAGCAGTTCCTCGCCCTGCTGCACCGCATGGTCCAGCCCCCGGCCGACCAGTAACCGAGGCTCAGGCCCCGACCCGGCCGGCCGGCTCGCCCCCGATCATCCCGGCCATCGCGAGGATGGCGACCAGCGGCTCCAGCACCCGGACCGGCTCGAACCCGCGCGCGAACCGCTCCTCCCCCGGCGCGGCCTCGCTGCCGCTGGCCGACACGAAGTGCAGGGTGCACCGGTCGAAGACGCTGAACGGCGCGAGCGCGGCGTGGTCGCCGCGGCCGTGCAGGAACGCGAAGGCCGAGCTGCTCTCCACGTGCAGCAGCACCGGATCGACCGATGCGAGGGCGGCGTTGCGGTGCCGCAGCCAGTGGTCGATCGGCGGGAGGTAGCGCAGCCGGTCCGCCTTGGTCGCGACGATCGCCGCGGGCAGCCGCTCGAACCCCGGGATCGCCCGGAGCCGGGCCAGCGACATCTCGAACGCCTGGTTGCCGACGCGCTCGGGCACGGGTTCCAGCCCGTGCACGAAGATCAGGGCGCCGGTGCCGATCAGGAACCGCGCGAGCCGGGAATCGCCGACCGCCTGCAGGTCCTCGCCCGCCACGTCGAAGAGCACCAGCGGCCGACTGCCTCCCGGCCCGCTGATCAGCAGGATCTCCGCCGGATCGGTCAGGCCCTCCGGCGTGCCCGGCAGCCGCTCACCGCGTTCGGCCGCCGCCAGGACCTGCTTCCGGTAGCGGTCGTGGCGGTGCAGGTCCAGCGCGGTCGCCGTCAGCCCGTAGGGCGTCAGGCCGCCGCGGTCGACGACCTCCCGCAGCATCGCGGCCAGTAGGTGCGTCTTCCCCGCCGATGGGCGGCCGATCAGCGCCACGACCAGCGGCGGACCATGGTCGAAGTACGTCGCGGGCAGGAAGTGCTCGGCGACGTCGTCGGACGGGTTAGGGCAGCGGCGGTAGGCGCTGAGGCTGCGGAAGTGCCGCTTCTGCGGGTCGAGCGAGGACGAGTCGTCCTTGACGAACCCGCCGTCCTCGTGGCGCCACAGCTCGTCGTCGGGCAGCGGCGGCGGATAGGAGTCGAGGCACACCGGGCAGCGGACGAGCACCGGCTGGTCGTCCACTTCGGACTTCGAAGTGCGCCGCCAGGGCAGCCAGGATCGCGCCGGGGCGTCCCGCTCCGCCTGCGCCGCGATCCGTTCCCGCTTGCGCCGCAACAGGTTCTTGTACGCCTCGACGCCCGGGACGAGGGCGCTGCCGGGCGCGAGGACCGGGACGTCCGTCGGCTCGCGGAGCCTGGTCAGCAGGTCCGCCGGCGTCGGGCGGAAGTCCGGCGGGTTGACGAAAACCCCGTCGAGCAGCGCGCTCACCGCGCCGCCGTCCACGGAGAGGTCCGGGGCCCCGCGCCCGGTGTGCGGGTGCACGGTGCGCCAGAGGGCCAGCCCGGCGTCCCAGACGTCGTCGCGGACATCGACGGGCCGGTCGTCGGCCGACCGGCGCTGCTCGCCGATCCCGGCGGCGTGCTCGAAGTCGACGAGTTGCACCGTCCGGGTCGCGGAATCCCACCGCAGCGCACCGAGATCCACCCGCCCGTGGGCCATCCCGGCCACGGCGGCGAGGTGCAGCGCGCGCAGCAGGCCGACCTGCAGCCGGTAGCGGTGCTGCGGCGCGAGCTCGGGCAACAGCCCCTCGACGGGCTCGCCCCGGTAGGGCTCGACGAGGACGAACGGCTCGGCGCCGTCCACGTCGTAGTACCACAGCCTCGGCAGCTCGGGCGGGTAGCCGTCGCGCGGGAACGTCAGGGCGAAGCGGTGCAGCGCCCGGATCTCGCGGTCCAGCGGGCCGAGCAGGTCCGGATAGCCGGAATCGTTGCGGGGCAGCCACTTCTGCAGCAGCCGCGGACCGCCGTCCACGGACACCACGCGGGTCGGCAGGCCGCCGCCGGAGACGCCGGCATCGCCGACCACCGTCAGCCGCAGGGTGCGCGACGTGCCGTCGACGGCGCGGCACCTGACCTCCGTCGTCACTGGAACACCCCCTCTCGGAGCGGGACGAGCCGCAGGGTGCCCGCGATCTCGGCGTCCCCGGTCCACGTGACGGCAGGCCACGGATCCCCGTGCCTGCCACCACGAACCGCCGCGGGCGCGAACCGCACGAGCTCCGCGCGGTCGGCCAGCGCGCTGACCGCGCCGAGCTGCCGGGCGTGGCACAGCTGCGTCATCTCTGCGTCGACGTCGCAGCGGAGCGCGTCGCCGACCGGCGAGCCGTCCCACAGCCGGGCGGCGAGTTCCGCCCGATGGGCGCGTTCGCGGGCGAAGGGCGGCGGCACGAGCAACCCGTACCGCCCCAGGTGTTCGCGGTAGACGGCGAGCAGCCGCTCGGCCTCCCGCGCGTGTTCCTCGCGCGCCGCGGGCCGATCGGCCTCGATCCCGGCCCAGCACGGGCGGATCGCGGCGATCGCCAGGTCGACCAGATCGGTGACGACGACCTCGCACGCCTCCTGGTGGATGTCGCGGTCCGGCGGGCCGTCCGAGCCGTTCTCCCCGGGCTTCCCGGGAGGACCGAGCAGGTCGGCCGCGCGCTCGGCGAGCGCGTCCCGGACCGCCGTCAGGCCGATCGAGACCTGGCGCAGCCCTTCGGCGAACAGCACGCGCCGCGCCGAGGGCCGCCACTCGGCCCGGATCACGCCGTCGACCAGCTGCGCGGCCCGGGCCAGCCGGTCCCGGACGCCGTCGAAGTCGAGCTCGCGCCGCCACCGCCGCACCGACCGCCGCCAGCCGACCCCCATCGTCCAGGCCGACAGCAGCACCGAGAGCACTGCCGCGACCAGACCGAAGACGCCCGGAATTCCCGTGCCTGCAACGAGGAAGACCAGCAGCCAGCCGCCGAACACCGGCAACCCCCAGAACAACGCGGCGGGCGGCGCGGCTTCGGCGAAGCCCTGCTCGCCGGCGGCGGTCGGCTGCCGCGCCTGCAGCAGCAGACCGGCGGCGAACCAGGCCAGGGCCAGCAGCGGGACGAAGAACGCGGCGACGACGCCCAGCGCGGAGGTGCCCAGCGCCGCCAGGCCACCGGCCACCGCGGCCAGCGGCGCCGCCAGCGAAAGCGACGGCCACGTCGCGAGCCGCGGCGCGGGACCGGCGAGCGGCGCGAGGTCCGCCAACTCGGCGATGGCCGCCGCGCAACCCTGCGGTTCCTGGCCGACCCGCCCGGCGTCGAGGTCCGGCAGCAGGCACGCCATCGACCGGTACCGCCCGAGCCATTCCTCGACGAGCCGCCGCGTGCGGTCGCGGATGTCGCGCGGTCGCGCCGGAGCCGGTCCGCGCACCCCGAGCCGCGTGACGACGTCCCGGTCGACGCGCTGTCCCCGCAGGTTCTCGTCGATGCGCTGCAACTGCTGGGTCGCCTTGTCGTGGAAGTCCTGCACCTCCGCCCGCGCCTCGGCGAGGGCCGGCCCGACGACCGGTCTCGGGCGCCGCTTCGGCAACGGGGCGAGGAAGTGGTCGACGCGGGTCAGCGCGTGGTCGGCCGCGTTGAGCGCCGTGACCGCGCGGGCGTGCGCACCGGCCAGCTCGGCGCCGGGAACCAGGACGTCCTCGGCGGCATCGACCTCGATGGTTTCGCGCACCGCGGCGCGGAATTCGTCGCGCGGCAGCTCCCGGGAACCGACCCGGCCCGCGTCCGGATCGGTGAACCAGGCGATGGCCTCCTCCTGCGCCCGGCGCAGCTCGGCGTCGTGCAGGCTGGTCCGCTCCAGGGCCATGCCCGCGCTGGCCGTGCTGTAGGGCAGGGCGCTGACGGCCTTCACGACGGCGGCGAAGACCGCCGGGTCGATGAGGGCGTCGATCAGCTGTCCCAGGCCGGAATGCTCGGTTCGGGCGACCGCGCGCACGAGAGGATCCGCCGGTCGCCACCGGATCCCCTCCGCGTGGCCGATCCAGACGGTCGCCGCGCGCTCGACGGGAGCCAGCGACGGCGCCGTCCGGATGCGCACCGCGCCGTCGGAGTTCCCGCCGTCGACGGCGACGCAGAGCACACCCGAAACCGCCGGATTCCCGAGCAGCGCCTGGTAGAAGTCGTCGTGGTCGGCGGCCTTCTCCGCGTCGTCGAGCACCAGCACCGCGCCTTCGGCCCGCTCCGCGTCGCACTCGCCGTCGCGCAGGTCGACGACGAGGACGGGGTCGTCGCGGCGGGCGGTCACCGGTCGCCCGCCGGGGACTGGTAGTCGAAGTACTCGGTCATGTCCCGCAGGTTCGCGAACGGCGCCTGCACGCCGCGGAACGGCAGTTCCACCGCGGCGGGCAGGGTCCGCGTCCAGAACTCCTCGATCAGGTCGAGCTGCTCGCCCGCGCCGATGCCGGGCCGGTTGCGGATCTCGTCGAGCAGCTGCGCCTCCTTCTCCGGAAGTTGTTGGAACGCGGCGAAGAGCGGCGACGGCGGCGCGGGGTCGCGGTCCACGTTGCGCGGCTTGGTCGCCATGAGCTCCGCGGCGAGGGCGCGACTGTTGTCGCTGCCATTGCCGAGTACCCACTCCTCGTAGGCCTGCAGCAGACTCCCCCACGACGAGAGTTCCCGGAACGGCGTCAGCTCCAGGGTCAGCGGCGTGGCATCGGCGTGCCCGGTGTGGATCCGGATCCGCTGCGGGCTGCGGTCCTGACCGGACGGGTCCACCTCCACGTCGCCGTTCCACATCGCGTTGAGGAGGCTCTGCAGGATCAGCGCGCGGTCGGTCCGGGTGGAGACCAGGTAGCCCGGGGTCCTGCCGAGCCGCTGCCGCCAGGACAACCGGTCGTCGGCCCGCTCGTAGCGCCGGGCCTCGGCCGCCAGCTGGACCGCCTCGCGCACCTCGGGCACCTCGGTGATGCCCATGCAGCTGCGGAAGAAGAAGACGACCAGCGAATCGGACTCGTTCGGCCGGAACTCGATCGACGGCGCGTACTCGGACGGCAGCAGGTCGCTTCGCAGGAACGTCTCCACGTCGCTGTCGGGAGCGCTGCCGGGGTAGGAGATGAGCACCTTCAGCTTGCCCTCCCCGGCGGGCTCGTACCCCTTGGGAACCAGCCCGGCGAGTTGCTTGCGGAAGTGCGCGACGGCGTCGTCGTCGATGGTCCGGTCGGCGCGGCCGACTGACGCCATCAGCAGATCCCGGATCGACGGGACGAGAGCCCGCTCGCCACCGCCGGGCCGGAAGCACTCCGAGACGGCGCCGCGAATCCGTTGCCGAACCAGGTGAACCGCCGCGTCGGGCCGCTCCCGGCCGACGCGGAAGGCGGCGGACCAACCGTCCTCGCCGAGGATCAGCCCGACGATGTCGGCCGCCGTGGGGTTCGCGCCGAGCCGGTCGCGGAAGCGGTCGATCAGGGCGGCGCGAACCCGGCCGTAGAAGCCCTCCAGCCCGCCTTTGCCCGGCGGCTTCAGGTAGGACACCCCGAGCCGGCGCGCGTCGAGGTGCGCGGCGCGCTCGGAGAACTGCCGACCGTCGGCGGCTATGTGATCCGCGAACTCGTCGGTGATGGCCGCGAGCTGATCGCAGAACGAGCGCCAGCGCGGCTCCCAGACCCGCTCGTTCTTGCGCCACGCATCGTGCCACTGCTGCCGGACCCGCCACCGGTACCAGGCGTCCTGGTCCTCGACCGCCTCCTGGACGGCCGGATCCGTCCAGCGCAGCCGCCGCAGGGCGCGCCGCCGCTGCACGCTCTCGGGCTGCGGCGGGTGCAGCCCGAACTCGCCCGGCGAACGCCGGGACTCCTTGCGGTCGTTGAGGACCTTCTCGAACCCGCCTCGGTCGAGCTTCTCGGCGTAGCCCGGATCGCCTCGCACGACGCGCCGCAGCCGGAACGGGTCGACCGTGCGCGACAGCTCCTCCGCGGCCTTGATCGGGTCGAAGTCCCGGGCCACCCGGCCGAGGTGCGGTCCGAGCAGGCGCTCGTTGCGCTCCAGGCTCTCCTGCATGGTCCGCGCCCGGGCGTTCAGCGCCTGGATGATCGAGTCGTAGCCGACCGGGACGTCCTCCACGTCGGCGAAGGGCTCCAGCGGCGCGCAAGCCAGGAAGCCCTCCAGCCCGGAGGAGACGTCGAGGCGCTCGATGAGGTCGCGGTTCTGCACCCCGGCTCCGGTGGGCGGCTGCCGCATGTCCCGCACCGCCTCGGCGAGGAGCCGGGAGCTGACCACGTCCGCCAGCACCGCGATCGGAATGCTCAGCGAGGCGACCGCGGACGTCGACACACCACGCCGTCCGATACCGGTCTCGGCCAACGCCGAGCGGCCGACCGTGTCGTTGATGAAATGCGCGGCGAAGGACTGCTCTCCCTCGGAGCCGGCGCCGATCAGGGTGGTGACCAGCGAAACCATCGAGCGGACCAGGTCCTCGCCGCCCACACCGTTCTTGGGGCTGCCGAACAGGAATGCGGTCTGCACGGTGGCGGGCTGCAGGCTGACCGGGCGCGGCTCGCCCGGGAACCAGACCGACAGCGGGCCCCGGTCCTGGGCACCGCCGACCTCGTCGCCGGCGTCCTGCGCGTTCTGGTCGTCGATCAGCCGGAACAGGTCGACGAGCGCGGTGGCGGAATTGAGCACGGCGGCCCGGCCGCCGCCCATTCCCTCCTTGAACGCGGACGGCAAGAGCACCAACGGGTAGATGTTGGCCTTGATGCCCGCCTGCCGCAGGTGCTCACCGATCAGGTGCAGGTAGTCGTAGAAGATGCCGCTGCCGGTGCCGCCTGCCACCGAGAAGGCGACGAACACGTCGACGGTGCTGCCCAGCTTCCCGCCCAGCTCGTACAGCGCCGCGCCGGAGGCGCTGATCCGCTGCATCGCCGCGGTCACGCCGTGCAGCACGGCGGCGGGCCCGTTGCCCTGGCGCATCGTCTCGAACAACACGGCCCGGCCGACCGTCGGCAGCTGGCCGGCGCCCGCGCTCAGCGGCGCCACCCGCGGGTCGGTGTCCGGCCCGGGCAGCCAGTCGATCTGCCCGTCCAGGGTGATCCGCATGGCCTGGGCGAGTTGCGCGCTGTTGTGGTGGTTCGGCGGCACGAGGTTCGCGATGAGGTGCGTGGTGTGCTGCGCGGCGGCGTGGTGGTCGGAGCTGGGCACCACGTTCGGCAGCACCTTGCTCAGCTCGTCGATGCTGAGGTCCGCGTAGGCGAACTGGAGGCAGGACGGCAGCTGGTAGGGCAGGTAGTCGTGCCCGCGCATGCGCGCGACGAGCTCGGTGCCGTCGGGGCCGCAGAGCGACTCGCGAAGCACCCGCTCCAGCTCGCGGCCGACGCGGCATCCGGTGCCCCCGAGGCCGAGGAACAGCATCGGCTGGTGGATCTTCATGGTGAGGTCCTCACTTCAGAGGTCGTATGGGTCGTAGGACCGCTTCGGTCTCGCCGGAGTTCCACTGTGGACTGTCTTCCCCCGGGAAGGTTTCGCCTTGCGGCGCCGGGCAGGCCGGTCGTGGACGACCAGTTCCACGCCGTCGGCCAGTTCGAGCGAACCGCCCGGGGAGAGGCCGAGCGGTTGCCCCGCCGGGCCGGTCAGCACCGGCCCGCCCGCGGCCCGCCGCACCCGGTAGCGGTCCCCGCCGGAACCGCCGGTGATGCGGGTGTCCGCGGCGCTTTCGCCGCGATGGACGCCGAAGCGGAACTCGGCCCCGTGCTGGTGCGCCTTGACCGAGTTGCCGGTGGGCTGCCCGTGGCGACGCAGCTCGACCCGGATCCCGCGGACGTCGCGCTCGGCGTTGCGACGCCGCCTCCGCAGCAGGACCGTCCCGACCGCCGCGACGACCGCGGCGAAGAGCAGGATCCATAGCCACCAAAGGGTTTCCACCAGCGTCGGCGGTGCCACCACTTCGCGCTCGAACACCGGCTCGCGCAGCACCTCGCCGGTGGCCTCGTCCACCAGCCGGATGCGGCCCTGGTTCGAGCCCAGCGCCGTCGCCGGGTCGAAGGTGAGGGTGAAGCCCAGCCGCTGCGAGCCCGCCGCCGGCGGCACCACCAGCTTCTCCGGCGAGGCCCGCACCAGCGCGCCCTGGCTGAGGTCGGTCACCTCGAACCGGAGCGTCCGGGGCTGACCGGTCGCGTTGTTGACGTCGACGCTGCCGTTCAGCGAGGTTCCGGCGACGACTTCGCCGCCCGCGCCATCGAGGTTCAGCACGGTCCGCACTCCTCCCGATCCGGACGAGACCCGGGTGGGCATGATCTGGTGGTCACCGCTCACGCCGACCCCGGTGATGCCGGCGGCGAAGTCGAGCCGCCCCGTCGCGGTCGCGGGCACGACGATCCGGCCCCGGTACTCGCCGTCACCGTCCTCATCGGACAGTTCGACCGGCGGGAGCGGCGCGAACCCCTCACCGCTGAGTCCGGCGGTCAACGCCAGGCCCGTCAGCTGCGCCGGGTCCTTGATCGCGGTCCGGGCGCCGCGCACCTGCATGAAGAACTCCACCGTCGACCCCGGGGCGGGGTTCTGCGGCGTGAAGTACGGCATCGCGCGGACCGCGCCCTGGAACACCGTCGTGGCGCCGACTTCTTGCGGCGGCACGCCCGGCGGCGAGGTCAGCCGCACGGTCCAGCGGCCCGGGACCGGGTTGCGGATCCGCAACGCCTCGGCCTCGGCGTCCTGGCCGCTCAGCTCGAAGTAGGAGCCGCCAGGGTCCCCGGTGGCCGCCAGTTCGACCTTCGCGCCGTTCGGGTCGAGGTAGTCGACCCGGATCCGCCAGTCGCGCTTGAACACCAGGATGGTGCCTTCGCTGGCGATCGCCGGGACCTCCACCTGCAGGTCCACGGTCCCGCCGGAAGGCAGCTGCCCAGGAACCGGCTCCCCGACGCTCGTACAGCGGGCAGCGCTGGACGCCCGCCCGATGGCGCCCCACAGGTCCGCGGATTCCTTGATCACCGTCGCGTGCGGCTTCTCGGTGCGCAGCCCGCAGCTGTGCCCCGCGGCCCCGGTGGCGAACTGATCGAGCTGTGCGGGGTCGGCCTGGCCGAACCCCAGCGGCCACACGCTGACCCCGGCCTGCTTCAGCAGATCCAGCACGCCGCGCAGCCGGAACCGCGCCTCGGCGTTGCGCTCGTCGGCGGTAGTGCCGTAGCCGGGGCTGTCGCTCACGTCCAGCACGCCGTCGGTCAACAGGTAAACGATCTTGGGCTGGTCTTCCCCGCCCGGCGCGCTGAGGGTGCTCAGCGCCTGGCGCAGGGCCTCGACGTGGTCGGTGCCGTTGCCCTCGGCCGGGGTGCGCCGGTGGATCCCGCCGACGCATTCGGCGAGGGACTGCCGGTTCTGCGGCGAATCCGTCCTCGTCGGCGCGCAGATCGGGTCGACCGCCGACCGGCCGGGCTCGTTCGCGCTGCCGAACCCGAACACCGAAACGGTGGAGTCCCGGGCCGGCTCGCCCTGGACGATCACCCGCGCCGCGTCGCGCTCGGCCGCGACGTCCTGCTCCTCCAGGCTCCCGGACTGATCGACCAGCAGCACGATCTGCACCGGCTTCAGCGCGGGCGGCGCGTCCTGCGCCGACGCGGGCGGCATCGCGGTCAGCGGCATCGCGCTGGCCAGCAGTGCCGCTGCTCCGGCGATCCACCGCCCGGTTGCCGATCGCAATTCACGCATCCCCTCTCCCGAGGTGTCGAAGGACCGCGTCCCACCAGCGGGAAAGCGGCTCGTGCCAAACCTTCTGGTGCCCGACATCGCCGTAGAGCGTCCACACCGCCCAGCGCGCCGGATGCCCACCCGGGCCCACGTGGTGCTTTTCGTGTTCCTCTTGCAGTGCAAGAAAAAGCGCTATGTCGCGCGGGCGGCGGCAGAGGTTCTTCTCGAAGCTGTTCAGCACCCGGGCGGCGACGTCGTCGAGCGCGTCCCAGCGCGCAGCCACCACGGAGGACGCTCCGGACAGGAACGCGGCGCGGACGAAGCCGGTGCGCTCGTCGCGCCCGATGCGCTCGGCCATCCCGGACTCGCACGCGCCCAGCATCAGCGTGCCGGTGCCACCCAGGTTCATGGCCTGGAACTCGCGGGCGCTCAGCTCGCCGGATTCCCCTTCCGGCGCCAGGAAGAGGATCGATTCCGGCGCGGAATCCGGCTGGAACACGCCGTGTCCGTCGATGCGGACCTGGCGGTACCCGCCGGAGGCCAACGCCTCGCGAAGGGCCTCCGGGGTCGCCGAAGCCCGGTCCAGCACCTTGCGGCCGAGTACCTCCTCGGCCGGTTCGAGCGCCTGCTCATCGACGGTGTCGGGGTCTGCCGCATTCGGTTGCACCAGAAGCATCTGACGGCCTCGCGTGCCCCGCTGCCCGCGAGCACGCCGACGCAGCGGCCGCCTGATGGACAGGCACGGAAGGTCGGACAGCGCGTACTCGGCGCCGAGCAGCTTCCCGGACTCCCCGGGGCAGGGCAGCAGCGCGAACGGAACCTCCGCGAGATCACCACCGGCGACCACCGCGATCCGCTCGACGTGCTCGGGCAACTTCCCGAGCCGGCCGATCCCGAGCAGCCCCTCGACCGCGTTCAACTTCTGACCGAGAAAGGACGTCTCGGCCCTTCCGCGCTTGCGCAGCCGCCCTTCGAGCCGGACGCCGTCGCGCCAGCAGTCCTTCAGCGCGTCGATCGCGTTCGCGAGGCCGATCTTGGTCCTGCCGGGTTCTCCCGAGACCAACGTGTGCCGCACGTGCAACCCGAACGGCCCGCTGCGCCAGATGAACGCGTGGTGGACCCCGTCCGGGGTGGCGTGCAGCATCCAGATCAGCTGCTTGCGGGGAAGCCCGCGCACCGCCCGGCGGATCCAGCGCCACGCCCCGGCCAAGTCGCCGGTACCGGGCAGGTCCCGCACCGGCGGCTCCTCGCCGGGCAGGATCCGGGGCAGGATCGCCGAACCCCTGGCGGCCTCCATCGCGATGACCGCCGCGGCCACCGCGTACTCCTCGCCGCGCTCGATCGCGCGGTCCGCCGCCTCGACCCGCTTGTCGAACTCCGTCGGGTTCGCCAGCAGCATCCGGATCCGGTTCTCGTCGTCCTCCTGCTTCGCCGCCAGCCCTTCCTCCAGCCCGTGCGCCTCGGCCCAGGCCGCCGCCGACCTCGCCAGGTGCTGCTCCCGGTGGGCGGCGTCCAGCTCGCGGAGCAGGTCGTGGGCGTCGCCTGTGCGCCGCAGCGCGCTGATCCGGTCCACCACCGGCGCGTCCTGCGTCTCGGCGCTCTCCTGGAAGTGGCGGACCGCCTGCGCGGCGGTGGTCGGATCGTGGTCGAGCTTGGCGGTCGCGAAGGCGATTTCGCCCGCGGCGAGGTTCCATTCGGCGACGTGCCACCCGGCAGGCTCGGGCGGCGCCTGCTCGGCGAGCAGCAACTGCTCCGCCTCGTCGAGCCGCTGCTTGGCCTCGACGCGCCGTTCGGCTTCGCCGGTTTCGGCGAGCCGCCAGGCGGTTTCGGCATAAGCTCGGGCGGCTTGCAGCAGGTGTCCGCCCATTCCGATCACGCTGTAGCCATCGGCAGTCGGATCGAGCCGTTGCGCGGCGCTCCGGTTCTCCACCGGCCGCGCGGATTGCTCGGCTGCCGCGTAGAGCTCCGACATCAGCCCGTCGTCCACGGGTGCGTGCAGCAGGCGCAGCAGCCGGACCTTCGCGAAGAGGAAGGGAAAACGCATCGACGGGTCCGGCAGGTCGTCGAGCGCGGGTGCCAGCTCCGCGAGCGCCTTCTCGTACCACCCGCCCATTCGCAGCGCTTCCGAGCGAACCATCCTGGCCTGCGGCGAATCGTCGTCGCCGCGCACGGGTTCCGGCACGGCGCCGCGTTGCAGTTCGACCGCCCTGATGTCGAGCTCCACCGCGGCCACGGCTGCTTCGTCACCCAGTTCCGCGAACGCCGCGCGAGCCTCGCCTAGGTGGTCCAGCGCTCTGCCGGTGTCCTGTCGCTGCGCGGCGGCAAGGCCCCGGAGCCGGTGCAGCTGGGCTTCGTCCGCGCCGCGCATCGGCCGCCCGGCCGCGACCCGCTCGATCTCGGCGCCGATCCACGAGTCGTCGCCCAGCGCCAGTCGCGTCTCGGCGCACAGCAGCCGAAGCTGGAGGTTTTCCCAATCCCGGCCCAGGTGTTCCTCGCAGCGCTCCAGCGCGGTCGTGCTGTCGCCGAGGATGCGGAGCCGGCTCACGTGCTGCATGGCGAGCGTGGTCATCAACTCCGCCGACTCCTCGGCGGCGAGCCGGACCGCCTCCCGGTACGCCAGGTCCATCGCTCGCGCATCGCGCCGTGCGAACGCCTTCCGCGCCGCTTCGATCTCCCGGGCCAACGGCGTCCCGTAGCCCACTGCGTACTTCCTCGGCCTGGTCATGAGGCGCATTCCTCCGCAAGCTTCGGCGGAATCCCGTCGTCCTGCCGGCACTGCGTGACGAGCACGACCTGGAAAGCGGGCCTGATGAAGACCGGGGACCGACCGAACGGCCCGGATCCCCAGTCCCCGCCGGCACCGGGCGGCAGGCCGAACGCGATGTCCTGATCGGGGTCGGGCGGAGCGCTGACGGAGCCCATGCCGAGCAACGACCAGGCCCGCTCATCCTCGGGGACCGGGACCAAGCCGGCTCGCACGGCGGCGTCCGCCTGCTCGAAGGGCAGCGCGATCGGCTGCGCGATCTGAACGCTCACCAGATCATCGGGCTCGATCGCCCTGATCTGGTGCGTCGGCCGGTCGGTCGCGGCGTAGACGGTCGCGGTGTCGGGCACCTGCCGCTGCAGCTCGCCGTACGTCATGGTGAACGAATCCGGCACGGCCGCCAGCCGCGACAGGTCGACGCCGGACAGCTGCGCGGGCCGGTCGACGCCGAGGTAGGAGTGGCCGGGCAGCTCCACGACGAGACCCGACGGCGGCGGCTCGGTGGTCTTGGTGACCCAACCCTCGTTGAAGCGGAACCCGGTCCCGCCCGGCGCGGGGTACGCGAAGAGGAAGCCGGGCGAGTTCTCCAGCCCGTGTTCCGGGGCCTCGCGATCGCGCTTGACCAACTCGCGGAAACGGCCGAGCATGCCGAGGTTCACGGCGACCTCGGTCTGCCGCACCCGGCCGACCTCCGGATGCAGCACGGCCACCGACGCGACCGGCTGTCCCTGCATGCCGACCTCGGTCGAGGTGCCGTGGTCGTCGGACCGGTACCGGGCCTCGAAGCTGCGCGGGCCGTCCTCACCCCGGAGCCGCGCCTCACCGAACGGGATCTCCCGGCGCGGCGGGCCTTCGGTCGCCACCGAGGCGCCGTCCGGACCGCGCCGGACGACCCGCGTCAACCCCTCCGGCGACCCTTCGTCGCCGAGCTGCCTGATCCGGGCGGTTCCGGTGGCCGGGTCGACGTTGGTGGCGGCGGGGTCGATGGGCTCGGCCCGCCGCAACCCGGGCGGCAGCGGGTTGTCGGCCGGCATCCCGCGCCGCTTCAGGGCTCCGCCGAGCGAGACCCCACCGTACACATTGGACAATCCGCAGTCGGGGAACGCGGCCGACGGAACGGTCAGCACGGACTCCGGCCGACCGGGCAGCGACACGGAGGCGGGCCGCGCGCGCTCGCGCAGTTCGCCGTTCTGCTCGTGCCAGTCCGCGAACCGCAGGTCGGAGCGGATCTCCTCGTCCGGCAGCACCGGCAGGCCGTGCCCGCTCTCGGAAAGCCAGTCGAGCGCCCCGGACCAGCGCATCAGCTCTTCGAGCCGCCAGAACTCGGGTTCGTAGTCGGCGATCTCCGCGTAGTGCCGATCCCACCAGGCCGAGGCGCGGCCCATGCGGTGGGTGGGTTCGACCTCCCGCCCGTCGGGCCCGTTCGACCGCACGAACAGCCGGGTCGCCTGAGCGCCGACGTCGATGGCCTCGGTCCGGTAGCCGAACGCACCGTCGGCCTGCCCCAGCCACAACCGAGCGGATTCCCGCGGCGGCGAACGCTCCCCCACCGGCGGGCAAAGCCCGGGCGGGGTAGGCACTTCCGGGTTCGGCACGAACCCGGGAACCGCCCCGGAGGGCACCCCGGTGCCCACGCCGGCCACCCAGTCCTTCATCACCAGGTCGGAGTAGAAGGCCGTCATGCCGACCTCGGTGCCGGCGATTCCCCCGTCGTAGCGGGCCTCGTTGACGGCCGGGATCCCGCGCAGCACCTTGTACAGCGCCCAGAGCTGGGTCCGGTCCGCGGGCAGGCCCCGCGCGCGCAACTCATCGGCGGACGGACCGCCGCCGAACAGGTGCTCTTCGGCAAGCCGGGCGAGCTCGGGATCCAGGTTCCCGCCGGCGACCTGACCGACCAGCCCGGGCGCCAGCTCGGGAATCGCGGCGCGGATCTCGTCAACGCCCGAAATCTCCTTGGGATCCAAGGAGAATCCCGGCCCCGATCCGCTCTCCGGTCGATAGCCGCGCTGGAGCACGGAGACGTCCTCCAGGGTGACGTCACCATCGGGCAGGTCCGGCCAGTCCCACCCGGCCGCCCAGACCTGGCCGCCCCGCACCTCCAGCCGCGAGAGGTGATTGGTGTCGGCCAGGAAGTCCTCCAAGCCCGCCCGCTGGTCGACCGGCGCCTCGCGGTATCCGTTGGCCGCGCGGAACTCCCCGGTGGGGATCTTGTCCTGAGCGCGCAGCTCGACTTTTTGGTTCTCCGGGCGAATCCGGTACTGGTGCACCTGCACGTCGACCGGATCGGAACCCGCGTCGACGCGGTGCTGGTCGAGGAGGCGGCCCAGGGTTCGGGCCGAGTGCGGATCGTCCGCCGGGGCGAGCAGGTGCAGCGTCCGGCCGTCGAACAGCGAGCGGCCGGGGCCGACGGGCTGCTCGACGAGCCCGTCGAACAACGGATCCCGCAGCGGCGTCGTGTCGTGCATGGCATCGACGATGCGGTCCTGGTCCATGCCCAGCGACGACGCCAGCGCGAGCCTGGCCCAGTCGCGGATCTGCTCGTCGGCCTCGGCCGGATCGAGCCCGGCCAGCCAGGGCGCGGCCTTCGAGTACGAGACGAGGTGAACGTCCTCCACCTCCGATCCCGCCGAGGAGCAGGCGTCGGTCACCAGCAGCGCGAGCACCATCAGCCACCCGGTGGCGGCGGTGCGCCACCGTCGGCGGGTCGGTTCGGTCATGGCTGCCTTCCGTGATCTGCGGTCCGCAACGGCCTGTGATCGTGCACTGACGGACGGGGAGGGGTCCCCGGCGTCGCGTCGCAAGATGGACTCCGTTCGGGGGCGCGTCCGCCGCGGTCGAAGGCGCCGCCCGTTCCGGTCGTCCGTCATGGGTTGTCGTCAGAGCCACCACGCATGGCGTCTCTCCTTTCCGGTCCGGTCCGGCACGGTCCGCGGGGCGGCCGGGTTCGGCCTTCCCGGGCCGGACGACCGGATGGCGAGCCGTCGCGGCGCGGCGGACACACGGCGAGCACGGAGGAAGCTCATGAGCGTCGTCACCTGGGACGGTCACCTGCGGATCGACCACGTCCCGGAGCGCGGCACGGTCGCCGTAACGCTGCTGACCACCGAGCCCGCCTCGGAGGTGGAATTGCGCAGCGGACTCGTCGCCGGGTTCGCGACCTCCGACCCGGAAGGGCCGCCGACGTTCGTCTCGGTCGCGTTGCGGGACGACGGAATTCCGGACGACGTGGCGGAATTGCTGGGGCCGCGCGTGTCGGCGGCGGTCGCCGACGCGGTCGCCACGGGCGGTCGCGGCGGCTGGCTCGAACTCGACCTCGGCGAGGTGGACGGCCTCGCCGAGTCCTGGGCGCCGTACCGGGCGGCGGCGCTGAGCTCGGCGATCCCGGCGCCCCGGGGCACGTTGGGCGCCTGGGCGGGCGAGCTGTGGACGCGGCTCGACCTGGCGGGCTGGGCCGACGCCCTGCGGGGCCCGGGCCTGCAGTTCAGATCCGGGAGAACCGGTGGCGAACGCGAGCCGGTCCAGGCGACCTGGCGGTTGCCCGACGAGCTCGCCGCCGCCGTCGGGGTGGATCCCGAGGTCACGTGGGAGATTCGACCGCGCGCTGGGGGTGCGGTCGAAATCGACCTGGGCGTTCGTCCCGCCGGAGGCCGGGCGAACGCCGTGCTCCAGGCGAGCCTGGACGACGGCTCGCAGCAGTGGCAGACGTTCGAGCCGGACCCGTCCGGCGTCCTGCGCGCCAGGCTCATCGTGCCCGGCGATCCGGTGGGCGTGCGGTTCCGCTCCGAGAGCCGGAGGTCGGCATGATTTCCCGCGACGAGCTGGTGGCGGCCGCCATCGAGGTGCTCAGCACGATCTACGCGAGCGACCTGCACACGCTGGCCGACAAGTTCGGTTCGCAGTCGGCGCTGCTCGACGCGGCCGTCGACCGGGCCTGGAAGGTGGCCGGGAAGCTGGAGAAAACCCCTGCTCCGGTCGGCTCGGGCGAGTGCGGCGTGCTCGTCGCGTCGTGCCTGACGTGGGGCCGCTGGCATTCCGGCGTGCACGGCAGCACCGGCAACGCGGTGGCGAAGTTCCGCCGCTACCGCAGGTTTCCCGTTCTGCCGTACGACATCCTGGTCCGGGTGGGCCGGGCCGACTCCGACGACGACCGCACCATCGCGCTGCTGGCCCGCACCGTGCGCGTCCTGCGGCTGATGGCCGACGTCCGCCCGGTCGGCGAACCGGAGCTGCTGCTCAACGTGGTCGTGCCGGCGATCGTCGAGGCGCTCGTGGAAACCCCCGGGCAGCAGGAGGTTCCCGACTCCGACGCGGCGGGCGTCGTCCTCGACGTGCTGGAGCACGGGGCCCGGCTCAAGGCCGAGTACCGGGCGGCGGGGCTACCGACCCCGAGCGCGGGAAACACGCTGCCGGTCAACGGGAACGCCGATTTCCTGATCCTCCTCGCCGCGTACCGGGTCGCCATCGCGGCGCGCCGTGGCCTGCTCGGCGCCGACCCGCTCGGCGAGTTGGCGAAAGCGGTGCCCGAGCTGGCGGGCATCCTGAACAAGGCGATGACGCGGCCCGCGGGTTCCGCGACGCGACGCGGGCCCGACGAAGCCGATGCGATGGTGGCGATCGACCAGTTCGCGGTGCACCTCGGCAGCGCCGGGCCCGGCGGCCGCGCGGCGGTCAAGCGCGTCGGCGCCGTGCACCGCGTGCTGAACCACCGGCTCCGCCTCGACGAGAACTCCGACCAGGTGCCGGTCGACGACCTCGACCAGCGGCCGTCGCCAGGAGCACCGGATCACGGCGACCGGCTCTCGGACGTCGAGCAGCTGGCCGCGTGGTTCATCGCGAACCTGTTCGCGGGCGCGGAACCCGCCGCCCGGGACCCGCTGCTGGCGTGGCTGCGCAGCAAGCACGGCGAATACCCGAAGACCGGGAGCCTCCCGGTGCTCGTGCGCAGGCTGCGAGTCGCGACCGACCGGCTCACCCGCATCGCGCAGGAGGAACCCGACGAGCTCGCGACCGCGCGACCGCCCTGGCCGCAGGGGATCACCCCGGGCCAGTTCAAGGACCTGACCGCAGAACTGGCCGCAGCGGCCGACCCGTCCGCCGTCGACGGCTGCACCCTGCCCGGCGTCCACCGGTTCGCGCTGGCCGCCTTCCCTCCACTGTGGTCGGACCGGCCGCCCGTCGTCAAAGCGCTCATCGGCAAGCTGGTGGCGGAGCTGACCCCGGGCGACAAGGCGGAGAGCACCGCCAAGGCCCGTGCCAAGGCCGCGATCATCGTCGGGCACGGGGCGCGGGCCCCGATGCAGTTCGTGGAGCGATCCACGCGGCCCCAGAACGAACCGTGCTGCCCGGGCACCGGCCGAACGGGCTCGCCCAGAGAACCCGTTGCGGCGGACGAGGTCTGCGCGCACCGGCCGTGGGGCGAGACCGGCCTGGTGGAGAACTACCGCTCGCTCGGCGCAGCCGCGGACATCGCGCCGGACGCGGCACGGCGGCAGCTGGAGCGCTACCAAGGCCCCTGGTCCGAGCTGCTGCTCCGGTAATCGCCCTGCCGGGCAACGGCTTTCAGCCGATGGCGTCGAGGCGGCGCCGGAGGTCAGCCAGCAGTTCGTAATGGCTGTAGCTGGCCACGTCGCCGTCGGTGACCCGCCGCACCCAGCCCTCGGCCACCGCGAGCAACCGCCCGGCCCGCTCGGCCTCACCGGCTTCCGCCACCCCGGTCTCGACGGCCGCGAGCAGCGCGGGCACGGCGAGCAGGCAGAAGTGCGCCGCGGGTTCGGTCGCCCGGGCCAGCAGATCGGCGGTCTCCCGGTCGTCGAGCGCCTGGCGGATCCAGCCGTACCCGCGCTCCGCCCAACCGGCGGCCTTCTCGTGCTGCCCGGCCTCGGCAGCGCGCCTGCTCAGGGTCGTCGTCGCCCGGGTCGCCACCTGCAGCGACTGCCGCAGCGGCAGGAAGCTCTGCGTCCGCTTCCAGTACAGCTCGCGGGCGGGGATGACGGTGCCGGCGAACAGCTCGACGGCGGCGAGCAGATCGCTCTCGTCGTCGGGGTGGGAGGCCAGGTAGGACGCGTAGTTGTGCAGGTGGTGCCCGACGGCCAGCCGGGAGTCCGGGTCGCCGGACCAGTCGCGGGTGATCTGCAGGATGCCCCGGTAGGCGGCCCAGGTGCGGCGCAGCCAGTCGTCGAGTTCCGCGGGCGGCGGCAGCTTCGCGTCGGGGTCGGCGGCGTTGGTCCGCCGCACGACGTTGATCTCGACGTTGGCCGACGAGATCGCCTCGGCCGCGGCGCCCCGATCCACGACGCCTTCCTCGGCCAGCTCGATGCACCGCTCGACCTGAGCCATCAACTCCTCGACCGCGCCACCCAGTTCGTTGCGCCGGTCGTGGCGCATCGTGTGCACGGTCATGTCGGCGGCGCGGCAGCGTGCGAGGACCGCCAGCGGATCGCCGGGCTCCAGGCACTCGGTCGCGAGCGCCGCCACGTCCGCGAGCAGCGGCACGATCGCCGCCCTGGTCCGCTCCCGCTCCTCGGCGTCGAACTGCACCTGCCGCAGCACGGTGAGCAGCCCGATCAGCACCGCCCGCCGCGCGAGCACCGGGAGCCCGGCCAGCTCGGCCGCCGCCGGGATGCGCGGCAGCACTCCCGGCCCGCTGCCCGGGTCGAGCAGGTGTCCGACCTGTTCGACGTAGCGGTCGACCTGCTCGGTGGGCGGCACGAGCGCCTCCACGACGAGCTGGCCGGGACGGCGTTCGCTCAGCCACAGGTGGCTGGAACTGCGCTGCGTTCCGATGGCCATGAGCTCGCGCAGCAGCCGGTCCACCACCTCGCCGGGCACGTCCGCGCCGAGCAGCCGCGCGGTGCGGTCGGCCAGTTCGAGGTCGCGGGGCCGCGACGAGGTGCCCGCGCCGCCATCGACGTGCGGCCCGCCGACCTCGCAGCGGGTGAGCGGCAGCTCGGCGGAACCGCCGGCGAGCGGCAGGAACCAGTCGACGAGCAGCTCGCGCTGGATGGTGCGGGCCCGGATCGCCGCGGCGACCAGGGCCGGTTGCGTCCGGAAGGCTTCGAGGACCAGCGCGGCCCACGCGGCGAGGCGCGATCGGGCTGGCAGCTCCGATCCGTCGGCGGCGACGAGCAGTCCCATCCCGGACTCGACCGCGCGGACGACCGGGTCCAGCAGCCGGTTCGTCGCGGTGAGCACGACCGCCGCCTTCGTGTCGGGCCCGAAGCGGTTCAGCGTGGCGTTCGGGATCTCGTTCGGCAGCGACCCGCCCGGGCCGGTCACGGCGACGCGGTCGACGATGGCCCACGAGCCGGGTTCCGCGGCCGGGGCCCCGGCCGCGCGGCCGCGGGCCCGCAACGGGGCTCCGCGCGCGATCTCCGACAGCGTGATCTTGTTGTAGTCGGACACCCAGGTCCGGGGGCCGAACGGGCCGTTCTCCCACGGCACGCCGAACAGCGGCGCGAGCTTGCGCGCGAGTCTCGCCGGGACGATCTCGGACCTCGCCTCCGGGATATCCGGCACCTCGGCGGGCAGCAGGCCCATTCACCCCTCCTCGACTCACGCGACATCCGCATCGTATGTCGGCCCATTTTAATCGAAAAAACCCGTGACGAGACTTTTTGTGTTCTCGTAAAATTACGAGACATGACGACAGTGCTTCCAGACCTTCGCCCCGGCGGCGGCCGGTCGCAGCAGGCGGTCGGCATGCCCGAGCTGCTGGAGGTGATCTGGCACGAGACGCGCGCGAGCCGCGCGGCGATCCACCGCGCCCGGCCCGATACCCGCTGCGACCTGCGGATCAGCGCTTCCGCCCCGGACCGGGAGCTGATCGGCACGATCCTGCTGGACGGCGACTGCGCCTGCCGCGACCTCCTCGTCGACATGCTCGTGGAATGCGACCGGCACCTGTCCGACCGGGCGGGCCGGCTCGGGAACCCGCTGGGTGCCGCGCGCGTGCACGTGCGCAAGCGGGCCGTGCACGACTGGATCCGGCGGCGCCGGACCGAGGTCGGCGCGCAGGCCCGGGTCGACCGGATCCGCACGTCGGTGCTGGCGCTCGGCCTGCCCGACGAGTTCCACCGCGCCCTGCTGGAATACCTGGCCGACGAGGCGGGCGTGATGGCGCCGCTGGACAGCGAGGACGCCCTGCACCGCAGGCTCGCCACCCGCTGCGCGGCCGAGTTCGGCGGCGCGGCGGAGCACTACCGCGCACGGGTCGCGGCCGGCATCACCCTCGTCGAGCGGCACTGCCGCTCCGGCACCCGGGTCAACGCGGGCACCGCCGCCGAGCCGGACAAGGTG
Organism: Saccharopolyspora sp. NPDC050642; assembly: GCF_040654735.1. Lineage (NCBI taxonomy): Bacteria > Bacillati > Actinomycetota > Actinomycetes > Pseudonocardiales > Pseudonocardiaceae > Saccharopolyspora > Saccharopolyspora sp. NPDC050642. The sequence goes on along the minus strand of NZ_JBFAIN010000005.1, from coordinate 300,521 downwards.
ACCTGGTGGGAGCGCTACATCGAGCGCCCGATGGGCCGCAGGCCGCGACGCACCGACAAGCCGCTCGCCACCGCCGCCCCGGAGTGCGGCGACGGAACGCACCAGCTGCCCGAGCCCGCCAGTGCCGACGCCGCGGACTTGGACGCGCAGGTCGTCGCGGTCCTGGTCGCCGCCCTCCGCCGCCAGCCCGTCACCCCCGACGCGGCGCTGCGCGCCGGGCTCGACGACCTGGTCTCGCAGGGCCTGCTGCCGCAGCGGTGCGCCGTCGAGCTGTGCTCCGACTGCAACCGCTTCGCCTTGGCGGCCAAGGAATTGTCCGCGCTGCGCTGACGCTTCGCCCCCTTCCTGAATCATTCGAACGGCGAAAGGGGCGAAGATGCACCGAGGTCTGCCGCGGCTCTCCCGGCGGGAGGGCGGAAGGACCGTTCAGGGGCGGAGAGCGGTGGTCGTCCTGACGTTCACCGGGAACATCGGCACGATCTCCGCGGCGATCGGCGCGGCGGCGAACACGCCGATGCTGGTGCAGGTGCTGCTGGCACTGGCATTCGCCGCAGCAGTGGGACTGCTCGCCCACGGAGCGGTCCGCGGCCGGCACCGCGCCGGACCGGCGGCGCGTCGCGTCCTGCACCTGCGCATCGGGCGCGGCCGCGACGATCTGCCCGAATGACCCGCGGAACCCTTGTCCGGCAACACGATTCGTCCCCTTGCGAGGCCGGGACGGCCCGGCGGGCTACGGTTGCTCGCCCGGGCCGGCACCCGGAACGTCGCGCCGCAGGATCACGATCCCGCGGTCCAGGTCGACGTCCTTGCTCGGCGGCGCGCCCTGGGCTTCGTCGTCGCGCATCATCGACATCGAGTCCCGGTGGTCCAGCTCCATCCGCTTCGTCCCGTAGAGGAAGGCCGTGATCTCGTCGACGTAAGCGCCGGACAGCGGGGTGCCGGAGCGCTTCCGGCGCCGCTTCTGCAGCAGCTCGTACCCCCCGACCGCGACGACCAGCAGCACGCCGCCCGGGATGGTCCACAACAGCGCTGCCTCCACCGAGTCCACGCAACGCGAACGATCCGGCAACGGCCCGTGTTCCCGCCGGTCGATCAGCTGTCCGCGAGATGTGCTGCCAGTTCGAGGTTCGCCACGGCCTCGGCGGGGGTGCGCCGGCCGTGCCCGCAGGCCGCCGCGACCCCAGCGACGCGCTGACCGAGCGCAGCCTCCGCCAGCGACAGCGCTTTCTCGGACAACTCGGGTTGCCGCTCGTCCACGCAACCGGCGATCACCTCGATGCCGCGAACGAGCCCGCGGAGCGGGGCGTAGGCGGCGGTGCCCGCCAGCGGCGGCTGGTCGCCGTGGGCCATCGGGATGTGGACGGCGGGCATCCGGCGGCCGAAGACGCGCAGGCGCGCGGCCAGCGCGTTGATCACCAGCACCGCCGGCCCGAGGTCCTCGGGGCCGAACAGCGACACGTGCCCGAGATCGCCGTGGCAGAGGTGCAACGTCCACCGCGCGCTGCTCGGCGCCGAAACGATCACGCGCGCGAGCTGGAACGCCAGCAGGTGCACGAGCACCGGCCGCACCCGTTCCGGCGCGCGGTGCAGGGCGTAGAGGACCGCCGGGGATTCCAGCTGCAGCGCCACTTCGTCCGTCCCGTGGCGCTGCGCGACGGCGGCCACCTCGGCGGAGATCATCCGCTCGAAGAGCGGGAAGTACCGCAGCACCCGCGTCGGGGCGCCGAACGTGAACAGCGCGAGGTCCAGCGGCGACGGCACGCTGACCTGCACCGGCGGCAGCGGCCCGGGACCGGTGTCCAGCTCCCGCCGGGACGCGACCGCCGGGGAGACCTCCGCCAGGCGGCCCAGCTCGACGTCCTCGACCGTCAGCCGGTGCCCCTGCCGCACCCGGTAGAGCGGCATGTCCGCGTAGCTCGCGCACTCGCCCGACCGGACCACCTCGAACGCGGGCACCTGCGCCCGCGACATCAGGAAGCGGACGATCCAGCGCGGATCGGCGTCGCACGGCACCGCGCTCAGCCGGGCACCGGCGGAGTGGTCGAGCACCCACCGCATCCGCGCCCGCGGGTCGGGATCGAGGCCGTTCGGCAGCGAGCCCACCAGGTGCACGAGGCGCGGCGGGGCGGTTCGCAGGCCGGCGGCGGCACGGGCCTGCGGTGCGGGATCGAGTCGCGAAGTCATCTGGGACCTCCGTGCGTTCTGCGCGGCGAGCGGCCGGCTCGGGAATGGTGATCGGCGACGATTGGCCGTTGCGGCTGTGGCACGGCGCCCGGTTCACGACCGGGAGTGCCTCGAAGGTCAACGGGAACGCCCGGTCCGGCACCGCTTGCGAACGACCGGCTTCCGGCGAATCGTTGTGGTGGAACGATTCGATGATCGCATCGCGCCGCCCCGGATGTCAGGCGCCGCCGGGGGAACCGGCCGCAAACCATCCGGTCCGGTGACGGGCGCATCGGCACCGAGCACTCGACGAACGGGCGACGCACCACAGTGGACTGATCAACTTCAGCATCTACAGTGGACGACCGAGCCCCCGGACCGAAAGGCGGCTGGCGATGGGACTGATCGAGGCGGTCGGCCTGGTGCTGCACCCCGCGCGGCGCTGCCCCGACGTGATCGGGACGATCGCGACCTGGGCGCGTGCCAGGGACATCGAGATGCTCGGCACCCCGGCGGAAGTCGCCGGCTACGATCGGCCGATCACCGCCCTGCCGCCCGCGCAGCTGGCCCGGCGCGCGAACCTCCTCGTCAGCCTCGGCGGCGACGGCACCATGCTCCGGGCCCTGCGGCTCGGCTGCGAGCACCGGATCCCGGTGCTCGGCGTGAACCTCGGGCGGCTCGGCTTCCTCGCCGAGATCGACGTGCCCGAGCTGGACGAGGCGCTGTGCGCCATCGACGAGGACCGGTTCACCGTCGAGACCCGCTCCGGGCTGCGGATCAGCACCGCCGACCGCGAGGTGGTCGCGTTCAACGACATCGCGCTGGTGCGGGTGCCCGGCCACGGCATGGCCCTGGTCGAGGTGCAGGTGGAGGGGCACCCCTTCGTCGACTACGCCGCGGACGCCGTCGTCGTCGCCACGCCCACCGGCTCGACCGCCTACAGCTTCTCCGCCGGCGGCCCGATCATCTCCCCCGACGTCGAAGGCCTGCTGGTCACGCCGGTGGCGCCGCACTCGGTCTTCAACCGCGCGCTCTTCCTGTCGCACCGGGAGAAGCTCGCGCTGCGCGTCCTGCCCACCAGCAGCGAGCTGGGCGTGGAGGTGGACGGGCAGCTGGTCGCGCACCGGTCGGCGGGCACGGTCCTGGACATCACCGTCGAACCCGCCGCCGCCCGGGTGGTGCGGCTCGGCCGCACCACGTACTACCAGCGCGTGCAGCGCAAGCTCCACCTCACCGGCTCGGCGGCCGAAGCCACCTGAGCACCGGTCAGGACCTGGCCTTCCGGGCCTTCTGGTTGGCGTGCTTGCGGGCCGCGAAGCGGTGCGCCTCGTCGAGCAACCGCCGCACCTCGTCGGCGGTCTCCGGCCCCGGGTTCACCACGCACACCCAGTGCTGGGAGGCGTAGTGCGGGTGCGGCATCACCTGGTCTCGCGCCGCGTAGTCGAACCCCGTGACGAGCACGCCGCTTTCGTCGCGGGTCGTGGGCGCCGGGCCGAACCTCTTCGTGTACGAGTCCTTGGTCAGGCCGATGTTGATCCGGTACGCGCCCGGGTGGTCGAGGCCGGAGACCGCCTCGTAGTGGTCGCCGGTCACGATCGTCGCGAACGGCAGCCAGCGGTCGTCGGCGAGATCGCCGTCCGGGTCGTGGACGAAGAACGCGTCCCCGGCGTGCTCGACGGCTCGGACCCCGTCGAAGGTCTCCTCGATGTATCGCTTCGCGGCGGTGGCGTCCACCGGCAACCTCCTCGTTCTCACCGGTCTCGGTCCTTCAAGTTTCTCATTGAAGATGCTTGTGAAACTTTTCCGAGAAATCTCCGGCGAATCCGGAGCTCGACGCCGGAGAACCTTCAAATCGCTGTTCAAACCCGCGGGTGCCGGACCGGGCCGCGCAGGCCGGTGGTAGTTGTTGCTCATGCACGCACCGGAAGTGATGCTGGGGATCGACGTGGGGACGACGGCCGTCAAGGTCGCCGCCTTCGGCCTGGACGGGACGCCGGTCGCCGCGCACACCGCGGGCTACCCGATCGCCCGGCCGCGGCCGGGCTGGGCCGAGCAGGACCCGCTCGACTGGTGGCGCGGTTGCGAGGCCGGCATCCACGCCGTCCTCGCCGGGCTCCCGGCGGGCGCGGTGCGGTCCGTCGGCGTCGTCAGCCAGGTGAACACCCACGTCTTCGCCGACGAACAGCTGCGCCCGCTGGCGCCGGCGATCATCTGGCAGGACCAGCGCTGCGCCGAGATCGCCCGCGAGCTCGACGCGCGGTTCACCCCGGCGGAGAAGACCCGGATCTGGGGCGGGCCGATCGTGCTCGACGCGTCGTTCGCCGGGGCCCGCGCGGAGTGGTTCGCGCGCGCCGAACCGGCGACGTGGGCCCGCACCCGGTGGGTGCTCAGCCCCAAGGACTTCGTGATCGCGAAGCTCACCGGCCGGCTGGCGACCGACCAGCTCTCCGGGGTCCGCGTGGCCGGCTCCGCCGGGTACCTCCCGGAAGCCGTGGGGGTCGTCGACGGGCTCGCCGAGAAGCTGCCGGAGATCCTCGAACCCGAGGCCCCGGTCGGTCGCGCGACCCATCCCGCGCTGGGCGCGGCCGAGGTCGCGGTCGCCACGATGGACGCGTTCAGCGCCGTCTTCGGCAGCCGCACGACCGAGGCCGGGCGCGGCATGGTGCTGTGCGGGACATCGCTGGTGGTCGCCGGCGCGTCGCACGAGTCGGTGCCGGTCGGGGAAGTCGTCACGTTCCCGCCGCGGAACGGGCTTTTCGTGCACGCGGGGCCGACGCAGGCCGCGGGCGACGCGCTGCGCTGGTGGGGAGAGGTCGCGGGCCTGCGCATCGAGGAGGTGCTCGACGCCGCGGCGACCGGAACCCCGGGAGTGGTCTTCACGCCGCACCTGATGGGCGAGCGCGCCCCGCTGTGGGATTCCGACGTGCGGGGCAGCTTCTTCGGGCTGAGCTCGGCGACGTCGACGGCCGACATGTCCCTCGCGGTCCTGCAGGGCGTGGCGATGTCCGGCAGGCACGTGCTCGACGCGGTGGAGCGGGCCTGCGGAAACCCGCTGTCGTCCCTGACCTTCTCCGGCGGCGGCGCGCGAAGCGACCTGTGGACGCAGATCCACGCGGACGTCTTCCAGCGCCCCGTCGAACGGCTCCGGGTGCACGACACTGCCGTGCTCGGCGCGGCCCTGCTCGGCGCCGTCGCCGCGGGCATCTACCCGGACATCGAGACCGCGGCCGCCGGAACCGTCGCGGTGGACCGCGTCTTCGATCCCGCACCCGGTGCCGACCGCCTGGCTCCCCTGTACGAGGCCTACCGCGGCTCGCACGCGGCCCTGCGCGATCTCCACGGTCACCTCGCGGAATGGCGAGCCGCGAACGCCTGAGGACCGGGCCTGTCACGACTCGGGGCGCTCCCACGTCCTATCGGCGAAAGCACCCGTCCCGCGATCGAACAGGGAGCGAACATGATCGAACCGTGGTGGCCGCTGGCCGTGCTGGCCGTCGTCCAGTTCGGTGATGCACTCCTGTGCATCAAGCCCGTCGCCTTCGTCCGCCAGTGCCTCGTCGACGTCGGCTTCCCCGAGCGGTTCTGGTGGCTGCTCCCGACGCTGAAGGTCGCGGCCACCGCGGGGCTGGTCATCGGCATCTGGTTCCGCCCGCTGGCGATCCTGACCTGCGCGGCCCTGGTGCTGTACTTCCTGATCGCGTTCACCTCGCACGTCCGCGCGAAGGACTTCGGCCGGAACCTGTTCCTCAACTGCACCGGCATGCTCGTCGCCTGCGGCGCGGCCCTGGTCTTCAGCATCGTCGCCTGACCACACCCGGGGCCGGCGCGGATCGACCACCGATCCGCGCCGGCGCGGAGTTGCGCGGCCCCGGCACCGGAAAAGCGTTGCCGCGCAACCGGATCACCGGGCGGCTCAGGCCCGTCGAAGCGCGTCCGCGTCCTCGAAGGTGAGCGCCTGGTAGATCGCGGAGAGGAGCTTGAACGCCTCGCCGTGGCCGGTGCTCCCACCGCACGGCGCGCCCTCGTCCTCGCTGTCGGCGCCGGTGGAAGGGCGGACGGACGTGGCCACGGACGCGATGATGCTGTTGCAGAGCGTCGCGAGCCTCTTGTGCTGCTCCTCCGGCGAGAGGGAAGCGAGCGCGCCGAAGAGCGCCTTGGTCGCCTCCCCGGGGCCGAGGCCGCTCTCGTGTTCGGGGAATCGGATGTTGAACAGCGGAACTTCCTCGCCGGACCGGAGCTTCGCCGGGTCCGGCTCCACCCGGAGCTGGCCGACGAGCTCGGTGAGCGTGATGCTCCCCGCCTCCACCGTCTCCCCCACGCTCGTTCGCAGAGCTTCCTCCAGGTTCGGAAGCTTGGGCGCCATCTCTTGCTCCTCGGGTAACGGCCTTCGCGGATCGGGTGCGCACACCCGGTCCGACCGTACGAACGCGGCGCCGGCCACGCAGGCCGAATGCGGACGCATTCCCTCCTCTGCCGGTGAAGATCACCGGCACGTTTGATGATCAGCACCGCGGGCCAACCACGGGAGGTGGACGGTTCGGAGCGCGGCGATGTCGCGGGGAAGGTTCCGCGCGGCCTGCGCATCGCCGCCGCCGTGGGGTGGCGGCTGCTGGTGCTGGTCGCCGTCGCCTGGGCGCTGTGGCAGATCTTCAGCCTGCTCTACGGCGAAGTCATGTCGGTGGCGGTGGCGGCGCTGCTGGCCGCGCTGATGTCGCCGGCGGTGCGCTGGCTGGTCCGCAGAGGACTGAACCGCACGCTCGCGACCACCGTGGTGCTCGTCGGCGGGCTCGCCGCGCTCGGCGCCGTGCTGGCCGTGGTGATCAACACGCTGGTCGCGGGGCTGGCCGGGCTGAGCGAGCAGCTCGTGGCCAGCTTCGAGCAGATCCACATCTGGCTGATCCGGGGGCCGCTGAGCCTGAGCCAGCAGGAGCTCAACCAGGTCTTCCAACAGCTTTCGGAGGCACTGCGGATCGACCGCGGCGGCCTGCCGACGACCGCGCTGGCGACCACCGGCACCTTGCTGCGGTTCCTCGCCGGCGTGCTGCTCGGCCTGTTCACCCTGTTCTTCTTCCTCCGCGACGGCGACTCGATCTGGCGGTTCCTGGTGCGCGTCACGATGCCGCGCGCGATCCGGTTCCGGGTGCGCACCGCGGGCCGGGACGGGTTCACCACGCTCGGGGCCTACGTCCGCGCGACCGCGACGGTGGCCTTCATCGATGCCGCCACGATCGGCATCGGCGCCACCGCGCTGGGCGTGCCGCTGCCGTTCGTGCTCGCCGTGCTGATCTTCCTCGGCGCCTTCGTGCCTTACATCGGCGCGGTCGTCACCGGTGGCCTGGCGGTGCTGGTCGCGCTGGCCGCCAACGGCGTGATCACCGCGCTGATCCTGCTCGCCGTGGTCGTCTGCGTGATGCAGCTGGAAGGGCACGTGCTGCAGCCGCTGCTGCTCGGGCACGCCGTGCGGCTGCACCCGCTGGCCGTCGTGCTCAGCGTGACCGCCGGTTTCACCCTCGCCGGCGTCGGCGGCGCAGTCCTGGCGGTGCCGCTGGTCGCCACGGCGAACACCGTCATCCGCGCCCTTCACGAACATGCGCGGACATCCCCGGAACACGGCGGCAACGGCCACCACCAGCCGTGACGCAGGAATGATCACCGCGCGGAACGGGTACTGCCGGTGCACGCCCGAAGTTGTGTGGAGGGACGCCGAACGATGCATACCGAACCCGTGCACGCGCCGGACCTGTCGCAACGATCCACCGCGCGGCTCGTCCGCGACGTCGGCGAGCAGCTCGCGCGCCTGGTCCGCACCGAAGTGCGGCTGGCGCAGATCGAGTTGCGCAGCAAGGGCAAGCAGGCCGGCATGGGGGCGGCGCTGATCAGCGCCGGGGGCGTGCTGGGACTGCTCGGCGGCGCCATGCTCATCGCGACCGTGGTGCTCGCGCTGGACATCGTGCTCCCGGCCTGGCTCGCCGCCCTCATCGTGGCGGTCGCGCTGCTGGCGATCGCGGGTGTCGCGGCGCTGGTGGGGCGATCGCGGCTGAAGCGCTCTTCGGGCGCGCTGCCGGAATCCCTGGAGTCGATCAAGCAGGACTACCGCGATCTGGGCAAGGCGCTCAAGCGATGACCGGACGTCGCGAGGAGGAGCAGGAGCGCGCCGGACTCCAGGCCGAGCACGACCTGACCCTCCACGAACTGGGCAACACGCTCGACGAGCTCGTGCGCCGCGCGGACATCCGCGGCCGGTCGAAACGGGCCCTGAGCGATGCCGTCGCGTGCGCGGGCGACCGCGCGGCTCGACTGGCGCGCGGACCCGCGAAGCCCTTGCTGGCGATCGCACTCGTCGCCGGGGGCGTGATCGCCTACGCGATGACCAGGATGCTCCGCAGACCGGGGCGGTAGTGCCGGGTCAGATTCGGACGACGTCGGCGGAGACGAGGCCGGTCGTGCCGAGCTGGCGCCGCGGCCGCCGGGTCCCCCACGGGCCGCGGATCGCGATCCGGTCGCTCGGCACCGGGCAGGCGCGGCGGCCTTCGACCGGCCGGTGAAGCACGACGTCGTTGCCGGACGTGGCGTGACTGGGCACAATCCTCACCCCGAGAATGGTGGTTTCGGCTCAAGAACGCAGCGGTCGGACAGGCGCTGCTTTAACCATTGTGCAACACGAGGCCGTTGTGGTAACGCCCGGCCCGCACACCCGACGCCATCAGGTGTTATGGACACGGAGAGCTACCGCGCGCAGCGGTCGCCGGAAGGCGGTTCGATGAAGATCGTTTCGTTGGAGACCTTTTCGGTCGCGCCCCGCTGGCTGTTCCTGGCCGTGCGCACCGACGAGGGCATCACCGGCTGGGGCGAGCCGGTCGTGGAGGGCCGCTCCGCGACCGTCGCCACCGCCGTCGAGGAACTCTCCGACCACCTCCTCGGCCAGGACCCGTTCCGCATCGAGGACCACTGGCAGGTCATGACCAGGGGCGGCTTCTACCGGGGCGGGCCCATCCTGTCCAGCGCGGTGGCCGGCATCGACCAGGCGCTGTGGGACATCAAGGGCAAGGCGCTCGGCGTGCCCGTCCACGAGCTGCTCGGCGGCGCGGTCCGCGACCGCGTCCGCACCTACTCGTGGATCGCCGGCGACGAGCCGGACCGGGTCGCCGACCACGCCCGGGAACGCATGCAGGAGGGCTTCGACGCGGTCAAGATGAACGGCACCGGCAGGGTGCGCGCGCTGGAGTCCAAGGCCGAGCTCGACCTCCTGGTGGGGCGCGTCGCCGCGGTGCGGGAGGCGATCGGCGACCGCGCCGACATCGCCATCGACTTCCACGGCCGGGTCTCCCCCGCGCTCGCCCGCGAGGCCTGCCGACTGCTGGAACCGCTGCACCCGCTGTTCGTGGAAGAACCGATCGTGCCGGAGCTGACCGCCGACTTCGGGCGGATCTGCGCGTCCACCACCGTGCCGATCGCCACCGGCGAGCGGCTGTACTCGCGGTGGGACTTCCGCGACGTGCTCGGCTCGGGCATCGCGGTCGCGCAGCCGGACCTGTCGCACGCGGGCGGGATCTCCGAGGTCCGCCGGATCGCGGCGATGGCGGAGGCGCACGGCGTGTCCCTGGCCCCGCACTGCCCGCTGGGGCCGATCGCGTTCGCGGCATCGCTGCAGATCGACTTCGCCTGCCCGAACGCGCTGATCCAGGAGACCAGCCTCGGCATCCACTACAACACCGGCTCGGACCTGCTGGACTACCTCGTCGACGCGAGCGTCTTCGACTTCCACGACAGCCACGTCGACCGGCTCACCGGACCGGGCCTGGGCATCGAGGTCGACGAGGCGGCGGTGCGCCGAGCCGCGGAAATCGGACAGCGCTGGCGAAACCCGTTGTGGCGCAACGAAGATGGCTCCCTGGCGGAGTGGTGATCGACCAGACCGACAAGCCTTTTGCATTGCCGCAGAATCCGAAAAACCGAATCATCCTCAGTGGACTGAACAACTCGCTCTCCCCGGAACGCGGACGGTCACGATGCCCCGACCGCGCCCTTTTCAGCGTCTGGGGGACACCGCACGCAGCCCGAACGGGGCACGATCGACCACAGCCCGGTACACGGCGGCCGGGGGTGACACACATTGGGGGCGCAGGCCCTGCTGGACACCCGGATGCAAGGCAAGTTCCCAGTCGCACCACCCCTTTCAAGCAATGAGGAGATTGAGAATGCGCACCACCGCCAAGCTCGCCCTTGCCGCCGCCGCGTCCACCGGCCTCCTGCTGGGCGCCCAGGGGCTCGCCAGCGCCGACGAGAACCCCTTGTGGCAGCAGCCCCAGCAGCAGGAGCAGCAGCAGCCGCAGCAACAGCAGCAGCCGCAGCAGGAGAACGCCTGGAACGACAACAACCAGGACTCCGGTTGGGGCGCCCAGAACAACGCCCAGCAGGACATCAGCCCGTCGGCTTGGGCGCTGTGGGGTGCCTGGGGGCAGTGACCTCGGCGTGATCACGACCTGATTCGCACCGGAAAACCTTCGAGGGGCGCCGCGCACCGGCGCCCCTCGAAGGCTGTCAGGAGAGGGAAACCGTTGTCAGGCGGTCGACTCCACCTCGCGGACCAGGTCGATCGCGCGGCCCAGCGTGGTCAGGCGTTCGTCGAGGGTCTCGCCCGCAGGGTAGAGCCGGACGGTGTCCACGCCGGCGTCCTGCCAGACCCGCAGCCGGTCGCGGACCATCTCCTCGGTGCCGATCAGCGTCGTGCCGAGCACCATCTCGTCGGTGACCAGCGCCGCCGCGCCGTCGCGGTCACCGGCCTGCCACCGCTGGCGGACCTGCGCAGCCGCCTCCGCCCAGCCCTGGCGGCTGTATGCGTTGTTGTAGAAGTTCGTGCTGGACGAGCCCATCCCGCCCAGGGAGAAGGCCAGCTTCTTCTTGCGGTCGACCAGCATTCCGCGCAGTTCGTCCGCGTCCGTGGCGAAGGCGACCTCCGCTCCCTGGCAGACGTCGAGATCGGCCCGGGTCCGCCCGGCCTCGGCCAGGCCCGCGTCCAGGTGCGCGAAGTAGGCCTCGGCCGCGCCTTCGGGCACGAAGCTGGTGCCCAGCCACCCTTCGGCGATCCGGCCGGTCAGCCGGAGCATCCCGGGCGACAGCGTCGCCAGGTAGATCGGGATGTCGTGCTCCGCCCGCGCCGACAGGCGCATCGGCCGCGCATCGCCGCCGGGCAGCGGGATCTGGAACTGGCCACCGGAGAAGGAGATCTTCTCGCCGGAGAGCGCCGCCCGGATGACCTCCACGGTCTCGCGCATCCGGGCCATCGGCTTCGCGAACGGCACCCCGTGCAGACCCTCGATCACCTGCGGGCCCGACGGGCCCAGGCCCAGCAAGAACCGCCCCGCAGACAGCTGCGACAGGGTGATCGCCGCCTGCGCGATGGCCACCGGGGTCCGGGTGCCGAGCTGGATGATCCCCGAGCCGAGCAGCAGACGTTCGGTGCGCGCCGCCAGGTAACCCAGCGTCGACGGCGCGTCGGAACCCCACGCCTCCGCCACCCAGACGATGTCCAGGCCGAGCTTCTCCGCCTCCACCGCGAACTCGACCGGCTCCGACCAGTCGGCGCCGCCCGATGCCTCGATCGAAGTGGCCGTGCGCATCAGGCGTCCACCTTCCCCTCGGCGAGTTCCTTGATCGCGGCGAGGTTCGTGGCGATGGCGGTCTCGAACTCCCGCAGCCGCACGAATACGATCTTCTGCTCCTTCTCCGGCATCTTGTCGATCGCCAGCGACAGCCCGGACCGGCCGGGGCCCAGCCGCACCCACTGCCGCAGCACCGCGCCGCCGTCGGCGGACTCGACGGTGAACCGCCAGGTCGCACTCGGGTCGTCCGGATCCGCCACCGCCCAAGCGAAGACCCGCGACGGCTCGAACTCGACGATGTGGGAGGTCGTCGACCACTCGCCGAGCGCGTCGTGCTTGTTGTGGCCGACGAACTTGGCGCCCAGCGCCGGGCCAGTCGCCCCGTCCGCCCACTCCACCGACTGCAACTCCGCGCTCAGCCGCGGCATCAGCTCGATGTCGGACACCAGCTCCCACACCCGATCCGGCGGGGCGTCGATCCGCGTCCGCAGCTCCACCGTCGGTCCGTCCGCATACCTCGCGCCCGTCCACTCCACCGGCCGACCTCCTCGTCGCTTCGACCCCTACCAGTGCGTTGACCACGAGAGTTGCTTAACAAGACTCTCGTGTCAAGGGTCACGAACGCGCTTCGGCGACGTCGTTTAGCGCGCGAACCGGCGCTGGACGTCCGGCCGCTCGGCGAGCTTGGGCGGATACCCCGGCCCCAGCCGCTTGCTCGTCTCCGCGGACTTCAACGGATCGCCGCACGCCGAGCACACCACCTCGGCGTGGCAGTCGTGGCCGCAGCGGTCGTGGTGCATGGTCACCGGCGGGCCTTCCTCGCCCGCGAGCCACTTGTCGCCCCACCGCGACATCGCGGCGAGGACGCCGAAGAAATCGCGCCCCTTCTCGGTCAGCACGTAGTCGTAGCGCACCGGGAAGCTGTCGTACTGCCGCTTCTCCAGCAGCCCTTCGTCCACCAGCCGCCGCAACCGCTCCGAAAGCGTGTTCCGGGCGATGCCCAGTTCCTGCTGGAACTCGTCGAACCGCTTGATCCCGTAGAACGCCTCGCGCAGCACCAGCGGAGTCCACCAGTCGCCCAGCAGATCCATCGTCCGCGCGATCGAGCACGGCCACCGTGCGAAGGAGGTGCGCCTCATGCCTGCGAGCCTACAAGTCTCACGACGCAACTCACCGACTGAGCGCGCCTGTCAGCGCAGCGCGGTCACGTCCAGGTCGGCCAGGAAGCGGTACGGCCGGTGGTCCAGCAGATCGCCGAACCGCTTGCGCAGCCGGGACATCTCCGCGCGCACCGTGATCGTCCGGGTCCGGTCCCCGAACAGCTGCTCGGCGAGCTCGGCGGCGGTCCGGCCCGCCCGGTTCTCGGCCAGGTCGAGCAGGATCTCCGCGTGGCGCCCGCTGAGCCGGTACGTCCAGCTCCCGGACGTCCGGTGCACGGTCAGCGCGGGGCGACCCGACCGCCGCACGTCGACCACCACGCGGGCCGCCGACGGCGCGTCCGGCTCACAGGGGCGCAGCAGGAGTCCCTCCGGCAGCGGTTCGAGCGAGCAGGCGCCGAACGCCGGCAGCCACGCCTCCTGCGCATCCAGCCGATCCGGCAGCGCGATGCGGTCCAGCGGCGGCAGGCCGGTCGAGGCGGCCACCCAACCGTTCGGATCGACCACCAGGGCCTGCCCGTCGATCTTCGCCAGCAGCGGCGCGGCCACGGCGCGCAGCCGGTCCAGGCGGGTGCGGTGCGCATCGCGCAACTTCGCCTCCGCCAGCCCGGCCACCGCTCGGACCAGCGCGAGGGTGCTGGGGTGCATGGTGCCGGCCGGCCCGCTGACGTCCACCGCGCCGAGCAGCCGCCCGTCGCGCGGGTCGCGGATCGGCGCGGCCGCGCAGGTCCACGCGTGGTGGCTGCGCACGTAGTGCTCGGCCGACTGGACCTGCACCGGCACGCCCTCGACCAGCGCTGTGCCGATGGCGTTCGTGCCCACCGCGTTCTCCAGCCAGCACGCGCCCTCGACGAACCCGAGGCGGTCGGCCCGGCGGAACACCCCCGGCTGCCCGTCCCGCCACAGGACTCGTCCCTCGACGTCGACGACGACCACGATGTGCCCGGCGCTCTCGGCCGCCGGGACCAGGCCGCTGCGCAGCACCAGCAGCGCGTCATCGGTGATGCCGCAGGCGACTCGGCGGCGCTCGACCTCACCTGCGGACACCGGCCGGCTCTCCACGCCGTGGTCCGGGTCGATGCCCTGGCTGCGCGCGCGGCGCCAGGACCGGACGATCAGCTGCCGCGGCGAAACCTCCGGGCGGCGACCGCTCACCACGGCGTCGTGCGCGCGGGCGACCGCGCGGGCGTACTGCCGCGAATCCGCCCCCACGGGGAGTGCGGTCTCGTCGAGGCGATGGGTCCGCATGGCCAACTCCTGTCGCTCCCGCAACAACGCTGTGTCGCCCGCATCACGTCGCCACAGGAGACGACCGGGCCGGGCAGGTGCGCAAGGGTTGCACAGGGTTGCATCAGGCGTCGGGGCCTTCCGCCCCCCGCGCGATCGATCCACAGAGGACCGAGCTTTGCCGAGAAGATCGTTGCCACTTCGCGAAATCCCACGCGATGCAACCTGCTGCAACGCTGGTCGGCGCTTCCCGAAGCCGCCTACGTTTGCCGACCAAGAGCCACGGCGGGTCTGCACATCGCCAGGTCGCCGGACCGCACGCGGAAGAGGAGCGAGATGGCCTTGAACAAGCAAGAGCTGCTGCGCGCTTATCGAAAGATGTCCGAGATCCGCGCGTTCGAGGACCGCCTGCACGAGGAGAACGCCACCGGCGACATCCCCGGTTTCATCCACCTGTACTCCGGGCAAGAGGCGATCGCCGTCGGTGTGTGCGAGAACCTGCGGGACACCGACTACATCGGCTCCACGCACCGCGGCCACGGGCACTGCATCGCCAAGGGCTGCGACATCCACGGGATGATGGCGGAGATCTTCGGCAAGGACGACGGCTTGTGCCACGGCAAGGGCGGATCGATGCACATCGCCGACCTGTCGGTCGGCATGCTCGGCGCCAACGCGATCGTCGGCGGCGCGCCTTCGCTGGCGATCGGCGCCGCGTTGAGCGCCAAGACGCTGCGCAACGGCGGTATCGCCGCGTCGTTCACCGGTGACGGCGGCTCGAACCAGGGCACCACCTTCGAGGCCATGAACATGGCGGTGGTCCTCCGGCTGCCGATCATCTTCGTCATCGAGAACAACGGGTTCGGCGAGGCCACCGGCACCGACTACGCGGTCGGCGCACCGGACATCGCCGCCCGGGCGGCCGCGTTCGGCATGCCCGCGGTGAAGGTCGACGGAACGGACTTCTTCGAAGTCCACGAGGCCACCCGGCAGGCCGCCGAGCGGGCCCGCGACGGAGGCGGGCCGACCACCATCGAGGCCCGGGCGAACCGCTTCTGGGGCCACTTCGAGGGCGACGCGCAGCTGTACCGGACCCCGGAGCAGGTCGCGGAGCTGCGACGGACGCGGGATCCGCTGCAGATCTTCCGGGACAAGGTGGACCGGAAGAAGACCACTGGGAGGGAGCTGGACGCCATCGACGAAGAGTCCCGGGAGCTCGTCGGCGACGCCGTGGCCCGGGCCCGCGCCGCCGCGTACCCACCGATCGAGAACCTGCTCACCGACGTCTACGTCTCGTACTGAAGGGCTGGCGAC
This sequence comes from Saccharopolyspora sp. NPDC050642, assembly GCF_040654735.1. Classification (NCBI taxonomy): domain Bacteria; kingdom Bacillati; phylum Actinomycetota; class Actinomycetes; order Pseudonocardiales; family Pseudonocardiaceae; genus Saccharopolyspora; species Saccharopolyspora sp. NPDC050642. The sequence continues at coordinate 285,058 of NZ_JBFAIN010000005.1, read as the reverse complement.
GATGACCACGTCGAAGAAGACGTACCGCGAGGCCGTGAAGGACGCCCTCTGCCAGGAGATGGAGCGCGACGAGACCGTCGTGCAGATCGGCGAGGACCTGCGCGGCGGCCACGCCGGCACCAACCCGGACCTGGAGACGAAGAAGGTCGAGGCGTTCGGCGGCGTCCTCGGCGTCACCAAGGGCCTGTGGACCCAGTTCGGCTCCGAGCGCGTCATCGACACGCCGATCACGGAGTCCGCGATCATCGGCATGGCGGCCGGGGCGGCGCTGACCGGCCTGCGGCCCGTGGCCGAGCTGATGTTCATGGACTTCTTCGGAGTCTGCTACGACGCGCTCTACAACCAGGCGGCGAAGTTCCGGTACATGTTCGGCGGCAAGGCGCGCACGCCGATGGTGATGCGCGGCATGATCGGCGCGGGGTTCTCCGCCGCCGCCCAGCACTCGCAGTCGCCGTACAACGTGTTCGCCGCCGTGCCCGGCTTGAAGGTCGTGGCGCCGTCGAACGCCTACGACGCGAAGGGGCTGCTGATCCAGGCCATCCGGGACGACGACCCGGTCGTGTTCTGCGAGCACAAGACCCTCTACGACACCAAGGCCGAGGTGCCGGACGAGCCCTACGCGATCCCGTTCGGGGTGGCCAACTACACCCGGCAGGGCACGGACGTGACGGTGATCGCCCTGTCCGCCATGGTCAACGCCGCCAACGACGCGGCCGACAGGCTGGCCGCGGAGGGCATCTCGGTCGAGGTCGTGGACCCGCGGACCGTCTCGCCGCTGGACGAGGAGGGCATCCTCGAATCGGTGGCCGCCACCGGCCGGGTGGTCGTCGTGGACGAGTCGGCGGCGCGCTGCGGTTTCGGCCACGACGTGGCCGCGCTCATCGCCACCAAGGCGTTCGACTCGCTGCGGGCACCGGTCGAGCTGGTGACGCCGCCGCACACGCCGGTGCCGTTCTCCCCCAAGCTGGAGAAGGCCTGGCTGCCGGACGCGGCCCGCATCGAAACCGCGATCCGCAGGCTGGTGGCGAACTGATCATGAGCGACATCAACCTGATCGAAGTGCCGAAGTGGGGCCTTTCCATGGAGGAGGGCACCATCACCAAGTGGCTGGTCGACGAGGGCGCCGGGTTCCGCAAGGGCGACGCGATCTGCGAGGTCGAGACCAGCAAGATCACCAACGAGATGGAGGCGCCCTTCGACGGGGTGCTGCGCCGCATCCTCGCGAAGCCGGGCGAAACGCTGCCGGTGGGAGCGCCGATGGCGGTGTCGGCGGACGCCGGCGTCCCAGATTCGGCGATCGAGGAGTTCCTGGCGGCGAACGGCTCTCCCGCACCGGAACCCGTTGCAGCGAAATCAGTTTCGCCCACTACCGCGGTGGCAGTACCGGCGCCGGTTCCGACGCCCGGCACGACCGTCATCCCGGATTCGCTGGCCGGCTCGACGAACGACGACGTCTTCGCGACGCCGCACGCGCTCAAGCTCGCGACGAAGCTCCGGGTCGACCTGGGCAAGGTGACCGGTACCGGCCGCATCGGCCGGGTTTCGGTGGCCGACGTCCACGCCGCCATCCGCGCGGCAGGCGGCATCGTCGCAGAACCGGTTGCACCGCAGCGCAAGACCACTCCCCCGCAGTCCACACAGGATGACAGCGGGGTCAACGCCACCCCGGTGGCGCGGCGCCTCGCGGCGAGCCTCGGTATCAACCTGCACGACTGCCGGGCCACGGGTGCGCGCGGCCGCGTGTGCGTCGCGGACGTCCGCGAAGCGGAGCGGAAGTTCCTGCCCACCGCCGAACCCGAGGTCCGCGAAACCGCCCCGGCAGCACCGGAATTCGAGACCGTTCCACTTGATTCGATGCGCAAGGCGATCGGCCGGCGGCTGCAGTCCTCGAAGCAGAACTCCCCGCACTTCCGGCTGACCGCGGACCTGGAGATCGATGCGCTGCTCACCCTGCGGAAGCAGATCAACGCCACGGTGCCGGCGGTCAAGCTCTCGGTGAACGACTTCATCGTCAAGGCGTGCGCGGCCACGCTGCGCAAGGTCCCGGACGTCAACGTGCAGTTCGACGAGGAATCCCAGGCGGTGCTGCGGTATTCCGCCGCCGACATCTCCGTCGCGGTGGCGCTGCCCGCCGGCCTGATCACGCCCATCGTGCGCGGCGCCGACACCAAGTCCCTGGCCGACATCTCGGGCGAGGTGCACTCACTGGTGACCAAGGCCAAGACCGGCCGGCTCAAGCCCGAGGAGATCCAGGGCGGCACCTTCACGGTCTCCAACCTCGGCATGTTCGGGGTGCGCGAATTCGACGCGATCATCAACCCGCCGCAGGCTGCGATCCTCGCGGTCGGATCCGGCGAGCAGCGCCCGTTCGTCGACGACGGACAGGTCATCGCCCGGACGGTGCTGACGGTGACGCTCTCCTGCGACCACCGCGTGATCGACGGCGCGCTCGGCGCGACGTTCCTGCGGGAGCTCAAGCGTTTCGTCGAATCACCGGCCCTGATGCTGGTCTAGTGCTGCGCAGCAGGGCGCATTGCCCCGATCGAGGTTCATGGACCCAGGACACGAGGAGAAAGCGATGGGCGAGAAGTACGACGTGCTCGTCGTCGGCGGCGGCCCCGGCGGCTACGTGGCGGCCATCCGCGCCGCCCAGCTCGGGCTGCGCACCGCCGTCGTCGAACGCGACCGGCTCGGCGGCATCTGCCTGAACTGGGGGTGCATCCCGACCAAGGCGCTGCTGCACGGCGCGGACGTCGCCCACACGCTGGCGAACCTACGACCGCTGGGGTTCACCGCGAGCGGCGTGGAGTTCGACATGGCGCAGCTGGTGGCGTTCAGCCGCTCGGTTTCGGACCGCCTCGCCGGCGGCGTCGAATACCTGATGCGGAAGAACGGCATCGACGTCGTCAGCGGGTCCGCCCGGTTGACCGACAAGGGCGTGGTCGAAGTCGCCGGGGAGCGCCCGGCGACGCTGCGCGCGGACCACGTGATCCTGGCGACCGGCGCGCGGCCCCGGGCGCTGCCCGGGGTGGTGCCCGACGGGGACCGGGTCTGGACGTACTTCGAGGCGTTGGTGCCCGCGGAAGTCCCGAAGTCCTTGCTCGTCATCGGGTCCGGCGCGATCGGGGTCGAATTCGCCAGCCTGTACAACGATCTCGGCAGCGAGGTCACGCTCGTCGAGATGGCCCCGCAGGTCATGCCCGCCGAGGACGCCGCGGTCGCCGAGCACGTGCGCAAGAAGTTCGAGAAGCGCGACATCAGGGTGCACACCGGCGCATCGGTGTCCGAGGTCGCTGTGGCGGCCGATCACGTGACCGCGACGCTGAACCTCGCCGACGGCGCGGCGGAGCGGCTCACCGCGGAGCGCGTCCTGGTCGCAGCGGGCGTCGAGGGCAATGTGGCCGGTCTCGGGCTCGAAGAGCTCGGGGTCGAGGTGGAACGCGGATTCGTCCGCACCGACGCTTGGTGCCGGACCAACGTGTTCGGCGTATACGCGATCGGGGACGTCGCGGGAGCCCCGTGCCTCGCCCACAAGGCGAGCCACGAAGGCGTGGTGTGCGTCGAGCGGCTCGCCGGGGTCGAGCACGTGAAACCGCTGGACCCCGGCGTAATTCCGGGGTGCACCTACGCACGACCGCAGGTTGCCCGGCTCGGCCTGACCGAAGCCCAGGCCCGGGAGACCGGGCGCCCGCTGCAGGTCGGCCGGTTCGATCTGCAGGCCTCCGGCAAGGCGATGGCCATCGGCGAGGCGGACGGCTTCGTCAAGACCATCTTCGACGCCGCCAGCGGCGAACTGCTGGGCGCGCACCTGGTCGGCCCGGATGTCACGGAACTGGTCCAGGGCTTCGGGGTCGCCAGCTCGTTGGAGGCCACGGCCGACGATCTCGCCGAGGTCGTCTTCGCGCACCCGACGCTGTCGGAGGCCGTGCACGAATCGGTCTTGGCGGCCCTGGGCAGGCCGCTGAACGCGTGACGACGTCCGCGGGGTCCGGCCCACCCGGACCCCGCGGATCACCAGGGTCGGCGCCGCCCGTCCTCGCCTACCGCGTCTGACGATCGCTCACGAGATGCGGTGCAGGCGGATCGGCAGGCCGTCGGTCGGCATCGGGCCGGTCCCGTAGCGCATCCGCGGCTCGTACCCGGCCGGGACGGTCCACCGGAACCGCAGCAGCAACTGGTGCATGATCGCCTTGAGCTCCATGCCGCCGAAGTGCATCCCGATGCACTTGTGCACGCCGCCGCCGAACGGCGCCCACGCGTAGCGGTGCACCTTGTCCTCCCGGCGGGGCTCGGCGAAGCGCTCGGGATCGAACTCGTCCGGCGCGGGCCACCACTGCGGCATCCGCTGCGTCGCGTACAGCTGGGCGACCACCCTGGTGCCCGCCGGGATGTAGTGGCCGAGGATCTCGGTGTCCGCGACCGCCTGCCGGAACAGCCCGCCCACCGGGGCGTTGAGCCGCATGACCTCCTTCAGCACCATGTCCAGCAGCGGGAGCCCGTCCGGATCGGGCCGGTCGATGGCCGGTTTCCCCAGCGCGCGGGCCTCGGCGCGGAGCCGCTCCTGCCACTCGGGATGCCTGCCGAGGTAGTAGGCCGCCATCGCGAGCGTGATCGTGCTGGTGTCGTGCGCCGCCATCAGCACGAAGATCATGTGGTTGACGACGTCGTCGTCGGAGTACCGCTCGCCGTCGTCGGTCTCGGCCCGGCACAGCACGCTGAACAGGTCGCTGCCCGTTCCGGCGCGCTTGGCGGGGATGCGCTCCCGGAAGTAGTCCTCCAGCAACCGCCGCCCGCGCAGCCCGCGCGCCCAGGTGCCGCCCGGCACGTCGGCGCGCACGATCGCCTGACCGCCGTGCACGGCCGCCACGAACGCCTCGGCGATCCGGTCCGCGTCGGTGCCGGGGCGTTCGCCGACGAACACCTCGGTGGCCAGGTCCAGCGTGAGCCGCTTCGCCGCGGTGTACACCGGGAACCGGTCGCCCGGCCGCCACCGCGCCAGGCCGCGCTCGATGGCCGGCGTCATCGCGCCGAGGTAGTCGGCGAGGCGTTCGCGGGTGAACGCCTGCTGCATGATCCGGCGGTGGTGCAGGTGCTCCTCGAAATCCATGAGCATGACGCCGCGGCGGAAGAACGGGCCGATCAGGTAGTCGTAGAAACCCTCGTTGCCGAACGCCTTCTCGCGGTTGGCCGCCACGACCTCGACCGCGTCCGGCCCCATCACGGTGACGACCTCGGTGCCGAGCATCCCGCCCCACGACACCGGTCCGAACTCCGCGTACCGGCGGCGCGAGGCCTCCAGCAGATCGGTCAGCACGCTGATGGTGTGCCCGATGACGGGCAACCCGTAGTCGCCGAGCACCGGCTTCAGCCCCGAGCCGGGCGGCGGCGCGGCCAGCGGCCGGACCGGGGACGCGAGCCGCTCGGTGCGGGAAATAGCGGACTGCAGCTGCCTTTTGAGCGCATGGGCGATCACCGGCGCACCTCCCGACGGCGCGGAGCACCTCCATTCCACGGAAGCACAACACCGCCGGAAACCTCATCGGCCACCAGCTCGAACCCGCTACGCCGAACGGCTCGTGCCGGGCACCGCGGCGACCCGGGATCAGACGAGTTCGTCGTCCTCGGAGGTCCGGGTGTAGATGGTTTCGCCGCGCAGGACCGTGCGCAGGCAGCGCGGCTGCGGCGCGCCCGGGGAGAGGTCGGGCAGGCCCGGCACTCCCGCTCGCGGATCGGTGGACCACCGCTGCACGCGCGAATCCGGTGCCGCCACAACGAGTTCCCCGGCATCCCACACCGCGTAGGTCGCGGGCGCGCCGGGCACCAACGTGCCCGTGATGCCGTCGTCGACGCCGGCGGCCCGCCAGCCACCCCGGGTGTGCGCCGTGAACGCCGCCCGCGGCGAGATGCCGAAACCGGCGGTGCGGTGGTGCACCGCCGCCTGCACCGCGCGCCAGGGATCGACCGGCGTCACCGGCGCGTCCGAGCCGAACGCCAGCAGCACGCCGTTGGCGGCGAGCTTCGAGAACGGGTTGAGCCGGGTGCCGCGCTCGACGCCGAGGCGCCGCGCGTACATGTCGCCGGGACCGCCCCAGGCGGCGTCGAAGGACGGCTGGACGGACGCCACGACGCCGAACCTGCCCAGTTCCGCGGCCTGCTGCTCGTCGACCATCTCCAGGTGTTCCAGCCGGTGGCGCAGGCTCGCCAGCGCGGGCGCGCCCACGATCTCCGCCGCCTTGCGGAAACCGTCGCAGACCTCGGCCACCCCGGCGTCGCCGATCACGTGGAACCCGGCCTGGATGCCGGCCCGCGTGCACTCCACCAGGTGCTCGGCCACCGCGTGCGCGTCGAGGTAGAGCACGCCCGCCGTCGTCCGGTCGTCCGCGTAGGGCTCGCGCAGCGCCGCGGTGCGCGAACCGACCGCGCCGTCGACGAACAGGTCACCGGCCAGGCCGCGGACGCCGAGCTCGCGGGCCCGCTCCACCGCGCCCAGCTCGCCCCAGTAGCCGACGACCTCGGGCACCCCGCCCTGCGCGGAAAGCGCCAGCAGGTCGGCCAGGTCGTCGGCCCCGGAGATGTCCGGCCCGCCGCATTCGTGCACGCACGCCACGCCCTGCGAGGCGGCGTGCTGCAGGAAGGCCAGCTGCGCTTCCTTGCGTTGCGCGGCACCGAGAGCCTCCCGCGCGGCGCGGCGCACGTGGTGGTGCGCAACGCGCGTCAACGGGCCGTGCTCGCTCCAGCCTTCGGCGTCACGGGTAAGCGGGGCCCGGTCCACCAGCGTCGTGGACACCAGGGCGGAGTGCACGTCGATCCGGGACAGGTACACCGGCGCGCCCGCCGCGGCGCGGTCGATCTCGTCGCGGGTCGGGGGCCGTCGCTCCGGCCACCACGTCTCGTCCCAGCCGTGGCCCCACACCAGCGTGCCCGGGTACTCGGCGACGTGATCCCGCAGTGCGTGCAGGAATTCCGTCAGCGACGCGCAACCGGTCAGGTCGAGGCCGTTGAGCAGCAGGCCGGTGGAGGTCGCGTGCACGTGCGCGTCGACGAAGGCAGGCGCCACGAACGCGCCTTCGAGGTCGATGACCTCGGCGTCGGGATGCAGCGCACGGCCGACCTCGTCGGCGCCGACCCACGCGATGGTGCCATCGGTCACGGCCATCGCGGTGGCACCGGCGTCGGCGGGCGAGTGAATCCGCCCGCCGAGCAACAACGTGGTCTCGGACATGTCCTTCGTGCTTCCCCGTTCCGGGTTTCCAACTGCGCAGGTCGAGATCGGCGAAGCGGGTCGTCGCACGCCCCCGGCGAACCCGGCCGCGATCGTTCTGGCGAGCTTACCCGCCGCCCGGGACCCGCCGACGGCACGCCGACCCGATCACCTGCGCGGGCTGCCGTCCGGCCGTTCTGCCTGCGCAGATCGTTGCGGCGGCAGCAACTCCGGCCCGGTCGCGGTCGGCTCGTCGTCCTCGGTGACCGAAACCACCTCGCCGTCGATGACGTCCTCGCCGGGCGCGGTCGCGCCCCGCCTGCGGTAGGCCTGCTGGGTGTGCAGCCACATCTGGTCCTGCATCGCCTTCGACCGCCGCTCCGCCGCGCGCAGCATCCGGTTGCGCAGCAGGGCGCGAGTCGGCGGGAACAGGCACAGCAGCCCGGCGATGTCGCTGATGAAACCGGGCATGATGATCAGGATCCCGGCGGCGGCGATGAGAACGCCGTCGGAGAGCTCCTTCTCCGGGGGCCTGCGCTGGCGCGCGGCCTCGCGGAACTCCTGCAGGGTGCGACGGCCCTGCCAGCGCACCAACCAGGTCCCCAGCACGGCGGCGGCGATCAGCAGACCGACGGTGGGCAGCACCCCGATGGCCTGGCCGATGGCGACCAGCACGGCGATTTCGACCACACCGGCGACGAGGAGAAGAACGAGGATCGGCACGGCGCGGAGACCTCCTGTCGGTGGCAGTCACCAGGTTCAACGAACGAGGCCCCGCAAATGCTCCCAAAACCCGCAGAGGTGATGAACGCCCCCGGCCCTCGGCCCCATAGACTTCCACCCGATGCGGGCGCACAAGTCGAAAACAACAATCCTCCTGCTGGTCAGCACGGTGCTGGCCCTCGCGGTGTTGATCAGCGACCAGTACCTGCCCGGACTGCCGCTGCAACCCAAGCAGCTCCCGGCCGCGGTCGTGACCCTCGGCGACAGCACGCTGTCCGGCGAGGGCGGCGGCCGGTACGAGGCCGGGACCAACGGCGAGCGGGACAACTGGTGCCACCGGTCGGCGGCAGCGCCGATCAACCAGCTCCGGCTCCCGCCAGAGGTGACCCGCATCAACCTGGCCTGCTCCGGCGCGCGGACCGACCTGGTCGGCGCGGACCCGGAACCCGGCCACGCCGAAGGCTCCCAGTCCCGGAGGCTGGCGGAACTGGCGCAGCAGTACCGGATCACCGACGTCGTGGTGCAGATCGGCGCCAACGACGACCCGGGCTTCACCGACGTCGTCAACCAGTGCGTGGAGGCCTGGGTGCGGCAGGCGCCGGAAGGGTGCGCGGCGTCGATGCGCACCGCGTGGCCGCAGCGGGTGGAGCGGATGAAGCCGAAGGTGCTGGGCGCGCTGAACGACATTCGCGTGGCGATGGACAGCGCCGGCTACACGCCGAGCAGCTACTCGCTGATCGTGCAGTCCTACGCCTCGCCGGTGGGCCCCGGCGTCAAGCCCGAGCTGCAGGACCTGTCCGGCTGCCCGTTCCTGACCGGCGACCTGGAGTGGATCCGGAACACCGGGGTGCCGCAGCTGTCCGCCGGCCTGCAGGACGTCGCGCGGCAGGCGAACGCCCGGTTCCTGGATCTGTCGCGAGCGGGCATCGGGCACGAGGCGTGCACGGGCAACCCGAGGACCGCGGACGGCGAGTGGTTCACGAGGCTGACGGTCGACTGGGCGAGCCTGCAGGACGAACAGCGCGCGGCGCACGCGATGCAGGAGTCCTTCCACGCCAACGCCTCCGGGCACGCCCAGCTCGGCCGCTGCCTCGGCGAATTCATGGCCGCGGAAGACCCGGCGGCGCTGTGCTTGCCGGACGAGCTCGGCAACCTCCACGCGGTCCCGGAACACGCCGCGGCCGCCCAAGCCCACCCCTGACAGGCACACCCCTGATCCGTTCCCCGCAATTTCAATGGAAATCAGACCTTCGATTTCAATGGAAATTGCGGGGAACGGCGGGACGCGTCAGATCGCCGGGGGGCGGTGTTCGAACGGGGTCGACAGGACCACCGTCGTCCGGGTCGACACCTTCGCGGCCTCCCGGATCTGCCGCAGCAGTTCTTCCAGGCCCAGCGGCGAGGTCACCCGCACCTGCAGGATGTAGGACTCGTCGCCCGCCACCGAGTAGCACGACTCGATCTCCGGCAGGTGCTCCAGGCGCTGCGGGTAGTCGTCCGGCGCGGCCGGGTCGATCGGCGTCAGCGAGATGAACGCGGTCAGCGGCAACCCGATCTGGTCACCGTCCACTTTGGCCGTGTAGCCCTGCAGGGCGCCGCGCTGCTCCAGCCGGCGAACCCGTTGGTGCACCGCGGAAACGCTCAGCCCGACGCGCTCGGCCAGGTCGGTGAAGCTGCACCGGCCGTCCCGCGCCAGCTCGCGCAGGATGGCGCGGTCGGTGGCCTCCAGCCCGCCCGGGGTTGCGGATCTTTCGCTCACGCCGGCAGCACCACCAACTCGTGCGGCTGGTTGTTCACGCTCTCCACGCCGTCCTCGGTGACGATGACGATGTCCTCGATGCGCGCGCCCCAGCGTCCCGGCAGGTAGATGCCCGGCTCGACGCTGAAGGCGATGCCCGGCTCCAGCGATGCGGCGTTGCCGCCGACGATGTAGGGCTCCTCGTGCACGTCCAGGCCGATGCCGTGCCCGGTGCGGTGCACGAAGTACTCGCCGAACCCGGCGGCGGCGATCGGCTCGCGGGCCGCGGCGTCGATCGACTCGGCGGTCGCGCCCGGCCGCACCGCCTCGACGGCGGCGCGCTGCGCGGCCTCCAGCACGGCGTAGGTCTCGCGGACGTCCGCCTGGGCGGGCTCGCCCACGCTGTAGGTGCGGGTGCAGTCGGAGTTGTAGCCCTCCGCGATCGGGCCGCCGATGTCGACGACGACCACGTCGCCGCGCTCGATCACCCGGTCCGACACGTCGTGGTGCGGGCTGGCGCCGTTCGGCCCCGAGCCGACGATGACGAACGCCACCTCGGTGTGGCCCTCTTCGATGATCGCCGCGGAGATGTCCGCGCCGACCTCGGCCTCGGTCCGGCCCGCCTTGAGGAACTCCGCCATCCGGGCGTGCACCCGGTCGATGGCGGCCCCAGCCTTGCGCAGCGCCTCGATCTCGGCGGCGTCCTTGCGCATCCGCAGCTCGCGCAGCACGGTCCCGGCCAGCACCTGCTCGGCGTCGGGCAGGGCGGCGCGCAGCGGGATGGTGTGCAGCGCGGGCATCACGTCGGCGACGGCCAGCCTGGACGGCGCGCCGCCGCGACGGGCCAGGTCGGCCACCATCGCGTGCGGGTCCTGACCGTCGACCCAGGTCACGACCTCGATGCCGAGCTCCGCCAGCGGGATGCCGGCGAAGCCGGGCTCCTCCAGCTTCGGCACGACCAGCGCGGGCCGGCCGTCGGCCGGGAGCACCAGGCAGGTCAGCCGCTCGTGCGACTCACCGCCCGCGCCGAGGAGGTAGCGCAGATCGGAACCGGGCGAGATCAGCAGCGCGTCGAGTTTCGCCGCGGCTGCGGTTTCGGCGGCCTTGGTGAGGCGGGCCGCGAGCACGGATGGATCCTGCTTGATCGAGACGGTGGCCATAGCTCCCAAGCCTAATCCCGGGGCGGCGACCCGATGCCCGGCCGGTCCGGTTCACGCCACCGTCGGGAGCCCCGGCCGATCGGCGCCCGGCACGTCAGTCCCCAGTTTCAATTGAAACCGGCGCGAAACGGGGTCGTGAGCACTTTGGGCTGCTATGGCGACCCGAAGCACCCACGACCCCGCGAGCGGCGGAAATCGTGCCCCGACGGCTCAGGCCGGAGCCTTGTCCAGGTCCTGTTTTAGCAGGGCGACGAGCTCGTCCAGGGCGGCCTCGTCGCCGGAGAGCTCGACCTCCTCGCCGTGCTGGGCGCCCAGCGACATCAGGCCGAGCATGCTGCTCGCGTCGACCGGGTCACCGGCCACGCCGTCGACGACCTTGGCGATCGTGACGGGCGTGGCCTGCGCCGCCGCGGCCTTGGCGAGCAGCGCGGCGGGACGGGCGTGCAGGCCGACCGAGGCGGCGATGCGGACTCGACGTTGCATTGCTGTTCCTCTCCGGATCCGGGGTTGGTACGCGGTCGTGAGCGGAAATTGCTGCTATGGCGGCCAAAACCGCTCACGACGTGATTCAGGCCGGGACGGCGGACGCGGCCTCGGGGGCCGGTTCCCCGGCGTCCTGGCGACCGAGCTGCTTGGCGAACAGCACCGCCGCCGCCGCGACCACGACGCCGACGACGATCGCGGCCAGGTACATCAGCGGATTGCCCACCAGCGGCGTCACGAAGATCCCGCCGTGCGGGGCGCGCAGCGTGGCGCCGAAGGTCATCGACAGCGCGCCCGTGGTCGCCGAGCCGAGCACGATGGACGGGATCACCCGCAGCGGATCGCCCGCCGCGAACGGGATCGCGCCCTCGGTGATGAACGACGCGCCCAGCAGCCAGGCGGCGCGGCCGCTGGCCCGCTCGGCCGGGCTGAACAGCTTGCCGCGCACCGCCGAGGCCAGGGCCAGCGACAGCGGCGGGACCATGCCCGCGGCCATCACGGCGGCCATGATCTCCAGCGACGCCGTCGTGCCGATGCTCAGGCCGCCGACGGCGAAGGTGTAGGCGACCTTGTTGATCGGCCCGCCCATGTCGAAGGCGATCATCGCGCCGAGCAGGGCGCCCAGCAGCGCCGCGTTGGCGCCGGACAGGCCGGTGAGCCAGCCGGTGAGCGCCGTCATGGCCAGCGCGATCGGCTTGCCGAGCACCACGAACATCAGCCCGCCGACCACCAGCGAGCCCAGCAGCGGCAGCACCACCACCGGCATGATCCCGGCGATCCCGCGCGGGACCTTCACCTGCTTCAGCCCGGCGATCACGGCACCGGCCAGCAGGCCGGCGACGAGGCCGCCGAGGAAGCCCGCGCCGACGGTCACGGCCACCGCGCCGCCGACGAAGCCGGGGGCGATCGCGGGCCGGTCGGCGATGGCGAAGGCGATGAACCCGGCCAGCACCGGCACCAGGAACTCGAACGCCGTCGTGCCGATCTGGTTCGCCAGCGCCGCCCAGCTGAGCAGGCTCGCCGGGTCGAAGACCTCGGTGACCGGCGGCGCGTCGGTGATCTGGTAGCCGCCGAGCGCGAAGCTCAGCGCGATCAGCAGACCGCCGGCGGCCACGAACGGGATCATGTAGCTCACGCCGGTCATCAGCCACTGCCGCAGCCGGGTGCCGAAACCGGCGCCCGCGACGACCTTGCTGGCCAGTTCCGGCTCGGCGGCAGCGGCTTCCGGCTCGGCGGCCGGTTCCTGCTGCGCGGCGTCGGCGGCCTGGGTCAGCAGGCCCGCCGCGTCGTTGATGGCCTGCTTCACGGAGACCTCGACGACCGGCTTGCCCGCGAAGCGCTCCCGGTCCCGGACCCCCACGTCGGCGGCGAAGATCACCGCGTCGGCCGCGGCAATGTCCGCCGCCGACAGCGGCGTCGAGCCCGCCGAACCCTGGGTCTCGACCAGCATCTCGTCCCCGGCGGCCTTGGCGGCCTGCTCCAGGGCCTCGGCCGCCATGTAGGTGTGCGCGATGCCGGTCGGGCAGGCGGTGACGGCTACGTACTTCACGGCGCGACCTCCTCACGCACGTACTTCGCGAGCTCGGCGGCGTCGGTGGCGTCCAGCAGCGTCTGCTTGAACTCGGCGCGCACCAGGCGCCGGGCCAGCGCGGCTAGCACGGTCATGTGGTCGGAGCCGCCGCCTTCCGGCGCGGCGATGAGGAAGATGAGCTTCGCCGGGCCATCTTCGGCGCCGAAGTCGACGCCGGCGGCGCTGCGGCCGAAGGCCAGCGTCGGCGCGGTCACCGCCGACGAGCGGCAGTGCGGGATGCCGATGCCGCCCTCCAGCCCGGTCGGCATCTGCTGTTCGCGGGCTTCGATGTCGGCCAGGAACCGGTCGATGTCCGTGACGCGGCCGGCGGCGACGAGCCGCTCGGCGAGGTCGCGCACGACGGCCCGCCGGTCGGTGCCCGCCAGGTCCAGTTCGACGAGGTCCGAGGTGATCAGTTCGGTAGTCATGCCGCCACTCCGCTGAGGCTCACTGTCTTGTCCACTGCATCCATCCGCACCCGCAGCGGGTGGACGTCGTCCGGGCCGGGCATCCGGCTGCCCGCCAGCCCGACCGCCGCCGTCCCGTAGGCGACGGCGGTGCGCAAGGCGGCCGGCCCGATGCCGCCCGCCCGCAGGAATCCGGCGAACATCGCGTCGCCCGCGCCGACGGTGCTGCGCACCTCGGTCGCGGTGCTCGTGGCGTGCCAGGTGCCGGTCTCCGCGACCAGCACCGCACCCAGCTGCCCGAGGCTCACCAGCACGGTCGCCACGCCGCCGGCCCGCAGCCGGTGCGCGACGTCCAGCACGTCGCCGAGGTCGCGCAGCGGGCCACCGGCCAGCTCCGCGAGTTCGACGAGATTGGGTTTGACCAGGTCAGGCGCGGCCTGACAGGCCAGTTCGAGGGGATGTCCCGAGGTGTCGACGGCGACTCGCGCCCCGGCGCGCCGCGCGGCGGCGGTGATCCGGGCGTGCAGGTCGTCCGGGCAACCGGCGGGCAGGCTGCCGCAGGTCACCACCCAGTCCGCCCGGCCGGCCTGCTCGGCGGCGGCGCGTTCCAGCGCCGCGACCTCGGCCGGCGTGAGTTCCGGGCCGGGCTCGTTGAACTTGCTCGTGGTGCCGTCGGCTTCCACCACCGCGATGTTGCTGCGGGTCGGCGCCTGCACCGGCACCTCCACCACCGGCACCGCCTCCGGCGCCAGCAGTTCGGCCAGCTGCGCGCCCGCCGCGCCGCCGGAGGGCAGCACGGCCAGCGTCGGCACCTCCGCCGCGGCCAGCGCGCGGGCCACGTTCACGCCCTTGCCGCCCGGGTCCAGGCGTGTCCGGAGGGTGCGGTGCACCGCACCGGGCACCAGCCGGTCCACCTGGACGGTGCGGTCCAGGCTCGGGTTCGGGGTCACGGTCACGATCACGCCAGCACCACTTCCGCTTCGATCTGCTTCAGCTCGTCGAGCGCCGCCTCGTCGAGGCCCTCGTCGGTCACCACGACGTCGATCTCGGACAGCTCGGCGAACCGGCTGAACTGGTCGTCGCCGTACTTGCTGTGGTCGGCCAGCAGCACCCGCTTGCGGCAGGCGCGCACCATCGCCGTCTTGACCGCGGACTCCGCCGGGTCCGGGGTGGTGCAGCCGCGGGCGGCCGAGAAGCCGTTGGTGCCGAAGAAACCCACGTCGATGGTGAGGCCGCGCAGCACGTCCAGCGCCCAGGACTCCACCGTCGCCAGCGTGGTGCCGCGGATCCGGCCGCCGAGCAGGTGCAGGTTGTAGTTGTTGCGGGTGGCGAGCTGGTTGGCCACCGGCAGCGAGTTGGTGACGACGGTGAGCTCGCGGTCGGCGGGCAGCAGGCCGGCCAGCCGCGCGGTCGTGGTGCCCGCGTCGAACAGCACCGTGCCGCGGCTGGGCACGCGGTCCAGCGCCGCCCGCGCGATGCGTTCCTTCTCCCCCGCGTTGGTCTGGTCGCGCAGCGAGACGCCGGGTTCGAAGTCGAGCCGCTCGACCGGGATCGCGCCGCCGTAGACGCGCCGCACCAGGCCTTGGCGTTCGAGCGCGGCGAGGTCGCGACGGATGGTCTCGGGTGCCACCTCGAACTCGGCCGCCGCGGCCGTGACGTCGATGCGCCCGTCGCGTCGTGCCCGCTGCGCCAGGAGCTGCTGGCGCTCCGCCCCGTACATGCCCGTTGTCCTCCGGTTAATGTTTGGTGTTGCCTGATTGTGCCTCTTGTTGCCATATTGTCAAGGCTTCGAGAACGCGAGGGAAACCTCCAGCACGATGGGAGTGCCGATGTCCACGCTGCAGGGGGTCGGGGTCAGCCCCGGCGGGGCGGCAGGCCCGGTCCTGTGGGTTCATGACCGGTTGCCCGATCCGGCGCCCGGTCCGGCGCCTGCCGATCCGGCCGCCGAGGCGGCGCGGATCCGCCCGGCCGCGGAAGCGGTGGCGCAGCGGCTGCTCGCCCGGTCGGAAGCAGCGACGGGCGAAGCGCGGGCGGTGCTGGAGATGACCGCCGCGATGGCCGCCGACCCAGCGCTGCTCGGCAACGCCGAGAAGGCGGTCGCGCAGCGGGGCCTGCCCGCGCCGCGCGCGGTGTTCGAGGCGGCCGGGGAGTTCGCGGAGCTGCTGGCGGCCTCCGGCGGATACCTCGCTGAGCGGGTGCGGGACGTGCACGACGTCCGCGACCGGCTGGTCGCCGAGCTCACCGGCACCGCCCCGCCAGGCGTGCCCGAGCTGACCGGTCCGGCGGTGCTGGTGGCCCGCGATCTGGCCCCGGCCGACACCGCCGATCTGGATCCCGGCCTCGTGCTGGCACTGGTGACCGAGGAGGGCGGCCCGACCAGTCACACCGCGATTCTCGCGCGGGCACTGGGAATTCCGGCCGTGGTCGCCGTGCGCGGCGTGCTCGCGGCAACGGCGGCAGGGGCGCGCGTGGACGGCGCGGCGGGCACCGTCGAGCTGCTGGAGCACGCCGTCGCACCCCAGTCGGCCGACCGCACCGGCGCGCGGTGGAACGGCTCCGGCAGCACCGCCGACGGGCACCCGGTGAAGCTCCTGGCCAACATCGGCTCCGCCGCCGACGCCCGGGCCGGCGTCGAAGCGGGCGCCGAAGGATCGGGCCTGTTCCGCACCGAGTTCTGCTTCCTGGACGCCGCGGTCGAACCGGACGCCGAAACCCAGCGGCAGGCGTACGCCGCCGCGCTGCGGCCGTTCGCGGGCAAGCCGGTCGTGGTTCGCACCCTGGACGCCGGAGCGGACAAACCCTTGCCGTTCCTCGACATCGCCGGCGAACCCAACCCCGCGCTCGGGGTGCGGGGCCTCCGGGTCGCCTTCGACCGGCCCGAGCTGCTGGACCGGCAGCTCACCGCCATCGTCGCCGCGGCCGCCGAGACCGGGGCGGTGGTGTCGGTGATGGCGCCGATGGTCGCGACCGCGGGCGAGGCGGCGTGGTTCGCCGAGCGCGCCCGGGACGCGGGCGTCGAGCGGGTCGGCGTCATGGTCGAAACGCCCGCCGCCGCGCTCTGCGCCGACGAGATCCTGGACGTCGTGGACTTCGTCAGCATCGGCACCAACGACCTGGCGCAGTACACGTGCGCGGCGGACCGCATGACCGGCGCGCTGGCCGCCCTGAACGACCCGTGGCAGCCCGCGTTGTTGCGCCTGATCGCCGGGCTCGGCCGGGCGGGCCGGGAGCGCGGCAAGCCGGTCGGGGTGTGCGGCGAAGCGGCGGCGGACCCGCTGCTGGCCGGCGTCCTGGTGGGACTCGGCGTCACCAGCCTGTCGATGACGGCGGCAGCGCTGGCGGCCGTGGGCGCCGCGCTGGCCGAACGCAGCCTGCCCGACTTGCAGGAGGCCGCCCGGCAGGCCGTCGCGGCACCGGGCCCGGCCGAGGCGCGCGACCGGGCCGGTCGCAGCCTCGAACGGGGCTGACCGACTGCGGCGAACGGCCCGTTCACCTCGCCGAAAGGCGTCGAACGGGCCGCTCGCACATTTCCGCTCATTTCGCTTGACAAGAACAAATAATGCTATCCGGCTGATATTAAAACAACCACAGAACAGCAATTCGGGGATTTGTCAAATTTCCCCCATTGGCGAATCGTGGTGTAGTTTGCGTGCGCCACCGAGAAGTGGATTCGATTTGTGCCGAACGAGCACGCGATCATGTGGAGCAGCCATGACCTTTCTGGTGACCGGTGCGACCGGCAGCGTCGGCAGGCACGTCGTCGAGCACCTGCGCGGCGCGGGCGCACGGGTGCGGATCATGACCAGGAATCCCGGCACCGCAGGGTTTTCCCCGGAGGTGGAAGTGGTCCGCGGGGACCTCGGCGAGCCGGGGACGCTGGCGGCGGCGCTGGACGGCGTCGAGCGCGCGTACCTCTTCCCGCACGACGGCGCGGGCGATTTCGCGGAATTGGCGAAAAGCGCCGGAGTGCGGCGGATAGTCGTGCTGTCATCGGCGTCCGCGGCGGCGGAGAACAAGCGCGCGCACAACGCGGATAGCCACACATGGCACCGCGCGGTCGAACGCGCAGTGGAGGATTCCGGCATCGAATGCACCGCTGTCCGGCCGGGCGCATTCGCGGGCAACTCGCTGATCTGGGCAGGCGCCATCCAGGCGGGGACCGCGGTCCGCTCGGCGCACGGCAGGGCCACGCAGGCGCCGGTCCACGAGGCCGACATCGCCGCGGTGGCCGCGACCGCGCTGCTCGAAGACGGCCACGCCGGCGCGAAGTACGAGCTCAGCGGCCCGGCCGCGATCTCCATCGCCGACCAGGTGCGCACCATCGGCGAGGCGATCGGCCGGGACATCCCGTTCGAGGCGGTGACCGCCGAGCAGGAACGGGCGGAGCTGGCCGAGTTCATGCCCGAGGACGTGGTCGACATGCTGCTCGGCTACTGGGCCGAGTCGGTCGACCGCCCGGACCCGGTCCTGCCGACCGTCGAGCAGGTCACCGGCCGCCCGGCGCGCACCTTCGCGCAGTGGGCGGCCGAACACGCCGCC
Source organism: Saccharopolyspora sp. NPDC050642 (assembly GCF_040654735.1). Taxonomy (NCBI): domain Bacteria; kingdom Bacillati; phylum Actinomycetota; class Actinomycetes; order Pseudonocardiales; family Pseudonocardiaceae; genus Saccharopolyspora; species Saccharopolyspora sp. NPDC050642. The sequence continues at coordinate 267,237 of NZ_JBFAIN010000005.1, read as the reverse complement.
GACTTCCGCTGATCCCGCGCCGCCGAGGAGGCCGACCTTGACCGAACGCCGCGGAGGCGCGCGCACATCCGCGGGTCGCACCCGGCAGGTCGTGCACATCGGCGAGCGCCGACGTGACAAGCTGGGCCACTGTGACTGGTCCCCTGATGCTCGTCGATTCGGCCGGGTTGTGGTTCCGCTCGTACTACGCCCTGCCGGACTCGCTGACCGCGCCGGACGGCACGCCGGTGAACTCGGTGCGCGGTTTCTGCGACATGCTCGCCAAGCTGATCACCGACCGGCGCCCGTCCCGGCTGGTGGCCTGCCTGGACAACGACTGGCGGCCGCAGTTCCGGGTCGACGCCCTGCCGTCCTACAAGGCGCACCGCGTCGCCGAGGACGACCCCGACGCCGAAGAGGTCCCGGATTCGCTGTCCCCGCAGGTCCCGGTGATCCTCGAAGTGCTCGACGCGGCGGGCATCGCCACCGCCGAGGCGGAGGGCTACGAGGCCGACGACGTCATCGGCGCGCTCGCCGATCGCGAGGAGAAGGACGCGGTGGAGGTCGTCACCGGCGACCGGGACCTGTTCCAGCTGGTGCGCGACCGGCCCACCTCGGTGCGGGTGATCTACGTCGGCGCGGGACTGGCGAAGGCGCAGGACTACGGCCCCGCGGAGCTCGCCGAGAAGTACGCCCTGTCGGCCGACCGAGCCGGGGACGACTACGCGGAAATGGCGGTGCTGCGCGGAGATCCGTCGGACGGGCTGCCCGGAGTGGCGGGCATCGGCGAGAAGACGGCGGCGAAGCTGATCACCCAGTTCGGCTCCCTCGAAGCGCTGCTGGCGGCGGCCGACGGCGGCGACTCCCGCCTGACGCCGCGAGTCCGCGGCAAGCTCGCGGACGCCGCCGACTACCTCGCGGCGGCCCCGTCGGTGGTCCGGGTGGCGCGCGACGCACCGGTGGTCATGGACCGCGCGGACGACGCGCTCCCCCAGCCTCCGGTGGACATCGACCGGCTGCGCGCGCTCCAGCAGACCTGGGGCCTGGGCGCGAGCATCGACCGCCTCATCGCCGCACTCACCGCATAGCACCGACGACCGAAGGGCGCCTTCTCCTTGCACAGCAGGGAGAAGGCGCCCTTCGGCATCATCAGTCCACTGTGGAGTTCTGCTGGGAGTGCCAGTCGGGCGCGCAGAACACGTCGACCTGGCCCCGGTGGGCGGTCACGAGCATCACGCCCGCACGCCCTCCAGCAGGTCGGCCAGCTGATCGCCCACCGTCCGCAGCGCCGCGACGTCCCGCTGGACCTTGCAGAGCAGCAGCGCGCCTTCGAGCATCGACAACGCGATCACCGCGAGCTCCTCCGCCCGCTCCGCCGGAATCCCCCAGCCGGCGAACGCCGCCGCCAGACCCACCAGCCAGGTCCCGTACGCGCCGTCGCACGCCGACCTGACGTCCGGGCTGTCCGCACTTGCCTCCAGCGCCACGGTGGCCACCGGGCATCCCCTGCTGAAGTCCGATTCCTCCAGCGCCTGCGCGAAGTGCGCCATCATCGCCGCCACGGCCTCGCGCGGCCCGCTCGCCTCCGCCAGCACCGCGGCCAGCAACTCCGCCACCTGCCGCCCGGATGCCTCGACGGCCTCGGCGGCGAGCTGCTGCTTGCCACCCGGGAAGTGGAAGTACAGCGAGCCCCGCGGCGCCTCGGCCTCGGCGAGCACCTGGTTGACGCCCGTGGCGTGGTAGCCCTGCCGCCGGAAAAGCTCCATCGCGGTGTCGAGCATCTGCTGCTTCGTCTGCGCACCTTTCCTCACGCAGAAAATATGACACTCGGTCTACATATTTTCAAGCCGAACGCGCCGCACCGCGCGTGCTTCGGGCCGCCGCAGCAGCCCGAAGCACGCGCGAGCGGTCAGAAATTGGTGCCGCACCAAGGCGTTTCGACCGCGGCGAACAGCCGGTCCGCCGCGGCGACCGCCGCCGGGTCACGCGCCTCGATCCGGCCGGCCGCCACCAGCCCCGACGCCTTCTGGTCGCCCAGGTACAGCGCCGCGAGCGCCGCAACGTCCAGGACGAGCTGGGGTTCGTCGGAACACCGGTCCACGCCATCCGGGCCGACCCGGTAACCGCCGTCGTTGTGCGGCAGGAACTCGTCCCGGACCTCGATCACCACCGGATCGCCCGGGCCGAAGGTCCGCGCCCGCAACGCTTCGAGCACGTCCACCAGGCGCAGCCACAGGTCGTCGTCGACGCTGGTGACCCGGCACTGGCGACGATCCGCCAGCCACCACTCCAGCGGCTCGTCCAGCGGCCGGTTGTGGCCCACCACCCGGTCCACGAGGTCGACGCCGAGCAGGAACCGCCACAGCTGGACCGCCGCCGTCGCGTTCGCCGACTTCAGGTCGTAGACCTGCAGCGTGCTGACGCCGTCGGCTTTCTTCGCCTCGTACAAGGCGAAACCGTCGTCCAGCCCGTCGCCATCCGTGTGCACCGCGATCAGGACGCCGTCGCCGAGCCACGACCGCTGCCCCACCCACCACGCGTCGTCCCGGCCGATCTGCCCCGGCCGGTCCTGGGCGCAGCGCTGGTAGATCGCGGGCAGGATCGGCGCCGCCTCGTCCTGGTCCAGCACCCGCACCCGGCCGCCGACCGGCGCGCCCGCCCGCAGCGCCGCCCGGCGGCGGTCGAGTTCCACCGTGCGGCTGCGGCTGACCACGCCGTAGCCGTACCGCTCGTAGATCACCGCTTCCGAGGCGTGCAGCATCGCCACCGCCTCGCCGCGCCGCCGCGCGTCTTCGAGCTGCTCCCGCATCAACGACGTGAGCAGTCCGCGCCGGGTCTGGTCGGCGCGAACGCCGACCCCGGTCACCGCGCCGACCGGGAGCCTGCGCCCGCCGGGCACCGTGACGACGTTCGTCGTCGCCATCGCCGTGCCCGCGAGCGCGCCGTCGACGAACGCGCCCAGCACCCGCCCCGGCTCGTGGCGCCCGGAGTTCCCTTCCCACTCCTCGTCCTTCGACGGGCGCCACAGCAGGGCGCGGCGGAACAGATCGTGGGCTTCGCGGAACTCCGATTCGGCCAGGGGCCGCACTTCATGACCGGTCACGCCCACGATCTTCCCGGTCGGATCCGCCCGGGTCGACCGATTTTCACCTGGGGTGGCCGACCTCGTAGACGCCCTTCTCGTTCTTCACCGTCACGGTCACGGTCTTGGGCTGCGAATCGATGGTGACCTTGCAGTCGAAGCGGTGCCCGACGGCCACCCGCTGCCCGGCGGGGCAGCTGACCTGGCCGACCCCGGTCATGCCGTAGGAACTCCGCAGCGTCTGCGAAACGCCCTTCTCGACGCTGGCCGAGTCGAAGACCGGCTTCACGAACCAGCCCGGCGTGATGAAGCCGAGGACCAGCACCACGAGGACGAGGATCACCGCGATGATGCCGGCGAACACCCACGGCAGCGCCGAACGCTTCTTCTTCTTCTTCGGCCCGAACTCGTCGAACTGGCCGAAGCCGCCCTGTTGCGGGAACTGGGCGCCGCCGGGCGGGTACGGCTGGCCATAGCCGTACTGCTGCGGTGGCAGCGCTTGCGGCGGCGGCGGTGGTGGTTGCGGCGGCTGCTGCGGCGCGAAACCACCTGGCTGCGGATAGCCCGGCGCCGCCGGCTGCATCCCAGGGCCCTGGGGTTGCTGCCCCCACTGGGGATAGCCCCCCGGCGGACCGTAAGGGGACGACATCTGTACCTCCGGACGATTCTTCACCTGACCGACGTTCCCGACGCCAGGAAATCCAACCACAACCGACCGGCCGCCCGAATCGGCCGGGCGGCCGCCACGTCACACTGCGCCGGCGGCGACCACGCCTCGCCGGATCGCGGTGACCGCCTTCGCCGCCGCCGAACCCACCGGGTCCGCCACGCCGACGACCTCGCGGACCTGGTCGAGCAGGTCGATGACCTGGCGGCACCAGCGCACGAAGTCGCCCGCAGACAGCTCGTGCCCGCTGGACTCGGCGGCGGTGAGCACCTTCTCCAGCGACTCGCCGCGCGCCCAGCGGAACACCGGCCAGGCGAAACCGGCGTCCGGCTCGCGCGTGCGGTCCAGCTTGTGCCGCCGCTCGTCGTCCTCCAGCTCCGCCCACAGCCGCCAGGTGGCGGCCAGCGCGTCGCTGACCGGGCCGGACGGCACCTGCGGCGCCAGCCCCTCCCGCCGCGACTCGTAGACCAGCGACGACACCACGGCCGCCAGCTCGGCCGGGCCCAGCCCGCGCCACGTCCCGACCCGCAGGCACTCGGCGGCCAGCAGGTCCGACTCGCTGTAGAGCCGGGACAGCCGCCGCCCGTGCTGGGTGACCTGGCCCTCCGACGAGCCCGCCACCGGCAGGTAGTCCCGTTCGGTCAGCAGCGCGACGATCCGGTCGAAGGACCTGGCCAGCGAGTGCGTGGTCGCGGCGACCTTGCGCCGCAGGTTCTCGTTCTCACCGCGCAGCCGCTCGTAGCGCTCGGCCCACCGGGCGTGGCTCTCGCGCTCGTCGCAGCCGTGGCACGGGTGCGCCTTCAGCGCCCGCCGCAGCGTCGCCAGCTCCGCGTCGTCGGTCGCGTCGGAACGCCGCCTGCCGCGCCCGCCGGAGGCCTCGAGGCCGGTGTTGCGCAGCGAGGACGCCAGATCCCGCCGCGACCTCGGCGAACGGGTGTCGACGTGCTTCGGCAGCTTCATCTTGCCCAGCGGCTCCACCGGCGAGGTGAAGTCGGCGACCGACAGCCGCCCCGACCAGCGGTCCTCGGTGACCACCAGCGGCCGCGGCTCGCCCATCGGCTCCAGGCCCGGGTCGATCACCACCGCCAGCCCCGAGCGCCGCCCGGCGGGCACCGAGATGACGTCGCCCTTGCGCAGCTTCTCCAGCGACTTGGCCGCCTCCGCGCGCCGCGACTGCCGGTTCTGCCTGGCCAGGTGCTTCTCCCGCTCGGAAATGCGGCGGCGCAGTTCGAAGTACTCCTCGAAGTCGCCCAGGTGGCAGTGCATCGACTCGGCGTAGCCGGTGAGCGCCTCGCTGTTGCGGTCCACGCGCCGCGACAGCCCGACCACCGACCGGTCGGCCTGGAACTGCGCGAACGACTGCTCCAGCAGTTCCCGCGCGGCGTCCTGGCCGACGCGCTGCACGAGGTTGACGGCCATGTTGTAGCCGGGCCGGAACGACGAGCGCAGCGGGTACGTGCGGGTGGAGGCCAGCCCGGCGACCTGCTTCGGGTCGACGCCCGGCTGCCAGACGACCACCGCGTGGCCCTCGATGTCGATGCCGCGCCGCCCGGCCCGGCCGGTGAGCTGCGTGTACTCGCCGGGGCTGAGGTCCACGTGCGCTTCGCCGTTGAACTTCACCAGCCGCTCCAGCACCACCGTGCGGGCGGGCATGTTGATGCCCAGCGCCAGCGTCTCGGTGGCGAACACGGCCTTGACGAGGCCGCGGACGAACAGCTCCTCGACGGTCTCCTTGAACGCCGGCAGCAGCCCCGCGTGGTGCGCGGCCAGCCCGCGCTCCAGCGCCTCCCGCCACTCCCAGAAGCCCAGCACCGCCAGGTCGCTCTCCGGCAGGTTGGCGGTGTGCTCTTCGATCACCTCGCGGATCTCGTCGATCTCCGCTTCGGTGGTCAGCCGCAGGCCCGACCGCATGCACTGGGCGACGGCCTGGTCGCAGCCGTTTCGGCTGAAGATGAACACGATCGCCGGCAGCAGCCCGGCCGCGTCCAGGCTGGTCAGCATCTCCACCCGCGACGGCGGGGAGAACCGGGGCGGGCGCGGGCCCTTGCGCTTGCCGTTCGGCCCGCCGCGCCGGCCGCCGTAGGGCAGGTGCACGCGGGCGAGCTGCTGGGTGTGCCGCAGCAGGTTCGGGTTGATCTGCAGTTCCCGGTCCGCGGTCTCGCCGCCGAAGAGGTCGAACATCCGGGAGCCGACCTGCATGTGCTGCCACAGCGGCACCGGCCGGTGCTCGTCGACGACCACCGTGGTGTCGCCGCGCACCTCCTGCAGCCACTCGCCGAACTCCTCGGCGTTGCTCACCGTCGCCGACAAGCTCGCGACCTGCACGTACTCGGGCAGGTGCAGGATCACTTCCTCCCACACCGCGCCGCGGAAGCGGTCGGCGAGGTAGTGCACCTCGTCCATCACGACGTAACCGAGCTGGTCGAGGCTGCGGGAACCCGCGTAGAGCATGTTGCGCAGCACCTCGGTGGTCATCACGACCACCTGCGCCTCGCCGTTGATCGAGGTGTCGCCGGTCAGCAGCCCGACCGCGTCGCTACCGTGCCGCTCGCACAGGTCGGCGTACTTCTGGTTGGACAGGGCCTTGATCGGCGTGGTGTAGAAGCACTTCCGGCCCTCCTTGAGCGCGAGGTGCACGGCGAACTCGCCGACCACGGTCTTGCCGGCGCCGGTGGGCGCGCACACCAGGACGCCGCGCCCGGCCTCCAGGGCCTGGCAGGCGGTGTTCTGGAACGGGTCGAGTTCGAAGGACATCCCCCCGGCGAACTCCGCTAGCGCGGGATGCGCGCTGCGGCGGGTGTGCGCCTGGAAGGCGTCGGCCGGGGACAGCTTGGTGGGGTTGGAACGGCTGGCAGCCACACCCCAAGGTTTTCACATCACCCCGACCGCCGTCGCGATTGGCTGATTCCAAGCTCGTCCTGCGTGCCGGTGCGGGCAGCTCACGAACCCACCACGGTGAGCGCACCAGGGACGCAGCGCATGCTCAGCGGCAGGCGGGCCTGCGGTTCTCCGTCCGCGTAGGCCATCCAGCCGTTCTCGCCGCCCAGCCGCACGCGCTGCGCCCGCAGCGTGAGCACCGCCGGGTGCTCGACGTGCCGCCCGGTCCGCAGCGACGGCAGGATCCGCACCAGGTCGCGCCGGGCGACCTCGCCGACCACCGTCAGGTCGAGGAGCCCGTCGCGCGCGTCGGCGTCCGGGCAGACCGGGATGCCGCCGCCGTAGCAGGCGGTGTTGCCGACCGCGACGAGCGTGGCGATCAGCTCCGTCGTGCCCGCGTCGGTCTCCACCCGCAGCGGCATCGGCCGCAGGCCCAGCAGCTCGCGCACCACCGCCAGGTCGTACCGGCGCTGCCCGCGCGGCCAGCGCATCCGGTTCGCCCGCGCGTTGACCCGCGAGTCGAATCCGGCGCACAAGACCGTCGCGAACCAGCCGCCGCCAGCGACCTTGCCGAGATCGATGCGGCGCCGCTCGCCCGCGCGCAACGCCTCCGCCACCGCCCGCGCCGCCGCGACCGGGTCGCGCGGCACGCCGAGCCCGCGGGCCAGGTCGTTGCCGGTCCCGGCCGGGATCAGGGCCAACGCCGTCGCCGACTCCGCGCACGCCTGCACCGCCAGGTGCGCGACGCCGTCGCCGCCCACCACCGCGAGCACATCGGCGCCGTCGGCCACCGCCCGCTTCGCGGCGTCGGCGGTGCCTCGGGCGTCGGCGGCTAGCACGGTCTTCACGTCGCAGACGCCGCGAAGGTGGCCGACGAGTTCGCCGACCACCTTCGCGGAGAGTCCACCACCGGCAGCAGGGTTGATCACCAGGACGCAGCGCACGAGGCAAGATCCTTACCCACGCGCCCCTGCCTTGGCCAGTGACCCAGGTCCCCGTTGCTGAGCTGTGCCGCAATTTCCATTGAAATCAGAGGTTCGATTTCAATGGAAATTGCGGATCTCAGGTTGCGTCGTCGTGCTGCTTCGGGGTCGCGGACGGCGTGGTGTCCAGATCGGAGGCCCGGAAGTCGACCTTCGACGCCTCGTCCGGGCTGAGCCCCGCCAGGCCCTGCCCCTCGAGCTTCTTGGCCCGGCGCTTGTCGTTGAACTTGCAGATCACCATCGCGACGGTGAACAGCACGCACAGCGCGGCCGCCAGCGCCAGCATCGAGAACGGGTCCTGTCCCGGCGTGGCGATCGCGGCGAACACGAACAGCGCGAAGACCAGGCCCCGCCACCAGCTCTTCAGCTTGGCGTAGCTGACGATCCCGGCCAGGTTGAGCATCACCAGGATCAGCGGCAGCTCGAAGCTCACGCCGAAGATCACCAGCAGGAGCAGCATGAAGCTGATGTACTTGCCACCGGTGAGCGCCGTGAAGAACGCGTCCCCGCCGAACCCGGACATGAACCCCAGCGCGGTCGGCAGGATGTAGTAGGCGAGCACCGCGCCCGCGACGAACAGCACGGTCGCAAAGGCGACGAACAGCCGGGCGAACCTGCGCTCCTTGGCGTACAGCCCGGGCGTGATGAACGCCCACAGCTGGTAGAGCCAGACCGGGCTGAACAGCACCGCGCCCACCGACACGCCGACCTTCAGGGTCAGCATGAAGATCTCGAACGGCTCGGTCTGCAGCAGCTGGCACGTCCCGTTCGGGCTCAGCCGTTGGGTGACGGGCAGCTGGCAGTACGGCTCCAGCAGGACATCGCTGAGCGTGGGCAGCCCGTAAATCGAGTTGGAGAACCACCAGATCCCGAAGATCGCGCCGACCGTCACCGCCACCACGGCCACGCCCAACCGGTACCGCAGCTCGTAGAGGTGATCGACGAGCGTCATGGTGCCGTCGGGGTTGTGCCTGCGGCCCCACCGACGGCGACCTTTGCGGAACGGGTTCAGGCGCCCCAGTGCACTGGCACCCACCTTGTTGTTCCCGTCCTCAGTCAGTTCTTGGAGTCGTTGCGCTGCTTCTCGTCGACCGTGGACGTGACCGGGGGCGCGCTGGTCTCACCGGCGGTCAGCTCCGGCTTCGGCTCCCGCTCGGCCTTCTCCTTCTTGGCCGCTTCCTCGTCGGCCTTCATGCCGCGCGCCTCGGCCTTGAAGACGCGGGCCGACTGGCCGAGCGAACGGGCCATCTGCGGCAGCTTGGTGGCACCGAAGAGCAGCACCAAGACCAAGACGATGAGGATCAGTTCCCAGCCACCTGGCAAACCCATTCGTGTCCAACCTTTCGTGATGTCCCTGCAGGCGCAATGGTACGCAAGACGGGAGTCGACAAATAGGGCCGTTGCGCGTCACCGGTTGCGACGTTGGGCGAACGCCACCTTCAAACCGGCCACGCGAGCCTTCACCAGGCCGCTGCGGTCGTCGATGTCGTGGAACACCTGCCGCTGCACGGCTTTGAACCTGCGCAGCTCCCGGAACAACCGGACCAGCAGCAGCGCGAGCAGGACCAGGCCCACGACCAGCAGGACGAGACTCCACACGTACGGCACGTCGGTAACGGTATCCCGCTCAGGTGGACGGAAGGTGACGCGCCCGCGTCAACGCGTCTTCCGCACGTTGACGCACGTCACACGCCAGCTCGTCGGGGCTGAGCACCCGCGCCTGGCCGCCCAGGCCCAGCAGCAGCCGGGTCATCCACGACCGGTCCGAGTAGCGCATCCGCACCCTGGCCCGGCCCTGCGGCAGCTCGACGAGCTCGTCGACCGGGTAGTACTCGGCCACCCAGCGCGCGTCGGGCTCCAGCTCCACCTCGGCGACGAGCTGGTCCGGCGCCGGCCGGAACAGCCCCTCCGAGACGTCGGTCGGCTCGGCCTCCGACGGCGGCTGCGCGGCCTCGGTCAGCACCTCGACGTCGTCGATGCGGTCCAGCCGGAACATCCGCACCCCGGCCGCGCTGCGGCACCAGGCCTCCAGGTAGCTGCGCCCGTCGATGAGCAGCAGCCGCATCGGGTCGACGGTCCGCTCGCTGATCTCGTCGCGGGAGGCCGTGTAGTAGCGCATCCGCAGCGCGCGGCGGCGCGTCGTCGCGTCCTGCACCGCCGACCGCACGCCCGGCCGCACCGCGCCTTCCCGGCCCTCCAGCCCGACCACCACGCCGGCCGGGCGAGCCTGCCCGACCGCGTTCTCCACCTTCGCCAGGGCGCGCTGCACCGCGTCGGTGTCCGCGATGCCCGGGGTGTCGGCCAGCGCTCGCAGCGCCACCAGCAGCGCCGTCGCCTCGGACGCGGTGAGCCGCAGCGGCCGCCGCATGCCCGCGTCGTAGGTGACGGTGATCGAGTCGCTCTCGAAGGACAGGTCGATCAGGTCGCCGGGCCCGTAGCCGGGCAGCCCGCACATCCAGAGCAGCTCCAGGTCCTTGCGCAGCTGCTGCTCGGTGACGCCGAAGTCGGCGGCGGCGTCGGCGATCGGGATGCCCGGCCGGCTCAGCAGGTACGGCACCAGCGCCAGCAGCCTGGGCAGCCGTTGGGTCGCGCTCGTCATCGGCCCTCCCCCACCTGGTCGACGACGTCCAGGTGGATCTCGTGCACCGTCTTGCGCAGCGTGTCCGGCTCCAGCACCACGACGTCCGGCCCGTACCCGGCGAGCCAGCTCGCCGCCGACTCCGGGTAGTTCAGGTCGATCTCCAGCACGTCGCCCTCGTCGCCGCCGAGCTCCATCCGGTCCACGACGGTCGCCCGGCGCCGCAGCCCCTGCGCGCGGCCGGCCGCGGCCCACACCCGGGCCAGCGTGGCCGGCGGCGGCTCGCGGTGCTCGCCGGCGACGAACCGCAGCAGGTCGGTGTCCGGCGGGCGCTGCACCTGCCCGGTGGGGCCCACCGCCTTGGCCTGCCCCTGGATCCGGGACAGCCGGAAGCAGCGCGGCGCCTGCCGGTCGCGGTCGTGCCCGACCAGGTACCAGCGGCCGCGCCAGGACACCACGCCCCACGGCTCGACGGTGCGGCGGTGCACGTCGGGGCTGCTCGGGCGCCGGTAGTCGAACTCCACCACCCGGCCCGCCTGCACCGCGGCCAGCAGCGGCGCGAACGCCGGATCACTGGTGCGCACCTTCGGCTCGACCGCCGCCGAGGAGCGCTCGTCGACGTCGACCCCGGCGGCGCGCAGCTTCAGCAGCGCGCCCCGGGCCGCCGAGGTGAACTCCGGGGAGTCCCACAGCCGCACCGCGAGGGCGACCGCGGCGGCCTCGTCGGGTTCCAGGTCGATGTCGCCGAGCTCGTAGTCGCGGCGGGCGATCCGGTAGCCGTCGGCGGCGTCGAAGGCGGAGTTGCGCCCGGTCTCCAGCGGGATGCCCAGGTCGCGCAGCTCGGCCTTGTCGCGTTCGAAGGTCCGGAAGAAGGCCTCGTCGGTGGGCGCGCCGGCATAACCCGGCACGATCGCCCGGATCCGCTCAGCGGTGAGGTACTGGCGCGTCGACAGCAGGCACAGCACCAGGTTCACCAAGCGTTCAGCACGCACAGTGGCCACTTCGAAAGCCTAGCCCCGCTGTATTCGATCATGTGTTTGGGTCCGGTGCGCGATGCGTCCAGCGGTGCAGGCGGGACCGATGTGGCGGCGGTGCGGTAAGAAGACTTGCCCCCGCACGCACCCCGACCGGAAGCCGGAGCCGTCCTTGCCGACCGAGCACGATGCCGAGACGCTCGCGGCGCTGCGCGCGATCGCCGAACAGATCGCCGCCGCCGCGCCCAAGGGCTGGCGGCGCGCGGTGCTGCGCGGATTCGCCACGGGCGGAAGCGGCTCCGGTCATCACGGGTTCTGGTACGAGCCGGAGCCGCCCGGCGGGACCGGCGAGCTCGACCTGCACGAGGCGCTGTGCCGGGTGCACGAGCTGGAGCGGGCCGGGGACCGGCTGAGCATCGAGCTGGTGGTCCGCCCGAACGGCAGGTTCGAGGCGCTCACCAGCGAATCGCTGCGGCGCCCGACCCGGTCGGACCGCACGGGCTTCACCTACCTGCTGCGCCCCGGCGAACTGCCCGCCGAGCCCGCCGACTTCCAACCGGGGCCGGCGGACCCGACGCAGGCCGGCGACCCGCTGCAGGCGCTGGATCTGCTGGACGGCTATCTCGCGCGGCGCGCCGAGATCCTCGACCGCCCCGAGCGGCTACCGCGACCGCTGGACGCGGACGAGCGGGAGTTCCTCGAAGACCGGCTGCCGGTGCCGCTGCCCGCGGATCTCCGGGCGCTGTACGGCCGGATCAACGGCGACCGGCGCGCCGGCCTGCTGCACGGGCACGAATGGCTCGGGCTGAACAAGGTCGTCGCGTTGAGCGACCCGGCGGACCGCTGGTGGGCGGTGCGCGACTGGGAGCGGCTGCTGTTCCGGGAGCTCCGCTACGACTCCCGGCCGGCGGGCGCGGTGCGCCGGGCGGTGGACCGCCCCGGCTGGCTCCCGTTCGCGCACGACACCGGCGGCGCCTTCCTGGCGGTGGACATGGATCCCGGCCCCAACGGCCGGCCGGGACAGGTGATCCGCGTCGGCATGCGCCACGACGACGGTCCGGTCTACGTCGCCGACTCGGTGACCAGCCTGCTCCAGCGCCACGTCGACGCGCTGGCGGACTACTCCTACCAGTACCGCGGCGGCGAGCTGCGGTTGTTCATGGCGGCGGATCCGGAACCCGCCGAAGGCCGCGAACTGCGGGTGGAGGGCGATTCGGCCCGGCTGCGCGACATTCCCCCGGCGGTCCAGCGGCTCGTCATCGCCAACACCGACCGGGTCGACCTGGCGCCGCTGCGCGGTGCGCCGTCGCTGCTCGAAGTGGAGCTGATCGACTGCCCGGCCGCCGACCTCTCCGCGCTGCGCGACACCCGGGTCGAGGTGCTGACCGCCGAACTCGACAGCATCGATCTCGCGCCGTTGGCCGCGCACCCGACGCTGCGCGTGCTGCGGCTGGCCACCGGACGGCCGGTCGACCTGAGCCCGCTGCGCGACTGCCCGCGGCTGTACGGACTGGACCTGGCCCGGGCCGAGATCGGCGATGTGGCCGTGCTGACCGAATTGGACGGCGTGCGCCACCTCAGGCTCAACGAGCGCCAGTGGGACACGTTGCGGGAGACGGCGTCCCACCCGGCGGGCCTGGCCGCCGCCGAGCTGAGCGGTTCGCCGGGGCTGCGCGACGCGGCCGCGTGGGCCGAAACCCTCGTCGACGAACCGGATCTCCGCTACACCCGGAGCCGCTACGAGCCGCCGGCGGGCCCGCGCACCTCGCTGTGGCGGCGGCTGCTGCGGCTGCGGCGGCCCTGACGCCTTGACCGGATCACTATAGTATTCGTCAGCAACTTGGAGCGATCGCGTCCCCGCCGAACGACCGGGAGGCCGGGCATGGGAACCGACGACCGAGCCGCCGTGCCGCAGGGCGGGATCACCAGCGGGCACGTCGAAGTGCGGGTGCACTGCGCCGCCCCGCTGCCCCGGGTGTGGGCGGCGATCACCGAGCCCGCGCACGTCGAGCAGTGGTTCGGCTACCTGGCCGGACCGTTGCGCGTCGGCGAGGAGAACCGCGTCGACTTCGGCGACGGGGATTTCTTCGTCCTGGTGCCGCGACGGATCGAGCCGCCGGAGCTGGACTTCGACTGGCGCTTCCTGGGCGTCGCCCGCCAGGAGCTGATCACCTGGCGGCTGGCGCCGACCGCGGACGGCGTGTCGGTGACCGTCCGCGACCACGACGATCGCCGGTCCCCCGCCGAGGCCGCCGAAATGCTGGAGGGCTGGACGGATTTCCTGTCCCGCCTGGAACGGCATCTGCGCACCGGCAAGAACACCCGCTACGGCTGGCGCGATGACATCGATGGTTCGGTGGAGCTGCCGGCCGGTGATTTCCACCCGCTGCGCGAATCCGAGTTGTACGAATGGCTGCCGATCGCCAGCGACGGTTTCGAACCGAGCTGGTTCTTCGTGCTCGACGAAGAAGGCCCGCGCCGGTTCCGGATCCGCGACTGGGATCTGACGCCGGACCGCCTGCTGACCTTCACCGTGGAAATCCCGGACTCGCAGCACAATCCGGCGTGCACCGTGCGGTTGCGGGAAGCGGCGGGCGGAACCTGGAAGCTGAGCTTCGCCCACACCGGCTGGACCCGGCTGGGCTGGTCCGCGCAGCGCGCGCAATCGGTGCGCCGCCGGTTCGCCGCCACCTGGATCGCGGCCCTCTCCTCCGCCCGCGCCCACGCCGGGTGAACGGGCACCGCCGGTTCCGCTCCCGCGCGCGTTTTGGGGTGTTATAGCGCCGCAAAACGCGCACGGGCATTTCTCCGCAATGCCAGTCGGCAACTTGGGAGAAGCTTGTCGGGCCCGGCTCTCAATACCTTCGGAAGGGTCGAAACAGCCCGACGCCGAAAGGAATCAGTGCAATGGCGATCGATTTGTGCAACAAATCTCCCGGCGCACTCGCCGAGCACCACCCGGGCCGCTGGGACGCCGCCGTCCAGGATCCGAAGGCACTGGAGGACCTGGCCACCGAGCAGAAGGACGCGCTGAACTTCGCGTACCGCACCACGCTCAGCAATGTCGACCCGCGGTTCGTCGCCGGCGACCCGGCGGCGTGGGCCAGCGACTTCGGCTACGCCCTCGACCGCGTCGCCATCCGGCTGGACAACCGCAGCAACGACCAGCTGCGGGAGCAGGCGTTCCAGCACCCCGACCCGGCGATGCGCGAGCAGGCCCTGTTCGAGTACGCCGACCGCGACCACGAGGACGCGGTGGCGCTGCTGGCCGAAGCGGCCCGCACCGACCAGGACCGGCAGGTGCGGTGGGATGCGCTCTGGGCCATCGAGAAGCTCGGCGGGCCGACCGCGATCGCGGCGCTCGGCGAGTTCCTGACCGACGACGACCCGGAGATCGCCGAGTGGGCGAAGCTGTTCATCAGCGAGCTGCAGACCGGCGACCCGGCGTTCGACGGACGATCCGGGCTGTACACGCCGGACCGCACCTTCGACGAGACGATCTTCCTGCTGATCCACTGCGACCTGTACGTGCGCCTGGACCCGTCCAACACGCACTGGGGCAAGATCTCCTTGGCGCCGCAGGGACTCGCGCGCATCTACGGCCAGGCGCACGCCTGCCCGAACGTGGCCACCAGGGAGAAGCAGCTGGTGATCGCCAAGACCATCGACGGGCTGCACCAGGACGGCTCGCCGCACTGCGACAACTACCTGTTCCGCGGGTTCACCGACCGCACCCGCCGCGACCGGGGGAACTTCTTCTTCGAGTCGCTGGTGCCCCGGACGTTCTTCAAGTCCGGGCAGGCCGACGACCCGAGCCAAGGCGTGCGGCAGGCCAACATCGGCTTCGCCCGCTACGGCACCTGGCACCTGGAGCCGCGGTTCCAGGTGCGGGAGGAGGCCGCGATCCGCTACGTGCGCGGCCGGTTCCAGGGCTGGGGCTACGTGGACCTGAGCCGGATCGCGGGCAAGTCGCTGGAAGAGGTGCTGGTGCCCGGCAACGGCGTGCTGTCCACATTGCACGATCCCGAGGTCGGGCCGATGACCAACGCCTTCATCCTCGGCACGTTCAAGGGCAAGCTCAACGACTGGGACGGCGACGGCACGATCGATCTCAACTCGCGCGACGTCTACTCCACAGTAGACGGCGAGATCGACATGGACCAGGACGGCGTCGCCGACCGGCCCGGCCTGACCTGCTGCGACCACACCGCCCTGATGCCCTGAACCACCCGACGCCGAAGGGACGACCACCATGTCCACACCGACGCAGAAGCCGTCCGTGGTCTACGGCCGCCCGGTCACCACGGACGGCGTGCCCAACCTCTACTCCGGCACCGAGGTGCAGCCGTGGACGACGCCGGATCCCGGCATCGACAACCTCGGCATCTCCTCGATCGACACCTTCGCGGTGCCCGGCGTGGGCGAGTACACCGTGCCGTTCGACGGCTACGTGCGCGTGGTGCGCTCGCAGCCGACCGCGACCGAGTGGGCCAACGCCGAGGTCTACACGAACCTGATCGAGATGCGGATGACCGGCGAGTCCGAGGAGCTGGGCCGGATCACCGTGACCCTCAACCCGGAATGCCTGTCCGCGGGCCAGATCCGGACCCCGTTCGACCCGTACGCGGGCGAGGGGCCGGCGGCGAAGGCCTGCCGGATGGCGGTCGGCGCGATCTTCGACATGCCGAAGCTGGGCCTGCAGCTGATCAACAAGGAACCGATCATCCTGACCATCGACGACGTCCGGCAGATCCCGCCGGCCGGTTCGCCGGGGAAGGGGCAGATCTACCGGATGCTGCCGCTGCACGACATCCGCCGCCCGGATGACGACCCGGTCGCCTACGTGACCAGCCTGCGCTTCACGATGGGCGGCTACCTCCCCAGGGAACAGATCGCGTGATTCCGAACCCAGCTGGAAGCCGGTGGTCGCGACCACCGGCTTCCAGTGGTGTCCGCCTGGTTTTCGTCGACGTGGCGAGGGAGAAGTCAGATGAGCACCGAACAGTTGCACGTCGGCGGTCCGCCCGGCCTGGGCGTACCGGTCGCCGACGAGGCCGCGGGCTTCGCGCCCCTGCGGGGTAGCGCCGTGCCGGTCGCCCAGGACCGGTGGGAACGGCTGGTCAGCACGGTCGTCATCCCGGAACCGCCGCGGGCGGTGTGGGCCGCGCTCACCGATCCGGACCGGGTTTCCCAGTGGTTCGGGGTGTGCCGGGGGGACTGGGCCCGCACCGGCGCCGAGGTGATGCTCGACTTCGAGGACGGCGAGTTCTTCTGGTGCCGCACCCAGCAGAGCAGCGCCCCGGGCGACGGCCGCCCCGGGGTGCTGCGCTACCTGTGGCGGTGGGTCGGCATCGGGCCGGCGACCTCGGTGACCTGGACCGTGGAACCGGCCGGGGCGGGCACCTCGGTGACGGTGGTCGAGGAGGCGGTCAACCCGCCGTCGGACTGGCGGTCCTGGAACGGCATGGGCTGGCCCGGCATCCTCGACCAGCTCGCCGCGCACCTGCGCACCGGCACCGAGTGGCGGTGGCCGTGGCGCCGGATGGGCCCCTACCTGCAGATCCCGCTGCCCGCGCCGCCGTTCCAGGCGTGGGAGGCGCTCACCGCGCCGGGCGCGGTGCGGCACTGGCTGCAGCCGTGCGCCGGGTCGCTGGCGGCCGGCGAGGAGATGACCGTGGTGATGGGCGACGCCAGCGGCCGGGCGCTGCTGCGGGTCACCAAGCTGGTCGACAGCGGGCAGGAGTTCCCGTCCTACCTGCCGCACCTGGAGTTCGAGCTGCGCCGGGCGTCGTGGCCGTCGGCGCTGGGCGGCCGGATCTGGATCGAGCCGGTGGGGCTGCGGGAGAGCCTGCTGCAGGTGTTCCACGACGGCTGGGAGGACCTCGGCATCCCGGACGCGGTGACCGAGCGCAAGATCGTCACCGGGTACTGGGTGTCGGCCGCCGCTCGGGCGCAGATGTTGTTGCAGCAGCAGGGCCCGCCTGACGGCGCGCCGGTGGGGCCGCACGGTTGGTCGATCAGCGGCGGCGAGGCCGAGGCCGGCCGGACCAACGGGCACGGCCCGGCACCGGCCGCCGTGCCCGCGGAGTCGCCCGCGATGGATTTCGCCGGGCGGGCGATGTCCGATCTGGGCGGTGCGATGACCAGCGTGCTGTGCGTGCTCGGCCTGCGGCTGGGGCTGTTCCGGGCCTTGGCCGGCGCCGGTCGCGCCACCGCCGCGGAACTGGCCGGCCTCGCCGGCTGCGACGAGCGGTACCTGCTCGAATGGCTGCACGGCATGGCGAGCGCCGGCTACCTGGAACGGCATGGCGGGCAGCGGTTCTCGCTACCCGCCGGGGCGGCCGCCGTGCTCGCCGACGACTCGCCGATGAGCCTCGCGGCCGGCTACGAGCTCGTGCCGCCGCTGGTGGACGCCGTCCGGGAGGTGGAGGAGGCGTTCCGCACCGGCACCGGGGTTCCGCACGACCGCTACCCGCAGCAGTTGTTCCTCGCCATGGAACGGATGAGCCGGACCTGGCTCGACACCATGCTGGTGCCGCAGTGGATTCCGGCCGTGGACGGGCTTTCCGAGGCGCTGGCGCGGGGCGGCACGGTCGTCGACGTCGGTTGCGGCGGCGGGCACGCGGTGCTCCGGCTGGCGCGGGCCTTCGAGGCCGCCGGCTTCGTCGGGTTCGACCTGCACGAGCCGAACGTGCACCGGGCGCGGGCGGCGGCGGTGGAAGCCGGGGTCGCCGGCCGGGTGCGGTTCGAGCACCAGGACGCCGCCGAGGGGCTGCCCGAGCAGGTCGACCTGGTCACGATGTTCGACGTGCTGCACGATGCGCCGGACCCTGGCGGGCTGCTCCGGGCGGTTCGCGGCGCGCTGCGGGAGGACACCGGCGCGGTGCTCGTGCTGGAGACCAACTGCGCCGAGGACGCGGCGGACAACACCGGCCCCGGCGCGACGATCCTCTACGCCACGAGCACGCTTTACTGCCTGCCGTCGGCTCTTTCGCAGGGCGCACCCGGATTGGGGACGCTCGGGCTGCCGCCCGGGAAGCTGCGCGAACTGGCGACGGCGTCCGGTTTCCGCAGCGTCGAGCGGATCCCGATGCCCAGTCCGATGAACGCGCTGTACGTGCTGCGGCCCTGAATCCGCCCGGTGCCGTGGGCCTTCGCAGTCCGAAGGCTCACGGCGCCGGCGGGAAGGTGCGGTCGCCGAGCCCGGTCACCGCCAACGAGCCGCGGCGCGGGTCGGTGAACAGGCGGAGCAGGACTTCCATGCCCGCTCGGAGCGGGACCGGCGGCATGCCCATGCTCCGGGCCTGGCGGACCGCGCCCATCCGGTGGGCCTGGCCCGCCCCGCTGAACAGCGACCACTCCACCGCCGTGCAGCCGCAGTCCGGCAGGCCGTCGGCTGCCGCGATGGTGCTGCGGCGGAGGAGTTCGTTCGCCAGCGCGTAGGCACCCATGTTCGGGTGCGGCGACCGGGCGGTGATGGATCCGAAGGTGATCAGCCGTCGCAGCGCTCCGCGATCCACCGCCGCGAGCACGTTCCGCAATCCGGCGACCTTCGGAGCTTGCAGCGCCGCGAGCCGGGAGGCCGTCGCCTCCGCTGTGAAACCGCCGCGCACATCGCCCGCGCAATGCACGATTCCGGTCACCTGGCGCGCCGCCAGCGCCGCCGCCACTTGTGCCCGGTCGGTGACGTCGGCGTCGATTACCGTTGTCCCGCCCGAGGATTTCAGCCGCGCCAGGGCCGCGCGCACGTCGCCGGAGATCTCGCCACGGCCGAGGTCGTCGAGGAGCACCGGCCGGATTCCGGTGCGGGCCCGCAACATCCCGGCCACCCGGATGCCCAGCCCGCCGAGCCCGCCGGTGATCAGCACCTCGCCGTGCAACCGCGCCGGATCGACGCGCGGAATGTCCACATCGGACCATCCGGTGCGCCAGGCGTTGCCGTTTCCGTCGATCTCCACGTGGCGGTAGCCGTCGGCGTGGTGACCGGCGAAGGCGATCGCCGCTTCGACGGCCGGCGGCGTCGCACCGCCGGACAGCTCGATCTCGATCGCCGACAGCCGGCCGTCCTCGGCCACCGCGCAGTTCAGCAGGCTCCCGCCGCCGGAGCCGGTGTGCACCAGCACGATCCGCCCGGATCCGGCGCGGGCGACCGCGAGCCCGCGGAGCAGGAATTCGTTGTCATCAGGGCCGAATCGGTCGCCCAGCACGACGACCGGGATGACCGGACCAGGGCCGGCCGATGCGTCCAGGACGGCGCGCAGCGGTGCCGGACCCCTTCCGATCACGAACCATTGCCGCGCCTCCGACCGCTCGGGCGCGACCGGCACCCGGTGCGCCCGCCACACCGCTATCCGGTTCACCGGTTCAGCGCGGGCAGCAGCGTCGGGATGGCTTCGGCCTGGAAGTCGACGTCCACGTCGAACTCGTTGATCATCCCTTCCAGCACCAGCATCGACAGCAGCGGGAACACGAACTCCGGTGCCGCCGCCACCCCGGAACGGCGCTGCAGGTCGAACAGCCGGGTGGCGAACGGGGCGAGCTGGAAGTCACCGGCCCGGCGCCCGGCGGTGGTCGCCACCAGCTCGACGATGTCGGCGCGGAATCCCGGCAGATCGGCTTCCGGTGGCACGTGTTCGGCGCTGCGCAGCACGACCTCGGCGCATTCCGGCCCGCGCCCCAGCGACATGTTCAGGAAGAACTCCGCGAACAGCCGCTTCACGTGCGGTTGCAGCGGCACGACGAAGCCCGCGTCGAGCAGCACGACGTTCCCGTCCGGATTGAGGTAGAGGTTGCCGGGGTGCATGTCGCAGTGCACCAGGCCGTCGACGAACAGCATCCGGTAGACGGCGTGCAGCACCTGGCGCACCAGTTCGCGCCGCTGCTCGCGGGTGAAGCTGTCCGGGCCGAAGCGCCGCAGGCCGGGCACGAACTCCATGACCAGCGCGCCGTCTCCGCAGGCGGCGGGGATCGGGGCGGGAATCCGCACCCGCGCGAAGTCGCCCAGGTTCGCGCGCAGGGTCCGCAGCGCCTGCGCCTCCAGATCCAGGTCGAGCTGCCGCCGGATCGCCTGGGACACCTGGTCGACGATGCGGGCCGCGGGCACCCGCCGCATCGCGGGCAGCCGCTGCACCAGCCCGGCACCGGCGGCGACCAGCCGCAGATCGGCACCGATGAGCCGGTGCAGGCCCGGCCGGCGCAGCTTGACCGCCACCTCGGTGCTGTCGTGCAGTTCCGCCCGGTAGACGCTGGCGATGCTGCCGCTGGCCACCGCCGTGGCGTCGAACCGGCGGAACGGCCATTCCCGCTGGGCGGGGTATGCGCGGTGCAATGCCTGCACCGCCTGCGGGCGGGACATCGGGCGCACCTGGTCGTGCAGGCCGCCCATCGCGTCGCACCACTTCGGGTCGAGCAGGTCCCGGCGGGTGCTGAGCAGCTGGGCGCCCTTCACGAACGCCGGGCCGAGATCGGCGACCAGCTCGGCCAGCCCGCCGGAGCCGTTCGGCGCCCGCCGCGCCAGGGCGCGGCGCGCGAGCGCCCGGCCGCCGTGCCGCAAAGCCGTTCCGGCGATCACGGCGGACCGCAACGCGAGGTGCCGCCTTCGCACTCCCGGTGCGGCGAGGTCGTCCCGATCGTCTGACACCGCTACCTCCCGACTTCCGGAATCGGCCGCGCAACGCGCGACGGATGTCGTCAATGTCGAGCAATGGCAGAAATCGCTTTACTTTTTGTAACCATTCACGGACAGCATCGGCTACCGAGCACGGTCCCCCACGAGACGTCCCCCGTCCCGTCACACCTTCGGCACACCCCAGAGCAGATGCGATCCGGACACTCGCGGTAACGTAGCGCACCGCCGCGGCTCGCGTCGAGCGCCGTTCGGACGCAACCGATCCAGTACCGCCATCCGACTGAAATCATCGGCATTTGCTGGCAAATCTCAGCTTTCCGAGGCACTCGGAGCGACTTGCGCCGATACTGCGGAGCCCGGCGTCGAATGCTCTGCGCGGCATCGGCGCAGCCGGCGGAAACGCATCGACGAGGCCGGCAACGGCCTTCCCCAGCAGGGCTGATCACCCCTTGACACCCCCGCGAATACCGATGTAGGAAATAGTAGTGACTGGGAGCAGCTGATTCCTGCTCCGGATCCCGGGGAGACCGGGCGCACGGCCCGCAGGGCCCGCCGCGCCCGGGAGGCACGCGACATCGGCGAAGCCGAACCCCGATCCAGCGGCCGCGGCCGCGAGCTCCGCAAACTGGGACGCACTCCTTCATTGCCGCGCTGGGGGAATACGTGATTTCTCCGCCCGATCGCACCCGTTCGCACCCATCCGAGGACACCGATCGATCCACGCCGGGCCACCGCCGACCGCCCAGGATCTTGCGGCTGCCGATGGGCATGGCCGATTTCGCCCACCGCGGCTTCCGGGTGGACCGCCCGGAAAACCGCGCGCTGCTGGAAGAACACGCGAGATCGTTCCTGCGCGGTTTCAACCTGGCCGTGTCGAACTGGCGGCACCCGCATCCGGCATTGGCCGATTTGCCCGACGAGGAAAGGGGATTCGCCTACGAGGGCGCGGCGATGCACGCCGGGATGCGGGATCTCGCCACCTTCGGCCGGGCGCGCGCGCTGCACCGGCTGCTGGCCGGCCCCGGCTCCGCCTACGTCCACCTGATCCACGTCGGAGTGGGCTGGGCGCTGGCGCCGCTGCGGATCCCGCTGCCGGTGCCGGTTCCCGCGACGCCGCTGCTGCGCTGGCTGGCGCTGGACGGCGCGGGCTTCGCGGAGTGCTTCTTCGCCGGTCCGGCCAGGCTGCGCAAGGCCTGCGCGAACCCGGAGGACGAGCGCCGCCAGGCCCGCATCGCCGGTTGTGGCCGGGCGCTGTGGTTCATCGAAAGCGCCGATCTGGGCGGGGTCCGGCACCGGATATCCACTGTGGACGAACGTGCCCGGCCGCACCTGTGGTCCGGCATCGGCCTGGCTTCCTGCTACGCGGGCGGCCTCGACGCAGCCGGGTTCCGCGCGCTGCGGGAGGCCAGCGGCCCGCACTGGGCGCACCTCGGACAGGGCTGCCTGTTCGGGATCGCCGCCCGGGCGCGATCGGGCATCGTTCCCGAGCACACCGCGCTCGGCGCCAGGACCCTGTTCGCCACCGACGCGGATGGCGCCGCCGGGTGGACCGACCTGGCCGCCGAAGGTCTCGACGGCAGCACCGGAATCGCGGCCTACACCGAGTGGAAGTCGCGGTTGCGGCGCACCGTGCTCGACAACTCCTGAACCCGGCACCCGATCTTGGAGGTTAACGCCCATGCCGAGCTCGCTGCGCCGCGCCCTCCCGGCCGCCGTCGGCCTGCTGCTGTGCCTCGCACTGGGACTGCTCACCGTCCGCCCGGCCCTCAGCGAAGCCGAAACCCGCGATCTGGCAGGGGGTTTCGGCTTCGAATCGGTGCCGATCAACGCGCCACCGCCGAACGCGCGCACCGACCGGACCGTGGCTCCCGGCCTGGAGCACATCCGCGGCTGGATCTCCGCGGTCGGCGCCTCGGTGGGCCTGGCGGATCTGCGCGGACTGGGCCGCTCCGGAGACGCCTGCCTGGTCGATCCGCGCGATGACTCGGTGACCATCCTCCCGGTGCCCCGCAGCGGCGGCCCGCAGTACGAGCCGTTCCGGCTCCGGCCGGACGGGCTCCGCCAGGACGCCACGATGGCGCCGATGGGTTGCGTGCCCGCGGATCTGGACGAGGATGGCGACCAGGACGTGCTGGTCTACTACTGGGGACGCTCACCGGTGCTGTTCCTGAACACCGGCCGGCTGGACCCGGCCGGCTTCCGCCCGGTGGAGCTGGTGGAGCCGATGGAGGTCTGGAACTCCACCGCGGTCAACGTCGGCGATGTCGACGGCGACGGCCACCTCGACGTCCTGGTCGGCAACTACTTCCCCGACGGCGCCAAGGTGCTGGACCCGGCGGCGGCCGACGATCCGCGGATGCGGATGCAGGACTCGATGGGCAAGGCGCGCAACGCCGGGACCAACAAGCTGCTGCTCACCACCCCGACCGGCCGGCCCGACGACAAGCCGCGGCTGGTCGACGCCAGCAACGCGCTGCCGGACGCCTCGGCGCGGTCGTGGACGCTGTCGATCGGGCTGCAGAACCTCGCCGACCGGATGCTGCCGGACCTGTACTTCGCCAACGACTTCGGGCCCGACCAGCTGCTGGTCAACTCCTCGACGCCGGGCCAGGTCCAGCTCACCCAGGTCGACGGGCGGCGCGACGTCACCACGCCGCGCTCCGAGGTCCTCGGCCACGACTCCTTCAAGGGCATGGGGGTCAACTACAGCTACTCCCGCGGGCAGCGGTTGCCGATGATGGTGGTCAGCAACATCACCACCCCGTTCGCGTTGCAGGAGAGCAACTTCGCGTTCGTCCCGACCGGCGAGGCGGCGGACCTGCGGCACGGCGAGCTGCCCTTCGACGAGCGCGCCGAGGAGCTCGGGCTGGCCCGCGGCGGCTGGTCGTGGGACATCAAGGTCGGGGACTTCGACAACTCCGGCACCGACGAGCTGCTGCAGGCCACCGGGTTCCTCAAGGGCGAGCGCGACCGGTGGCCCGAGCTGCAGGAACTCGCGATGGGCAACGACGAGCTGCTGCGGTACCCGGCGGCGTGGCCGAAGTTCCAGGCCGGCGACGACCTCTCCGGCCACGAGCACAACCCGTTCTGGGTCCGCGCCGGCGACGGCCGCTTCCACGACCTCGCCGTCGCGGCGGGCATCGGCGCGCCGGACGTCACGCGCGGTTTCGCGCTCGGCGACGTCAACGGCGACGGCCTGCTGGACGCGCTGGTCGCCAACCAGTGGGAGGATTCGCGCCTGCTGCTCAACACCGCGCGCGGCGCCCCACCGGCCGCCTACCTGCGGTTGCTGCGGCCCGCCGCAGCCGGCGGCCGGACCCCGGCGATCGGCGCCGAAGCGGTGCTCTCCTTCCCCGACGGCGAACAGCGCGCCCAGCTCTACCCCGCCAACGGGCACGCCGGGGTGTCCGATTCGACGCTGCACTTCGGGCTGCCGGACGGCCGCGCCGTGCCGGCCGAGATCACCTGGCGCGACGGCACCGCCGTGCACACCGCCCGGATCGACATCGGTCCGGGAACGCACACCGTGTTGCTGAACCCCGACGGAACGGCGGTCATCCGATGACGAGCACCGCACCGACCACCACCCGCCAGCCCTCCCGCGACGAGCCCGATCCGGCCCCGGCACCACCGGTGGACAAGCGGATCAAGGCCCTGCGCCGGTTCGCCGTCTCGATCACCGTGTTCAACATCGCCGGGCACACCGTGCTCGGGTTCGAGCAGTCCCCGATCACCCCGGTCGCCGCGGTGCTGACCAGCTACGCCGTCGCGTTCCTGCTGGAGTTCCTGGACAGCCGGGCGCGCGACGTCCGGCCCGCCTACCGGGGCGGCGCGCAGGCCGCGGTGAACTTCCTGCTGCCGGCCCACATCACCGCCCTGGCCTGCGCGATGCTGTTGTACGGCAACAGCTCGTTGTGGCCGTACCTGTTCGCCGTGGTGGTGGCCAACACGAGCAAGTACGTCGTGCGCATCCAGGTGGCGGGCCGGCTGCGGCACGTGCTCAACCCGTCCAACTTCGGCATCGTGGTGACGCTGCTGCTGTTCCCGTGGGTGGGGATCGCGCCGCCCTACCACTTCACCAACTTCCCCACCGGCACCGTCGACTGGTTGATCCCGCTGGGCATCCTGATGCTCGGCACCATGATCAACGCCAAGCTCACCGGCAAGGTCCCGCTGATCCTCGGCTGGGTCGGCGGGTTCGCCGCGCAGGCCGTGCTGCGCTGGCTGCTGCTGGACCACTCGCTGGTGGCGGCGCTGCTGCCGATGACCGGCGTGGCGTTCGTCCTCTACACCAACTACATGATCACCGATCCGGGCACCACGCCGGTGAAATCCCGCAACCAGGCCCTTTTCGGCGCCTGCACCGCGCTCGTCTACGGCGTGCTGGTCGTCTCCGGCGTGGTGTTCGGGCTCTTCTTCGCGCTGGTGATCACCTGCGTCCTGCGCGGCGCGGTCCTGCTGCTGGCGCGAGCCACCGGATCCCGGTCCGCGCGCGAGCGGCAGCCGTTAGATCCGATCCGGTGAGCACCGAACGGGAGGTTGGCATGGAAGGGATCGCCGTGGTCGGCATCGGCTGCCGGTACCCGGACGCCACCGGTCCGCAAGAGCTGTGGCAGAACGTGCTCGGCCGCCGCAGGGCGTTCCGCGCGCTGCCCGGGGAACGGCTGGCGGCCGGCTATCGCGGCGACCCGACCGAGCCCGATCTCACCTACGTCGACCGGGCGGCCCTGCTGCGGGACTGGGAGTTCGACCGAAGCCGGTTCGGGGTGCCGGGCGCGCTGCACCGGGCGGCGGACCACACCCACTGGCTGGCGCTGGAAACGGCCGCGGCGGCGCTGGCCGACGCCGGCCGCCCGGACGGCGACGGGCTGGACCGCGCCACCGCCGGCGTGATCATCGGCAATTCGCTGACCGGCGAGTTCACCAGGGCGGGCACGTTGCGCACGCGGTGGCCGTTCGTGCGGGACGCCGCCGCGACGGCGCTGCACCGCAGCGGCGTCGCCGACGACGTGGCCGCCGAAGTGGTGAGCCGGCTGGCGGAGCTGGTGAAGTCGCCGTTCCCGGTGCCCGGCGACGAGTCGCTGGCCGGGGCGCTGAGCAACACCATCGCAGGGCGGATCTGCAACCACTTCGACTTCCACGGCACCGGGTACACCGTGGACGGTGCGTGCTCGTCGAGCCTGCTGGCCGTCATGGCGGCCTGCCGGGCGCTGAGCACCGGAGAACTGGACTTCGCCCTGGCCGGCGGCGTGGACCTGAGCCTCGATCCGTTCGAGCTGGTCGGCTTCGCCCGGCTGGGCGCGCTGGCCACCGACCGGATGCGCATCTACGACCGCGCGCCGACGGGTTTCCTGCCCGGCGAAGGCTGCGGCATCGTGGCGCTGGCGCGCGCCGCCGACGCCGAACGGCTGGGCATGCGCGTGTACGCGCGCATCGCCGGCTGGGGCAGTTCGTCGGACGGCGCGGGCGGACTCACCCGGCCCGCCGAGAACGGGCAGGCGCTGGCGTTGCGCCGCGCCTACCGGATGGCCGGGATCCGGCCCGATGCGGTCGAAATGGTGGAGGGGCACGGCACCGGCACCGCGGTCGGCGACGCGGTGGAGCTGGCCGCGTTGACCGAGGTGCGCGGGCCCGGTGCGGCCAAGGCGGCGCTGGGCAGCGTGAAGGCCAACATCGGCCACACCAAGGCCGCCGCCGGGGTCGCGGGGCTGATCAAGGCCGCGCTCGCCGCGCACCACGGCGTGCTGCCGCCGACCACCGGCTGCGACACTCCGCACGAACTGCTGGATCGCGCGACCACGCCGCTGCAGGTGCTCACCGGGGCGCAGCCGTGGGATTCGCCGAGGCGGCTGGCGGCGGTGTCGTCGATGGGATTCGGCGGCATCAACGCGCACGTCGTGCTCGAAGCCGGTGGCGAGCGCGCGCGGCGCCGGATGCCACCGGAGGTGCTGCAGTGGTCCGCGCCGCTCCCGGAGCACGAGATCGTGCTGGTGGCGGGCCGCGACGAGACCGAGCTCGCGCACCGGCTGGACGTCCTCGCACCGATCGCCGAGCGGCTCAGCGACGCCGAGCTGCACGACCTCGCGGCCACCCAGCGGCAGGAGGTGGGTGCGGTGCGCGCGGCGCTGGTCGCCGACCATCCGGCGGCGCTGGCCGATGCGGCACGCGCCGCCCGCCGCGGGCTGCGGGGCTGGGACCGGCGGCTCGGCTTCGACGAGCAGGCCGGTTACGCGCTCGGTGCCGGCGCGATCCGGGTGGGCCTGCTGTTCCCGGGGCAGGCGGCGCCGGTCCGCACCGAGCTGCCCGGCTGGGCGGCCCGGATGCTGGTCCCGGACCTGCCCGCAGTAGATCGGTCCGAAGTGGACACTCGACTGGCGCAACCCGCCATCGTCCGGCAATCGCTGGCCGGGCTGGCCTGGCTCAACCGGCTGGGTTGCCGCGCCACCGCCGCGGCCGGGCACAGCCTCGGCGAGATCAGCGCGCTCGTCTGGGCCGGCGCGTGCACCGCCGGCGCGGGGCTTCGGCTCGCGGCCGAGCGCGGGCGCATCATGTCCGAGCACGGCGCGCCGGAGAGCGGCATGGCCGGGCTGACCGCCACGGCCGAGCAGGCCGAACGGCTGCTCGACGGCACCGCGGCGGTGCTCGCCGGCTACAACGGCCCGGAACAGGTCGTGATCTCCGGTCCCACCGCCGACGTGCTGGACGTCGTCCGGCGGGCCGCCGAACATGGCATCACCGCGACGAATTTGCCCGTCTCGCACGGGTTCCACAGCCCCGCGATGCTGGGCGCGGTCGAGCCGCTGCGGCGGGCCCTGCGGGACTTCGAGTTCGACGCGCTCTCGGGCACCGTGCTGTCCACCATCACCGGGACCGAACTCCCCGCCGGCGCGGCGATTCCCGCGCTGCTGGTCGAGCAGCTGACCCGGCCGGTGCGGTTCACCGCCGCGCTCGAACGCCTTGCGGCCCGCTGCGACCTGCTGGTCGAGACCGGCCCCGGCACCATCCTGTCCGGCCTGGCCCGGTCCGCCACCGCGACCCCTGCGATCAGCCTGGACTGCGGCGGCCCGGCCCGGCGGCATGCGTTCGCCACCGCCGTGCTCGCCGCCGGTGGCGCGGCCGATCTCGGCCCGTGGTTCGCCGGCCGGCGGTTCCGGACGGTCCGGGCGGATGCGATG
This sequence comes from Saccharopolyspora sp. NPDC050642, assembly GCF_040654735.1. NCBI lineage: Bacteria > Bacillati > Actinomycetota > Actinomycetes > Pseudonocardiales > Pseudonocardiaceae > Saccharopolyspora > Saccharopolyspora sp. NPDC050642. Next base: position 239,294 of record NZ_JBFAIN010000005.1, on the reverse strand, counting down.
CCCCGACTGCTGGCCAACCCCTGCGAGCAGCCCGCCGACCGCGTCGACGGCACCGCCTTGGCGGCAGTTTCAATTGAAACTGCTGTTCCCACCGGCGCTCGGCCCGAGCCCACGGCCCAGGCGCCGCTGCCCGCGCTCATCGAGCACCTCGCGGCGCAGCTGGAGCTGCCCGCCGAGTCGATCGGCCCGGGCAGTTCGCTGCTCGGCGACCTGCACCTGAACTCCCTGCAGGTGGTGCAGATCGTCGGCAGGGTGGCCGGCGCGCTCGGCAAGCGGCCGCCGAGCTCCCCGCTGTCGCTGGCGGACGCCACGGTCGGCGAAGCGGCCGCCGTGCTCGCCGAACTCGACGCGGACGCCGCCGACAGCGACGCCGAAGTGCCGACCGGGGTCCGGGGCTGGGTGCGCGCCTTCGCCGCCGACCGGCTCCCGGTAGCACCGGCCGAAGGCGGCGGTCTGCGCTGGTCGGTGCGGGCACCGGCCGGGCACTGGTTGCTCGACCACCACGACGACGGCGCCGGGAACCTGGCGGTCGTGCTCGACGAGACGCTCTCCCGCTCCGGGATCGCCGCCGAGCTGCGGGACATCGCGGAGACCGCACCCGACCGGCTGCTGATCGTCCACAGTGGTCACGAAGCGGCGGCGGCCATCGGCCGCAGCGTCGCGGCGGAGCTGCACCCGGACTGGGTGGGAGTGGTCGGGCTCGACGAACCCGGAACGCGCTTCGACCCGGATCGACTCCCGAGCCGCGACGGCTACGCCGAACTGCACATCGACGCCGCGGGCGGTATCACGCGCACCGCACTGCGGCACCGGGAACTCGTTGGCGGACAACCACTTCCGCTGCAACAGGGGGACGTGTGCCTGGTGACCGGCGGGGTCCGCGGCATCACGGCACATTCCGCCCTCGCGCTGGCCGAACGCACCGGTTGCACGCTGGTCCTGCTCGGCCGCACCGCCGCCGACGCCCCGGAGATCTCGGCGGCGGTGCGGGACATGCGCACCAGGGTGGACGCGCACTACATCGGCTGCGATGTCGCCGACCGGGCGGCGGTTGCCGCGATGGTCGCCGAAGCGAGCGCGCACGGGCCGGTCCGGGGCCTCCTGCACGGCGCCGGCGTCAACGAGCCGCGCCGGTTGGCCGACGTGACCGGTGATTCGCTGGCGGCGACGATGCGGCCCAAGGTGGACGGGCTGGACGCCCTGCTGTCGGCGTGCGAGGACCTGCGGCTGGTGGTCGGCTACGGCTCGATCATCGGCCGGTTCGGCCTTCCCGGCCAGGCCGAGTACTGCCTGGCCAACGACGTGCTGCGGCACCGCCTGGAGGCGTGGGCCGCGCCGGGCCGCCGGGTCCACCTGCTGGAGTGGTCGCTGTGGTCGGGCATCGGCATGGGCGTTGACCTCGGCGTGCTGGAATCGCTGCGCGCGCAGGGCGTGGTGCCGATCGGCCCGGAGCAGGGCAACTCCGCGCTGCTGGACGTGCTCTCCACCCCGGACGCCCCGGTGTCGCTGCTGGTCACCTCCCGGTTCCCCGCGATGCCGACGGCGTCGTTCGACACCGGACCGGAGCCGCTGCTGCGCTTCGACGAGGACCGGCTGACGCGCACGCCGGGCGTCGAGGCCGTCAGCGACGCGCACCTGAGCCCGGGCGCCGACCGCTACCTGGACGACCACCGGATCGCCGGCACCCCGGTCCTGCCCGCGGTGCTGGGCCTGGAGGCGATGGCGCAGGTAGCGACCGTGGCGGGAGCTGAGGTGCGCTCGTTCGCCGACGTGGCGCTGCGCGAACCGATCGCGGTGGACGGCGAGGCGACCATCCGCATCTCCGCGCTCGTCGGCGGCGGTGCCGTGGAGGCGGTGATCCGCGAGGCGCGGGACGACTTCCGCGCCGACAAGTTCACCGCCCGCATCACCGCGGCGCCACCGGCCCCGGCCGCGATCCACGCGGCCGAACCGCCCCAGGAGACCCGGCAACCGCACCCCTACTACGGGAAAATCCTGTTCCACAGTGGACGTTTCCGGCGTTTGCTGCGCTACGACGTGCTGTCGGCCTTCCGCGTGCGGGCGTGGGTCCAGGCCGCCGATCAGGACTGGTTCTCCGAGTTCCACAGCGGCGAACTGCTCCTCGGCGACCCGGGCGCGCACGACGCGGCGCTGCACGCGCTGCTGGCCTGCGTGCCCCACCGGCTCGCGTTGCCGACCGGCGCCGACCGGGTGACGGTGTGGCGAGCACCGCGCGGCCCGCTGCGGGTGATCGCCGACGAACGGGAGCACACCGCCGACACGTACTGCTTCGACGTCGACGTGGTCGATCCCGGCGGCGCGGCGGTCGCCCGCTGGGAAGGGCTGCGGCTGCGTGCCACCGGCGAGCACCGGTCCGGCGAGCTCCCGCTGCGCCTGGTGGGCCCGTGGTTGTCGCGCAGGCTCGTGGAAACCGGGCTGGCCGACGGGATCGAGCTGATCACCGCCGTCGGCGCCCGCGGCGACGCCGCCGGACTCCTCACCCGCGTGCTCGGCACGCCGGCCGGGCACGATCCGCGCGGCGCCCTGCACGTGCCCGGCGGGCACGCGAGCGCCGCCTACACCGGGGGCTGCCTGCTGCTCGGAGTCGCGGGAACGCCGATCGGCCTGGACTGGCAATGGATTTCACCGACCGAACCGATCGGGCCGACCGCGCTGGAACGCGTCGACCGCGGGCTGGTCGACGAGGTGGCGGACAAGCTCGGCGAGGACCCGGCGGCGGCCGCTGCGCGGGTGTGGACGGCGCGGGAAGCGGTGGTCAAGCTCGGGCACGAGCAGGGACATCCGCTGCGCATCGACCACGTCACCGAGGACGGCCTGGTCGTGGTCCGAGCCGGGCGGGTGCGGGTGGTCATCGCCCGCGCGCCGATCGACGAGCTCGGCGACGCGGCCCTGGCCGTCGCCGTGCCGGCGGAGTGAGCCGTGCGCGCCTACCACCACCGGCACACAGTCACGCTCGACGAGACCAACCTCGTCGGGAACGTCTACTTCGCGCACTACCTGCACTGGCAGGGCCACTGCCGGGAACGGTTCTTGGCCGATCACGCGCCAGGAGTGCTCACCGCGCTGAGCACCGGCGAGCTGGCGCTGGTCACGCTGTCGTGCTCGATGCAGTACCACGCGGAGTGCTTCGCGCTGGAGACCGTGGACATCGCGATGACGCTGCGGGCGGCGTCCGGCAACCGGATCGCGATGGACTTCGACTTCCGCCGCGACGACGCCCCGGTCGCCCGCGGCGGCCAAACGGTCGCCTGCATGCGCCGCACCGGCGACGCGGTCCACCCCATCCCGATCCCCGACGAACTCGCGCACGCCCTGCGGGCCTTCAGCTGAGCGAAGGAGATTCCCATGTCCGTCGTGGCGCCCACCCGCGGCACCGCCGTGGTGGCGGTCGGCACCGCCATCACCCTGATCGCCTCCGCCATCGGCTTCGCGCGGGCGATGACCATGCCCGCATCGATGCCGGGCATGACCGGCGAGACCCCGATGTCCCGGCTGCACGGGATGCCCCTGTCGGAGATGCCCGAGATGTTCGTCGCCGCCGTCGGCATCCTCCTCGTGCTCTCCGCCGCGCCCTGGCACCCCGCGCGCCGGCCGGTCGCGGCGGACGCGCTCTCCCGGCGGCGGACGGCCCTGGTCGCCGTCGTCGCCACCGCCGCGCTGACCATCGACATCAGCAAGACGTCCACGCTCGGGTTCGTCATCCCCGGCATGCGGGAGGAGTACGGCATCTCGCCCGGCACCGCTTCGCTGCTGGCCGTCGCTGGCCTCACCGGCACCGCCGCCGGCGCGCTGCTGTTCGGCCGGCTCGCCGACCGGTACGGCCGCCGCCGCTGCTACCTGATCGCGACCCTGGGCTTCACCGCCACCAGCATGTGCGGGTGCATGCCGACCTTCGCGGGCAACGTGGTGATGTGCCTGCTGATGGGCGTCGCCGTCGGCGGGCTGGCGCCGCTGCTGGTCACGCTGCTGGCCGACGTGTTCGGCACCCGGGTGCGCGGGCCGGCGGTGGTGGCGCTGTCGGTGGTGGCGACCGCGATCGGCTACCTGGTGGCCGCCGGATCGGCGCTGTGGCTGGAACCGGTCTTCGGCTGGCGGATCCTGTGGCTCATCGGCGCGCCCACCGGGCTGGTCCTGGTGGCGGTGACCTTCCTCGTACCGGAGCGCGCGCCGAGCACGGCACCGGTCGCGCCCGCTGCGCGGGCCGCCGTCGCGCGCTCGACGCTGAGCACCGGGCTGCAGCGGGTCTACGCCGCGCTGACCGGCCTCCTGACCTTCGGGCTCACCACGTGGGTGCCCACCCTGTCGAGGGCCGACGGGCTGCCGGCGGGCACCGCCAACGCGCTGCTGACCGCCGCGGCGCTGGCGATGGTGCCCTGCGCGGTGCTGCTGGCCTGGTGCTACCGCCGGTTCGGCCCGGTGCCGATCTGCCTCGGCCTGGCCGTGCTCACCGCGACGATGCTGTTCGCGCTGACCTTCTCCGGCGTGGCCGACGGCGCCGCCTGGGTCTCGGCGGGCGCCCTGGTGGCGTCGTTGTTCGCGGTCAACACCATGGCCGCGGTCTTCCTCCCGGTCGCCGCCGACCTCGCCGAGTCGGGACGCCGGGCCGGGATCGCCGGCAACATCTCGTTCTGCAACCGGCTCGGCGGGCTGGCCGGGCCGCTGGTCCTGGCCGCCCTGGTGGCATCGGTATCGGACGTGTTAGTGGCAGTGGCCGTGCTGGCCCTCTGCAGCGGCCTGCTCTCCTGGTACATCGGCCGCCGCCACCGCACCGCAACGGCCGGGAAATCCGCACTCCTGCCCGAGAAGGCACCGCTGTGAGGCGAACGCCACGCGATCCCGAACGGTCCGCCCGGCCCAGGATGTTACTATCATTTGCGATTGTCATCTCGCAGTGACTAGCCAGAGGACGGGCGGCGGAGCGATGGCGGGCAAACGCGACTACGGCCAGTTCTGCGGGCTCGCCGCCGGGCTCACCGTCATCGGCGAGCGCTGGACCATGCTGATCCTGCGCGAGCTGCTGATCGGTCCCGCGCGGTTCAACGAGCTACCCCCGAACCTGCCCGGCATCGGCCCGAACCTGCTCGCCGAGCGGCTGCGCACCCTCACCGAGCACGGCGTGATCGAGCAGCACGCGGTGCCCGGCGACGGCCGCGGCAAGCAGTACCGGCTGACCGAACGCGGCGAGCAGCTGCGCGAGCCCATCCTGGCGCTGGCGCACTGGGGCATGCAGTTCCTCAGCGAGGAGGACAGCGCGGGCATCAGCCGGGCCGAGTGGGGTTTCCTCGCCGTGCAGGCCATGATCTCCACCTCGGACCTGCCGGATCGCGACGAGAGCTACGAATTCCGGGTCGGCGACAGGGTTTTCACCGTCGAGGTCGCCGACGGCCAGGTGCACGTGCGCCGCGGCTCCGGGGAGCTGCCGCCGGCCATCGTGGTCGGCGCGGACCCGGAGACCTTCATCCGCATCGGCGCCCGCATGCTCAGCCCCTTCGACGCCATCATCACCGGCGGCCTGACGATCGACGGCGACCCGGACGCGATCCAGCGCTGCGTCCGGATGCTCCGGCTGTCCACCACCACCGACGGCTGACCCGGGCTCAACACCCGGCGAGGTGGCGCAGCGCGGAGACCGACGGCACGAAGAAGTAGCCGCCCCCGGTGAGTTCGGTCCAGGAGCGCTCCAGATCCACCTCGACGGCCCGGCCGCCGCCAACCGGGATGCGCACGGTCGTGGGGCCACCCGGCACGACGCCCAGCAACGGATCGACGCCTTCCCCCCGGCACCCGCAGGGACGGGTTGCGCAGCCACTGCTGCAGGACGAACTCGAACTGCCGCTCGATCGAAACCTGGTAGGAGAGGAACAGCAGCCCGCGATCGACGCCGGTCGGCGTCTTGTCGGTGTACGGGACTCCCCTGCGCAGCATCCGATGCCGCTGCACGTCGCCCGCGGCCGCACCGGGCGGGGTGTCGTCGCGCAGGTAAGCCTTGCGGATGTGCGCGCCGAGCGGGCAGCGCAGGCCCGCCGGATCCGCCGGCGCGGGCGGGTGCCCGACCGGGCAGGCCGCCGACGCGGGCAGCGGCGCGGTCGCCTGCTGGTAGGCGAAGTCGTTGTTGAGACGGCCGCTCCCGCCCAGTTCCGGCACGTCGGCGTCGGGCGCGCGCATCACCGGCGCGCCGCTGCGCCACCTCCCGACCAACAGGGCTCCCAGGCGGTCCGGGGTGAGATCGGCCAGCTCCGGTTCCCGCTCCGCGATCGATGCCGCGGCCCTGTCGAGGAAGTCCGCGAATCCCTCGGTGTCCTGCCGGTACCGGGCGTAAACCAGGAAGGTGCCGTTTCTGGTCCATTGTGGACCGACATCGGCCACCGGTCCCGGCAGGGCCGGATCGGCGGCGTCCTGAGCCGGGTACCCCAGCACGAACTCCCCCGGCCACACCAGGCGCTGGCCCGGGTGGCCGCGCTGCACGTCCCGCGGATCCCGGCGCGGCGTGATCGGGTCGAACGGCGGGGCCGCCCGGTGCCCGCGGATGCCGGGCTGCGAAACCCGTCGCGGAAGCCGAAGTGCTCGCGCTCGCCGGGCAGCGCGGCACCGCGCTGGATGCCGCGCACGTCGAACCCGCCGCCCAGTTCCGCCTGCAGCGCCGCGCATTCGGCGGTCAGGCCCGGCTCGTCGTCGGCGGCGAGCAGCACGACGACATCGGGCACGGACCCCGGCGATCCAGTCCACCGCCGGCGTGGCGGCGCGGGAGTGCATTCCCGCCCGGAAGGCCGGGGCGTCGATCTGATCGGCGTCGGGGGCGAAGCGGCGCAGGGCATCGTAGGAGAAGGCCAGGTTGCGCCAGGTGGCCGTCAACCCGGGCCGGTGACCGCGGCGGCGGGTCACCGCGCCGAACAAGCGCATGAAGTCGAGCACCTCGGCGGCGGTGGCGACGACGTCCGCCTGCCGGGCGACCCAGGCTCGGGCCCGCGTCAGATCCCGGATCTCCAGGTATGCCAAGGCGAAGTGGTCCTTGCGGAACCCGGGCAGCACGTTGCCCTGGATCTCGTCGAGCTCCAGCGCCGGTTCGACCGCATTCGCAGGATCGGCGAGCCCGGCCGCCACCACTTGCTCGTCCAGCCGCTGCCAGGACTGCACGATCCGGCCGCCGTCGACCCGGAACATGCCGAACAGCGGCGCGGCGATCCGCCGCCCGGTGGGTTCCGCCGCATCCGGTCCGGGCCCGGCGGCGAGGTGCGTGCCGTGGACGGTCAACCGGGCGACGATCCAGCCGCCGTCGTCGATCAGGTCCTCCAGCACCGGCCGGGCATCGGGGAACCCGGCCAGCAGGTCGAGGATCCGCAGGCACTCCGCGCGGACCTCGGCGGCGTCGTCGGCGACGAGCAGCTCCAGGGCGGCGCGATCCCGGCCGCGGTACACCCGGCGGATCAGCGAGCGCACGACATCGGTGGCCGGAGTGACCGGCCGCCGACGGGAACCGGCTACCACGACGACGGCTGCCCGCCCGGCGGCTGCTGGGGCGGCTGCTGCTGGGGCGGCTGCTGCTGTCCGCCCCAGGCATTACGTCCGCGGCACGATCAACGGCACCGAGTTCGAGGGCTCCCTCGGCAGCAGCGGCGGGGAGTTCTTCTTCCCGGTCAACAAGAAGCTGCGCGAGGCGGCGGGCGTCGAGCCCGGCGACGAGGTGGCGGTCGCAGTCGAACCGGCCGACCCGGAACCGGTGCGGCCGCCGGCCGAACTCGCCGATGCACTGCGGGAAGAACCGGACGCGGCAGCGTTCTTCGACGACCTCTCCGGCTTCTACCAGCGCCAGTACACGGGCTGGATCGCCGGTGCTAAATCGGCTGACACCCGCACATCCCGCGCCGCCGAGGTCGTCGCGCTGCTCAAGCAGGGTCGCAAGCAGCGCTGATGGGGTGCTTCAGCCCGCCGGGGCGAGCAGGTCCGCCGCGAGGAGGATCGGGGTGGCCAGCACCAGCGGCGGGTCGACCGGGGCCTGGGGGCGCAGCTGGATGCGCAGCGGGGTCGCGGAAACGGCGCGGCCGTCCCGGATCTGCACCACCTGCGGGGCCGCGCCCACGTGGCAGAGCTCCTCGTCCTCCCCGACCAGCGCATCCGCGACGCTCGCCCGCAGGTCGAAACTCATCGCCAGCGCGTGGAAATCGCCGTCGGGCAACCCGCCGAGGGCGGCGATGCCCGGCGGTCGCACGATCGCGCAGGCCGCCGGCACCTCCTGCGGAATGCCGGAGCGGAACAGTCCCACCGCGGCCAGCGCACCGTCCGGCGCACCGGAAACCCAGCCGGTCACCTGCGCACGCGCCGGTTCCGGCAGCACCGCGCGCAGCCGCCCGAGGATCTCGCCGACGGGCTGGTCGGCGTAGGGCTCGAGGAGCTTGCGGAACCGGCGCGGCGGCACCCCGACCAGCCGGGTGAACTGGGTGGTGAAGGTGCCGAGGCTGGAATAGCCGACCCGCATGCAGATGTCGGTGACGCTCATCGGAGTGCGCGCCAGCAGGCGCTTGGCCTCCGCCATCCGCGCCGCGGCCAGGAACCGGGCCGGCGTCGCGGAGGTGACGCGCCGGAACACCCGGTGGAAGTGGAACGGGCTCAGCAGCGCGGTGTGCGCCAGGTCCGGCAGCAGGTGCGCGTCGCCGACGTTCTGCCGAATGCACCGGATGGAGCGCAGCACCGCGGCGGTCCGGTGATCGGCGGTCGTTTCAGCGGTCACGTCGTCCCCCTTCACCGGAGAGAATCCGACTATGTGATAGTTAAGCAATCTAGCCGGTGCCGACACCTGGCGGGAGCGGCGAAACGGGGGACGTCCGGCGCTGCCGGGCGGCGCATCCGGCGCTCCCACCGCCCCGAAATTCGACAAGATGCGAGAAGTCCGGCGGCCACCGGCGGGCGCACCGTCGGACCATGGAAGCTGAGCGCCAGGACGACACGTCCACCGCCCGACCGGTGCCCGGTTGGCGACTGCTGATCCGCCTGGTCGTCATCCTCTCGATCGTCGGCTGGGAATCCGCGCGAACGGGGCCCCCGACGCTGTTCAGGCGGATCGCGCGCGGCCGGTCCGACGCGCGCCGGCACGGCTATCGCGGCCTGGTCCGCGCGCTGCAGAACCTGGGGCCGACCTTCGTCAAGTTCGGCCAGATCTCCAGCACCCGGCGCGACACCATGCCCGCCGAGCTGTGCGACGCGATGGCCGACCTGCACGACTCGGTCCGCCCGATGCGCCGCAAGCACGCCGAAGCGGCGCTGCGCGAAGCGCGACTGGCCCGTCCCGCGCTGGCGATCGACGAGGTCGAGCCGGATGCCGTGGCCAGCGGCAGCATCGCCTGCGTCTACCGCGCGGTGCTCGAAGGCGGGCAGGTCGTCGCGCTGAAGCTCAAGCGGCCGGGCATCGACGACCGGATGCGCGCGGACCTGGAGCTGCTGCGGCTGCTGGTGAAGGTCGCGCAACGCATGCCGAAGATGCGCGGCATGCCGATGGCCGACCTGGTCGGCTACGTCAGCCGCGCCATCCTCGGGCAGCTCGACTTCGAGCGCGAGGCGGCCAACGTGCGGCACCTCGCCCGCTGCCTGGCCGGCATCCCGGCGGTGCGGGTGCCGGCCCTGCACCCGGAGCCGTCCGGCCCCCAATGCCTGGTCTTCGACTACATCCCGGGCCTGGACGCGACGACCCCGGATTCGCTGCCCGCGCGGACGCGGCGCGACCTGGCCGGGACGGTGCTGGCCGCGGCGTACCGGATGATGTTCGTGGACGGCTTCGTGCACTGCGACCTGCACCCGGGAAACCTCTACGTGACACCGGAACCGCAGGTGGTGATCCTCGACGCGGGTTACTGCGTGCAGCTGCCGGACCGGGTGCGGGCGCTGCTGGCGGAGTTCTTCGCGCAGCTGGTCGCGGGCAACGGGCGGCGCTGCGGCGAGATCGTCCTCGAAAGCGCGGTCGACGTCGGCCCGCAGGTGGACACCGACGGCTTCACGGCGGCGATGACGGAGCTGGTGGCCACCGCGGCCGGACCCGGAAACCGGTTCGACATGGCCGAATTCGGCAACGCGGTGTTCGAACTGCAGCAGCGCTTCGGCATCTACGCCGCCTCGGACTTCGCCTTCCCGCTGATGTCGCTGCTGGTCCTGGAAGGAACCGCCCGCGGCATCAGCCCGGACCTGGACTTCCAGCAGGTCGGCGCGGCGGACCGGCCGACCGATCTGCACAACGCGTAGGAGATCGCCTGCAGGTGGGGCGGCGTTCGGCGCCGCCCCACCTTGGCGTGCGGTCAGCGGAAGGCTTCGATGTTGTCCTTCGCCCACTCGGCGAAGGTGTGCGCCGGGCGGCCGGTCAGCTCCGCGACGGTGTCGAACAGCTGCGAGTGGATGCCGGTCTCGTCGGCCATGTGCTTCATGATCCCGTCCACCATGCCCGCCGGGTATCCCTCGTTGAGCCACTCCGCGCGGGCCACGCCCGGCGGCACGTTGATGGTGCGGATGGTTCGTCCGGTGACCTCGGCGATGATCGCGACCTGCTCCTCGATGCTGATGGCGTCCGGCCCGGACAGCGAGTACGCCTTGCCCTCGTGGCCGTCGGAGGTCAGCACCGCGACCGCCGAGGCCGCGATGTCGCGCGGGTCGATCGGGGTCTGCTTGACGTGCGCGTAGGGTTCCCGCACGTAGCCTTCCTTGATCGTCTCGGCCCAGGACAGCGCGTTGGTCATGAACTGCCCCGGCCGCAGGAAGGTCCAGCCGACACCGCTGTCGCGGACCACCTGCTCGCCGTGCCGGTGGTAGTCGGTGTGCGGGTCGTCGGCGGATTCGTCCGCCGCGGCGATCACCGAGAGCCGCACCAGGTGCGAGACCCCGCTCCTGCTCGCCGCTTCCGCGACGTGCCCGTCGTAGGTGCGGGTCTCGGGCGCGCCGAAGGTCGGCATCAGCATGAAGACCCGGTCCACGCCGGCGAAGGCGTCCGCCAGCGTCTCCGGTTTGCCGAGATCGCCGCCGACCACTTCGACCGCCGACGAGAACCGCGCGCCCTTCGGGTCGCGGGTCAGCGCCCGCACGTCGGCACCGCGCTCGACGAGCTGGCCGACGACCTGGCTGCCCACCGGTCCGGTCGCTCCGATTACCAAGATCATGAAGTTCCTCCTGGGAATGCCGACGAATCCGCGAAGAACGCCGCCCGGACTCGGTGCCGCGATCGGCGGCGCGCAGTTGGTTCGGTCGGGTGAACGTTTCATCCATTTTAAAGGCCGGGCGCGCGGATGGCGATGACGCGGTTTATTCCAGATTGCTCAGCTAATCGGCGAGCTGGCGGGACATCTGCGCGATGTGGAAAGCTGCGCGGTGGAGCGGTCGGCGACGAACGCCCGGAATTCATCTGCGTCAATTGCCCGGAGGACACGTGATCTCCCACATTTCCCAGATCGGTGTTTACGTCACCGACCAGGACGCGGCACTGAGCTTCTACACCGAGAAACTCGGCTTCGAGGTGCGGGAACTGCAGGACGGCGGCGATTTCAAGTGGATCGAGGTCGCCCCGCCGGGTTCGCCGACCACCATCTCGCTGGCCACCAAGGACTTCCCGGTCGGCACCGAATCCAAAATCGGCGGCTTCACCGATATCGCCTTCGAAACCGCGGACATCAAAGCCCTGCACGAAACGCTGAGCCGGCGCGGCGTGCGCTTCACCGTCGAACCGGAGCTGCAGCCCTACGGCAAGTGGTTCGCGGCGTTCGTCGACCAGGACGACAACGAGTTCTTCGTATTCCAGCCGGCCTGAAAGGCGGGCCCCGCGGTCGGTTGATCGCGCCCAAGCGGGCAATGCGGAAGAAGAATCCGGGGGCCGCCGGTGCCTACCTTGGCGGCAGGAGCCGACTCCTCGGCGTCGCCGCCGGGTCGGCGCCGTGAGTCAACTCCAGCTCACGAGGAGGCCGGTGCATGACCACCGCAGCGAAGAGCACCCCGGAACGGAACATGGAACTGGTCCGCCACTTCCAGCGCGACTGCATGCACGCCCAGCGCGTGGACCTGATGGACCGGTACCTGGCCCCCGACCTCGTGATCCACCTGCCCAGCGGCGCCGTCCAGCAGGGCCGGGAGAACGCGTTCTCCTGGTTCCTGGAGTGCACCACCTGGTTCACCAGCATCGGCATCGAGGTCAAGATGATGCTCGCCGACGACGACACCGTGTTCCAGCTCATCGAGCTGCACTTCGAGCACACCGGCGAGTACCAGGGGATTCCGGCCACCGGCAAGCGGATCTCCGTTCCCGGCCTGGCCGCGTTCAAGATCCGCGACGGCCTGATCTCCGAGCACTGGGGGCTGTACGAGATGGACACCATCCCGCGCCAGCTGGGCATCGAGGTTCCGACCGCGCAGTGGTAACCGCTGGGAGGCGACGCAGATGACCGCTCGGTTCGTGCCGACGCAAGAGGACGTGACCGCTTTCTACGACCAGTCGATCCCGCTGATCAGCCGAACGGCCGGGCACAACTCGCACAGCGGCTACTGGAGTTCCGCGCAGGACGCAAGCGACCTGCGGCAGGCCTCCGACGCCCTGACCGACGCGCTGATCGAACGCCTGCCGGTCGGCCCGGCCGACCGCGTGCTCGACGTCGGCAGCGGCCTCGGCGGCCCGGCGCTGCGGCTGGCCGGTGCGACCGGCGCCGCGGTCGACGGCATCGACGCCAGCTCGGCGATGATCGCGGAGTCCCGCCGGCGCGCCGACGAAGCCGGCCTGGCCGACCGGGTCCGCTTCACCCAGGCCGACGCGATGGCCGAACTCCCCTTCCCCCCAGGCACTTTCGACGCCGCCTGGGTCGTCGAGTCGTTCGTGCACATGGCCGACCGGCAGGCGGCCGTCCAGCAGATCGCACGCGTGCTCAAGCCCGGGGGCCGCCTGGTCCTGACCGACTTCTACGAGCGGTTCCCCTTCACCGGTGATCGGCTGGAGATGAACGAGATGTTCCGCCGGATGACGCTCAACAGCCCGTTCCCCACGATCGCGGGCCTCGCGGACATGGTGCGCGACGCGGGCCTGTACCCGGTCGAGATCGCCGACCTCAGCGAGCAGGTCTCCCGGCACTACCCGGAGATGGTGAAGCTGCTGCGGGAGAAGGAGGCGGAGCTGGCGGGCGACTACGGCGCCGAGGCCATCGCGGCGCTGGAAGCGGTGTGCCGGAACTGCATCGCCACCGGCGAGCCGAACTACCTGGTGATGACCGCGCTGCGGCCGGCAGCCGCCTGAGGCCGCATGCGGCAAGGTCGGAGAAGCCCACCGGTCCCGCCGCCGCGCACGATGGAACCACCACCCGCCCGCCAGCGACCGAGGTGAGCCGACGTGGACACGACCGAGCAGACCAAGCGCGTCGCGCGCGCTTTCTTCGACGCCTGCAACAGCCACGACCTGGACCGGATCATGGACTTCTTCCACCAGGACCTGGTGCACCACGCGCGGCTTTCGGACTACCCGAAGGAAGGCGTCGCGTTCGTCTACGACCTGACCCTGAAGGCCTTTCCCGACCTGCGCTGGAACATCGTGGAGATGGTCGCCGAGGGCGACCGGGTCTGCACGCTCGTCCACTACGAGGGCACCCACCGCGGCGACTACCTCGGCCTGGTCGACACCGGCAAGCAGGTGAGCTTCTACTCCATCAACATCGCCCGGGTGCGCGACGGCCGGTTCATCGAACACCGCGGCGTCCTGGACGAACTCCACCTGCTCGCCCAGATCGGCGCGCTGCCGGAACCGTTCCTGGCGCAGATGTCCTGAGAACCGGGTGAACAACATCGGACGGGAGTCACGAGATGTCACAGATCCTGTTAGCGAGCAACGAGAAACCGGTCGCCGAGGAGCTGACCGCCCCGGTCCGCGAGTTCATCGCCGCGGTCAACGCCGATGACCTCCCGGCCGCGATGGACCGCCTGGCCGCGGATTCGGTGCACCACGGGCGGATTTCGAACTACCGCCCGGAGGGCGTGCGGGTGCTGTTCCGGCTGCTGCGCGGGGTGCTCCCGGACCTGCGGTTCGAGATCCGCGACATGCGCGTCGACGGCGACCGGGTCGTGTCGCGCATCGTCGGCACCGGCACGCACACCGGCTCCTACCTGAACAAGCCGCCGACGAACCGCCCGATCGCCTGGGAGAGCGTCGACATCGCCACGGTGGGCCGCGACCAGCACGGCGCGATGGTGATCCTGGAGCGGTTCTGGGACGTCTACGCGGACGCCCGGACCTGGGAGGAGATCGGCTTCATCCCCGCGGTCATGTGCTGACGGGGAGGGCGGGTTATTCGAAGTCCGAGGGTGGTTCGCGCGGGCGGTGGCGGCAACGCCGCGCCCGCGCGAACCCGTGCCGCGACCGGGGTAGGAGTCGAGGATGGCCACGAACACCGCGCTGCTGTGCGACCGGATGCTGCTGGCGGTGACCGGTTCACCGGCGCTGCTGACGATGCCGCAGACGGTGCTGCTCATGAGGCAGTCGCTGGTTCGGGAACTGCGCGTGATGATGTCCCGATCGGCGTGCCGGTTCCTGCCGCCCTACACGATGCGGCTGTTCGCGGGCGGCTGGGTGCACACCGAGACGCACCGGGCCCGCGACGACGCGCCCATCCCGCACCTGGACCTGACCGACGGCATCGACCTGATGCTGGTCATGCCGGCCACCGCGAACGCGATCGCGAAGGCCGCGCACGGCATCTGCGACGACCTGGTGTCCACCGCGATGGTCGCCAGCACCGCGCCGGTGGTCCTGGTGCCGGCGATGAACGAGGCGATGTGGCGCAGCAGGGCGGTGCAGCGCAACGTGGCGCAGGCCCGGGAACTCGGCTACTCGGTGATCGACCCCGCCATCGGCGTCCAGCTCGCCGACCGCCGCCCGGCGCTGGGCGTGATGCCGCCGCTGGAGCACATCCTCGACCAGCTCATCGACGTCGTCACCGCGGCGAAGGAACGAGGAGGAATCGCGACCGGTGCCTGATGCGCTTCGCGCCGAAGACCTGCGCAAGAGCTTCGGCGACGTGAAATCGCTGGACGGCCTGGACTTGGCGGCCGCCGAGGGGTCGGTGCTGGGCCTGCTCGGACCCAACGGGGCGGGCAAGACCACCGCGGTGCGGGTGCTGGCCACGCTGCTCGAACCGGATTCCGGGCACGCCAGCATCTGCGGGCTGGACGTGGTCGGCCAGGCCCGGCAGGTCCGCGGGCTGATCGGCCTGACCGGCCAGTTCGCCGCCGTGGACGGCATGCTGACCGGGCTCGAGAACCTGGAGCTGATCGGACGGCTCGGGCGGCTCGGCCGCCGCGAAACCCGCCGCCGGGCCCGGGAACTGCTCGACCGGCTCGGCCTCGCCGACGTCGCCGACCGGCCGGTGCGGACCTATTCCGGCGGCATGCAGCGCCGCCTCGACCTGGCCGCCAGCATCATCGGCCGGCCCCGCGTGCTGTTCCTGGACGAACCGACCACGGGCCTGGACCTGCCGTCCCGCCGTGCACTGTGGACGGTCATCGACGAACTCGTCGCCGACGGCACGACCATCCTGCTGACCACCCAGTACCTGGAGGAAGCCGACCGGCTCAGCGACCGGATCGTGGTGCTCGACCGAGGCCGCGCCATCACCTCCGGCACCCCCGCCGAGCTGAAGGCCGAACTCGGTGGACCGCGCGTCGAACTGCGGCTGACCGATCCCACCGCGCTGCCGGCCGCCGTGCACGCGCTGCCCGCGCAGGCCGTGCAGGGCAGCCCGCAGCCCGATGAGCGGACCGGCACCCTCGTGGTGCCCGTCCGCGCCGACGACGACGCGGTGATCCCGGCCTTGCTGGCCGCGCTGCAGGAGAACGGCATCGCGGTCGCCGAGCTGGTGTTCCGCCAGCCCACCCTCGACGACGTCTTCCTCGCCGTCACCGGCGCCGGAACCACTGCCGCACCGACGAAAGGACGCACCCCGTGACCCCGGCCGCCCGCGAGCTCACCTGGTGGTGGCTGGACGCCTGGCTGCTGACCGGCCGCAGCGTGCGCCGCACCTTCCGCGCACCGGACACCATCTTCACGATGACCGCGATGCCGGTCATCTTCTTCGTCTTCTTCGGCTACGTGCTCGGCGGCATGATGCGACCACCCGGCCAGGACTACCCGACCTACCTGTTCCCGGGCCTGCTGGTCGCCACGATCACCTTCAGCACGATGCCCGCGGTGATCGCGGCCGTCTCGGCGGACCTGCGCAGCGGGATCACCGATCGTTTCCGGGCCCTGCCGACCAGCCCGTCGGCCGTGCTCACCGGGCGCACCGCAGCGGACGGCGCGCGCAACATAATCGGGATCGCGGTGCTGGTGCTGCTCGGCGCGATCACCGGCATCGACCTCACCGCACTGGGCCTCGGGCGGGCCGTCGCCGCGCTCGCCCTGCTCCTGCTCTACGGGTTCGCGATGGCCTGGATCGCCGCGTTCCTCGCGGTCGTGACGCGCGGCGGCGAGGCCGCGCAGATGATCGGCACCTCCGTGTCCGGGCCGCTCGGGTTCGTCAGTTCCCTTTACGCCACACCGGAATCCATGCCGTCCTGGCTGCGGATCTTCGCCGAGCACAACCCGGCTTCGCACACCGGCGACGCGCTGCGCGCCTGGCTGGCCGGACAGCCCGCCGGCGCTTCGCCGTGGTACAGCGCGGCTTGGCTGGTCGGCATCATCGCGGTCCTGGGCTGGCTCACCGCGCGCCGCTTCCGGCGCACCACCGCCCGCCCGCCGGAATGAGTGCGCACCGCAATTCGTGAGAAGAAAACACCCGCACCTGCTGGGTAATGTCGCGGTCACTGGTCCCTTTCCCCCATGACCGTCGTGCCGAACGACGGCAGTTCCGCATCCGCCGAACGCAGGGAGCGCCATGACCGTCAACGATGCCGTCGAATTCGATCCGTTCTCCGCCGAAATGGCCGCCGACCCGCATTCCTTCTACCACCGGATGCGGCGCAGCTGCCCCGTTTTCCGCAGCTCCATGTCGTCGGACATGTGGATGGTCAGCGACGACGCGAGCCAGGTCTTCGTGGTGACCACCTACGAAGACCTGGCCTTCGTGCTGGAGCACCCGGAGCTGTTCCCCTCCGGCAACAAGACCGGTCCCGAGGACCCGCCCGAGGTCCAGGCCGAACTCGCCCGCGGCCTGCCGAAGGCCACCACGCTCTACGAGTCCGACCAGCCCGGGCACACCCGGCTGCGCTCGCTCATCCAGTCCGCGTGGACGCCCGGCCGCATCGCCCGCTGGGAACCCCGGATCCGGGAAGCCGCCCGGGAACTCGTCGAAGAACTCGCGCCGCGTGGTTCCGCCGAACTGGTCGAGGACTACTCGGACCGGCTGATGAACACGGCGATCCTGGACTTCATGGGCGTCCCGCGCGAGGACCACGAACGCATCAAGCACTGGGACAAGCTCTGGGTGAAGGTCTTCATCCCCGGTCACCCGCTGGAGGACCAGCGGTCCGCGGCCGCCGAAATCGTGACCTACCAACGGTATCTGGAGGACCTGTTCGAGGAGCGCCGCAGCAACCCCCGGGACGATCTCGCCTCCGCCCTGGTGCACGCCAGGACCGAGGACGGCGACGCGCTGACCATGCCGGAGCTGGTGTGGGGCCTGATGGAGCTCTACGGCGCCGGCTACGGCAACACCACCGAGGGCCTGGCGAACATCCTCAACCTGCTGCTCGAACGGCGCGAACTCTGGGAGGACCTGCTCGCCGACCCGAGCGCGGTGGAGCACGCCGTCGAAGAAGGGCTGCGGCTGGACGGCCCGGTGCAGTGGCTGTCCCGGGAAGCGGCCGCGGACGTCGAGCTGGGCGGCACGAAGATCCCGAAGGGCTCCACGGTGCTGGTCTCCTACGTGGCGGCCAACCGGGACCCGAAGGACTTCCCGGAACCCGATGAGTTCCGCATCCAGCGCCGCGGCGTGAGCACCACGGGCGCCCGGCACGTCGCGCACGGCCGCGGCATCCACTACTGCGTCGGTGCCGGCTGGTCGCGAACCGCGATCCGCATCGGGCTCGAAGCGCTGCTGCAACGCATCCCGGATCTGCGGCTGCAGGACGGATTCCAGGCCGAATACCACCTGCCCGCGCCGATGATCCGCTGCGTGCAGACCCTACCGGCGGTGTGGTCGCCACAGGATTGAGCGCTCATCGCCGCACGGCCGAATGCGGGGGCGCGGATCGCGATCCGTGCCCCCGCATTCGGAAAAGGGCTCATTCCGGAGCGTCCACCTGCAACAGCGAGAACTGGTTCTTGTCCTCATCGGTGAACACCGCGGTCCACCCGAACGGCAACTGCATCGGCGGCTGGGTGAACGGAACACCCCGCGCGCTCAATTCCTCGTAGGTCGCCTTGATGTCGCGGGTGACGAACTGCAGACCGGTGAACTCGCGCATCAGATCTTCCTGGTACAGCGGATTGTCCTGCGGGAAGAGCACGATGGACGTGCCTCCGCCCGCCACTCCGACCTCGACCCAGCGGATGGGCCCGAACGCGTCGTCCCGCCGGAGTTCCAGACCGAGCTTGTTCGTGTAGAAGTCGACGGCTTTGTCCTGATCGGTTACGAAAATCGTCACGCTGGCCAGCCCTGCGAGCACGGTTTCCTCCCACCTGACGGCGAACAACGACCATTCATCGGCATTTCCAACCTATTCGAGCCACCCGAACGCGCCCTTCTCCCAAGTTGCCAATGCCCACCGCGAATCGCGGCCGAGCCGCCGGAGTCCCCCGCGCCCGGCGTATTCTGGGCGGCGCGGTAGCGCGGACCTGGGAAGGACGTGGGGTGACCAGGAGGATCGACGACGCCATCGGGACGGGCCGGGCCGAACTCGCCCAGACCGAGCCGACGTCGGCCGCCACCAGCTGGCACACCGCGGTCGAGCGGGCCGTGCAGCAGATGCGCGAGAACCTCGCCGATCCCCAGTACCTGGCCGACCACGCGCGCGCCGGGCTGTTCAGCCCGTTCCACTTCCACCGGGTGTTCCGCAACGTCACGGCCGCCACGCCGGGCCGGTTCCTGGCCGCGCTGCGGATCGCCGAGGCGCAGCGCCTGCTGATCCGCTCCCCGTTGCGGGTCACCGACATCGCCGCCCGGGTCGGCTATTCGAGCCTGAGCACCTTCACCACCCAGTTCGCCCGCCTGGTGGGCCTATCACCGCGCCAGTTCCGCGCCATGGCCATCGAGTTCGGCGACCGGCCGCTGGCCGCGCTCGCGGCCCGGGCCCCGGCCGCGCCGTCCGGCCACGACGGGGTGCCCGTCGTCGTCGACGGCGCCGAGGACGGCATCCTGTTCGTCGGCCTGTTCCACCACGGGATCCCGCAGGGCGCTCCGGTCAGCTGCGCGGTCCGGGCCACCCCGGGGCCGGTGCGGCTGCGCCGCCCCCGCGACGGCGAGTACCACGTCCTCGCGGTCTGCTTCGACCCGGACGTCCGCATCGCGGAATCGCTGGACCACCGGCACGACTGCCGGGTGGTCGCGGCGGGCTCCATGACGGTGCCCGGCGGGCGGGCCTGCCACCTGCGGCTGCGCCGCCCGCGGCCCACGGACCCACCGGTCGTGCTGGCCCTGCCGCTGCTGGGCTGACGCGCGCGTCAGGAATTCGCCTCGTAGCACTCCCGCAGCAGGGCGACCACCTCGTCGTCCACTCCCGACTCGGCGGTCAACGCGATGCGCACGTTGCCCTTCGGCAAGCTCTTCGCCGGCAGCAACCGCCCGGCGGGCTGCCTGCCCGGCAGGTGCAACCCGATGTCGAGCCTGGATTTGGTGCTGGGTTTGACGATCGCGAAGGTCCGCTTCGGCGACACCAGCGACACGTAGGTCTTGCGGGCCTGGATCGTGACCACGCCCAGGTCCACCACGGCTTCCAGCAGCTCGTCGAACACCGGCCGCAGCGCCTGCCGGTCGGCGAACTGCTCGTCGATGAGCTCCGCCGGATCGGTCCGCATGAACTCGGGGTAGCCGTAGGTCTCGTACACCAGCAGGTCCTGCGAATAGCCCCCGACGCCCTGCTCGCCCAGCCATGCCCGCAATCGCGGTTCCGATGTCGTCCCGGACGCCGCGACCCGCTCCTTCCACTCCGCCAGGCCCGCACCGGTGCGCTGCTCCAGCAAGCCGGCCGCGTGATCCATCATCGACTGCCAGCCGACCAGGTTCATCCCGTCGCGTTGCGCCATGCCGTGCTCACCCTTCCTCGACGCGGACTCCCCACGGTGCCAGATCCGCGCGAGCCGAAGTTCGCCCAGATTGCGGAGCCTAGCGGCGCTCGTAGCGGATCCGGCACGGCGAACCCGGACGGGTGACGCCCAGGTCGACGTCCGGCCGCGGATCCGGCACCGACAAGTCCAGCCGGTAGCGCGCCAGCAGCCCGCTCAGCAGCACCTTGGTCTCGGTCGTGCCGAACGCCTGCCCCGGGCACCGGTAGAACCCGCCGCTGAAACCGATCAACGCGTGCGGATTCCGCTTGTCCTCGGCGCGTTCCGGGCCGAACCGGTCCGGGTCGTAGCGCTCGGGATCGGCGAACACCTCCGGCAACCGGTGCGCGACGCTCGGGCACAGCATGGTCAGCCACCCCTCGGGCACCCGGTAGCCGCCGATCTCGTACTCCACCGCTGTCGTGCGCGCGTAGTGGCTCATCACCGGCCGCATCCGCAGCGACTCCTTGAACGCGCGCTCCAACCGGGGCAGCCGCGCGCCCGCATGCGGGCACCCCGCAGCGGCACCACCGCGGTCCGCGTCGATCTCTTCGACCACCGCGTCCAGCTGCGCCGGGTGCTGCAGCAACTGCACCAGCGTCCAGCAGGCCTGCGCGGCAGTGGTGAGGTAGCCGGTGAACAACGTCGCCATCGCCATCCCGACCTGCACGTCCGCGCCTTCGGCCCGCAGCGCGGCGTCGTCGACCAGCGACTGCAGGAAGTCGTCGTAGCCGCCCGAGCGGGCCCGCTCGGCGAGGACCGGCCGCAGCATCTCGCCGAGCCGCCGCCGCGCCCGGTCCCGGCGGCGGAAGCGGGGCAACGGCAGGTTCGGCGGCAGGATGAACTCCATGCCCCGGGCCAGGTCCACCAGCAGCGGCCGGAACTCGTCGATCCGCGCCCGGATCTCCGGGCCGAGCAGCGCGCCTGCGGCGATGCGCATCACCAGCGGCTCGAAGGTGTCCCACAGCTCGAACTCGCCCGACCGCCCCAGACCGGCCAGCCACCGCTCGGTCTCCTCGGCCATCACCTCGGTGTACGCGGCGAGCCGACCGCCCTGGAACGCCGACTGCAGCATCGACACGTGCCGGCGCCGCCGCTCGGTGTCGGTCGCCGCCATCAGCAGATCACCGAACATCGGGACGGTGAACCGGTAGATCTCCGGCACCGAGAGCTTCCGGTCCACCTCCCGGAAGAAGAACTCGTGGTGCTCGGGCCCGATCAGCATGACCCCCTTCATCGGCCCGAGCCGGATCGTGAAGATCGGCCCGTGCTCCCGGTAGGCCCGCATGAACGTCGCGTGCTGGTCCTTGCGCCACTCGAGGAAACTGCCGAGCAGCGGCAGTCCGCGCACTTCGGGCGGGAGCGCCGGTTCGACGGCGGCAGTGGACACGACGACCTCCTGATCAGATCCGGAACTCGAACATCTGCCGCAGTTGCCGGAGCTGGGCGCGCTGCGGCGCGTGGCTGAGCATCCATTCCCGCAGCCGCCCGGCCACCGGCCCCGGCCAGCCACCTATCCGCGCCAGCATCCGGGCCTGCGACGTCGCCGCGTTCGCGCGCCCCCGCCGCTGCCGCTCGTACGCCCGCAGCGCTTCGGGCACGCTCGGCGTCGCGGCCAGGCGGGCCGCGAGCACCGCGGCGTCCTCGAACGCCTGCGAGGTGCCCTGGCCCATGTTCGGCATGCTCGGGTGCGCGGCGTCGCCGACCAGCGCGACCCGGCCGCGGCTCCAGGCTCGCAACGGGCGGCAGTCGAAGATCTCGGTGGCCACCACCTGCGCCGGGTCGGTGGCCCGCAGCAACTCCGGGATCGGCTCGTGCCAGTCCCCGAATCGCCGCAGCAGCCGATCCGCACCGCCCTGCCGCGCATCGGCGGAGGGCGCGGAGGCGAACCAGTACACCCGTTCTCCGGTGAGGTTCCAGATGCCGAACGCGTCCGCCCCGCCCATCGAGAGCAGGCCGGGCGTTTCCGGGAGCCCGAACGGGATGGTGGCCCGCCAGACGACGACCCCGCAGTGCCGCAGCCGCCGCCCCAGCCCGGCGGATTCCCGCACGGCGGACCGAATGCCGTCCGCTCCCACCACTAGGTCCGCCCGCACCTCGCTGCCATCGGCGAACTCCGCCACGGCGTGCTCGCCGGCGTCGCGCACCCCGACGCAGCGCGCCCCGAACCTCACCGCTTCGGGATCGAGCAGCCCGCGGAGCGCGGCCAGCAGCTCCGCGCGGTGCACCGCCATCCCGTTGCCGCCGACGGATTTCATCGCCTGCTCGGAGACCTCGTAGAGCGTCCGGCCGTCCGCCGCCCGCATCGCCATCCCGGCCGCCGGATGGGCCCGCCCGCGCACCGCGTCACCGGCGCCGAAGGCGTCCAGGGCGGCGAATCCGTTCGGCCACAGCGTCAGGCCGTTGCCGTGGCGGCGGAGCGCTTCGACCCGCTCGTACGCGACGGCCGCCAGGCCCGCCCGGCGCAGCGCGATCGTGGTCGCCAGCCCGGCGGGCCCGGCGCCGATGACAGCGACCCGCGGTCGGCCGGTCATGCCAGGATCGTGGTGAGCAGGTCGTCCGGCACCAGTCCGAGCTGGTTGAGGAAGTGCAGCTCGTCCATCACGTTGTAGTGCTCGACGATCTTGCCGTCGACGATCCGGACCTGGCCCATCACCTGCACCCGGACCCGCCTGCCGGTGGCCCGGACGCCCTGGAAGTCGTGCTGGTGGGTGCAGGTCGCGGTCATCCGCACGAACAGCCGGTCGCCGTCGGCGGCGAGCTCCTCGATCTCGAAGGCGAGGTCCGGGAACGCGGCGCGGAATCCGCCCATCAGCTCGGCGACCTCGTCGCGGCCGTAGGTGCCGAAGCGGCCATGGTGGACCATTTCGGGCGACCAGACCCGGAGCACCTCCTCCTGGTCGCCCCGGTTCATCGCGGCGACGAACCGGCGGAACATCCGCTCGTTGTCCTCTTCGACCATCGGGCACCTCCGTGCGGTGGAACCGGCGACGTGGGAGAACTCGTGCTCGACGATATGGCGACGCGGTGGCGGCGTTCTTCTCGCGCCTTGCCCGATCGACCCGAAGGTTGAGTTCGATCAGCACTGAAGCCTTCGTAGACATGAAAGATGTTCACCGACGTAGGGTGACGGCATGGCCGAACCCGTCATGTTGATCACCGGAGCGTCGCGCGGCATCGGCGCGGCCACCGCCCGCGCCGCCGCAGCGGCCGGTTACCGCCTCGCCCTGCTCGCCCGCTCCGCGGACTCCCTGGCCCCGCTGGTCGACGAGCTGGGCGACGACGCGCTCGCCCTGCCCTGCGACATCACCGACTGGCCCGCGCTCTCCGCCGCCGTGCAACGCGTCGAGGACCACTTCGGGCGCCTGGACGCGGCGTTCGCCAACGCCGGGCTGAGCATGGAGACGTCGTTCCTGGGCAACGGCGGCGCAGACCCCGAGCAGTGGCGCGACATGGTCCTGACGAACGTCTACGGCGCCGCCATCACCGCCCGCGCGGCGCTACCGGCGCTCACCCGCACGAGCGGCCACCTGCTGCTGACCGGCTCGAACGCCGGCCGCGGCATCCGCCCCGGGAACCTCTACTCCGCGACCAAGTGGGCGGTCACTGGCCTGGCGCAGAACATCCGCGCCGAATGCGTGGGCACCGGCGTCCGGGTCACCCTCGTCCAGCCGGGCATGGTCGAGACCGAGATGACGGCGTCCGCCCAGGACGCCCCGAAGCTCCGCGCGGAGGACATCGCCAACGCCGTCCTCTACGCCCTCCGCCAGCCCCCTGGCGTCGATGTCAACGAAGTGGTCATCCGCCCGGTCGGCCAAGACCCGAACCGCTGAGCCCCGCCGCGGACGAAGGCGCCCCGCACCGAGCTGCTCGGTGCGGGGCGCCTTCGTCCGAAAAGCGCCGGTCACAGCGAGCTGATCAGGCGCTCCACCCGCTCGTCGACCGCCCGGAACGGGTCCTTGCACAGGACGGTCCGCTGCGCCTGGTCGTTGAGCTTCAGGTGCACCCAGTCCACCGTGAAGTCCCGGCCCGCGGCCTGCGCGGCGGCGATGAAGTCACCGCGCAGCTTCGCCCGCGTGCTCTGCGGCGGCGTGTCCTTGGCCGCCTCGATCTCGCCGTCCTCGGTCGCCCGGTCCACCAGGTCCTTGCGCTGCAGCATGTCGAACAGCCCACGACCCTGGCGGATGTCGTGGTAGGCGAGGTCGAGCTGGGCGATGCGCGGGCTGGACAGCTCCAGACCGTGCTTGTTGCGGTACCGCTCCAGCAGCCGGTGCTTGATCGCCCAGTCGATCTCCCGGTCGATCAGCGAGAAGTCCTGCTGCTCGATCGCGTCCAGCGTCCGGCCCCACAGCTCCAGGATCCGCTCGGTCATCGGGTCCGAACCGCGCCGCGCCACGTGGTCGACCGCCCGGCCGTAGTACTCCCGCTGGATGTCCAGCGCGGACGCCTCCCGGCCGCCGGCCAGCCGCACCGTGCGCCGCCCGGTGAGGTCGTGGCTGATCTCCCGGATCGCGCGGATCGGGTTGTCCAGGCTGAAGTCCCGGAACTGCACGCCCTGCTCGACCATCTCCAGCACCAGGTTCGCCGAGCCGACCTTGAGCAGCGTGGTCACCTCGGACATGTTGGAGTCGCCGACGATGACGTGCAGCCGCCGGTACCGCTCGGCGTCGGCGTGCGGCTCGTCGCGGGTGTTGATGATCGGCCGCGAGCGGGTCGTCGCGCTGGAGACGCCCTCCCAGATGTGCTCGGCGCGCTGCGACAGGCAGTACACCGCGCCGCGCGGGGTCTGCAGCACCTTCCCGGCGCCGCAGATGAGCTGGCGGGTCACCAGGAACGGCAGCAGCACGTCGGCGATCCGGGAGAACTCCCCGGACCGGCCGACCAGGTAGTTCTCGTGGCAGCCGTAGGAGTTGCCCGCCGAGTCGGTGTTGTTCTTGAACAGGAAGATGTCCCCGCCGATGCCCTCTTCGGACAACCGGCGTTCGGCGTCGATGAGCAGGTCCTCCAGGATCCGCTCGCCCGCCTTGTCGTGGGTGACGAGCTGGACGAGGTCGTCGCATTCCGCCGTGGCGTACTCCGGATGCGAGCCCACGTCGAGGTAGAGCCGGGCCCCGTTGCGGAGGAAGACGTTCGACGACCTTCCCCACGACACGACCCGCCGGAACAGGTACCTGGCCACCTCGTCCGGGGACAGTCGCCGCTGCCCGTGGAACGTGCAGGTGACCCCGAACTCGGTTTCGATGCCGAAGATCCGCCGCTGCATGCTTCCACACTAGGCGCAAACAGGGCTTCTCGGCGGTCCGCCGTTCGGGCACCGGTGGTGCGTTTCTCACGCGGGACCGGTTGCACCGCGTCATCACGCCCACCGGCCGGCCCGGCGCGGCTCGGCGCGCGGCCGCCGCCAAGCCGCCCCGCATCGCACCAGAAGTGCTCAACGGCACCAGAAACCACAGCATCTTGTGGCCACCAACCGAATCCGGGCCAGGCACGAGCGGCGGGCGGCCGTCCGGGGAGCCCGGACAGCGGTGGAGGGCACCTCCTCGCCGGAAGATGCCCTCCACCCGTGGCCGAGAGGACTACTTGTCCTTCTTGGTCTCGTCCTCGGAATCGCCGTCGGCGGATTCCGCTTCGGACTCCGGCTCCTTCGCCGGGAGCAGCGCCGTCAGCGCCGCGCCCTGGATGCGGCGGAAGGTGCGGTGCGGCCGGGCGCGGTCGAGCACCGCCACCTCGAGCTGGCCCATGCCCAGCTCCCGGGTGCTGTCCCCGCTCGAGGACAGCGCCTCGACCGCGAGCTTCGTCGCGTCGGCCAGTTCCAGGCCGTCGCTGAACGAATCCTTCAGCGTGCTCGCGATCGCCTCGGCCTGGCCGCCCATCACGACGTACTGCGGTTCGTCCACGATGGACCCGTCGTAGGTCAACCGGTACAGCTGGTCCGTCTCGGCGGTGAAACCGACCTCCGCCACGCAGATCTCCACCTCGAAGGGCTTGATCTGCTCGGTGAAGATCGCGCCGAGGTGCTGGGCGTAGGTGTTGGCCAGCGACCGGCCGGTGACGTCGCGGCGGTCGTAGGAATACCCGCGGACGTCGGCGATGCGCACGCCGGCGACCCGCAGCGCCTCGAACTCGCTGTAGCGGCCCACCGCCGCGAATCCGATGCGGTCGTAGATCTCAGAGACCTTGTGCAGCGTCGGAGACGGGTTCTCGGCGACGAACAGCACGCCACCGGCGTACTTCAGCACCACCACGCTGCGGCCCCGCGCGATGCCCTTGCGGGCCAGCTCGGAACGCTCCCGCATCAACTGCTCGGGAGAGGTGTAGAACGGCATCGTCACGGCTGTGCACTCCTGGTTCGAATCTGCTCGCTCGGGCAGGCGTGATCAGGGCCCGGGGCACCGGGCCGCGGCGTCAGCCGCCGGGGTTCTCCAACCGGCCGTTGATCACCTCGGTGGCGACCTCGGCCGTCCGCTCCTCGGGCACCCGCACGGCGCCGTCCGCGGCGGTGATGGTGATGACCGACGGGAAGATGCGCCGGGACACGTCGGGGCCGCCGGTGGCGGAGTCGTCGTCCGCCGCGTCGTAGAGGGCCTCGACGGCCGTGCGCACGGCGGTGTCGGCGTCGGCGTCCGGGTCGTAGCGCTTCTTCAGCGCCGACTTCGCGAACAGCGAACCCGAACCGACCGCGTGGTAACCGCCGACCTCGTCGTACCGGCCGCCGACGACGTCGTAGGAGACGATCCGGCCGGCCCGCTCGGGGTCGTCGGCGTCGAGGTCGTACCCGGCGAACAGCGGCACCACCGCGAGGCCCTGCATCGCGGCCTGGAGGTTGCCGCGCAGCATGTTGGCCAGCCGGTTCGCCTTGCCGTCCAACGAGAGCGAGACGCCTTCGAGCTTCTCGTAGTGCTCCAGCTCCACCGCGTACAGCTTGACGAGCTCCTGCGCGACCCCGGCGGTGCCCGCGATGCCGACTGCCGAGTAGGCGTCGGTGACGAACAGCTTCTCCATGTCCCGCTGGGCGATCAGGTTGCCCATGGTGGCTCGGCGGTCACCGGCCAGCAGGACGCCGCCGCGGAAGGTCACCGCGACGATCGTGGTGCCGTGCGGGGCCTGCACGGTGCCCTCCGGCACCTTGCGACCCCCGGGCAGCAGCTCGGGCGCGGTAGCGCGGAGGAAGTCGGTGAACGAGTAAGACCCCGGCGTGAGGTAGGCGGCGGGCAGGGCCTGGCCCGAGCTCGGATCCATCAGCGACATCGTCTCCCGATCGAAGGGCTTTCGACTTCAACAGCACTTTAGTCATGATCCGGCGCGCAGCCGACAACGCCGGGCCGGAGTTTCCCGGCCCGGCGTCGACGTCACGACCGGGCCCGCCGGGCTACTGGCCGCCCTTCTGCACGTAGGCGCGGACGAAGTCCTCGGCGTTCTCCTCCAGGACGTCGTCGATCTCGTCCAGGATGGCGTCGACGTCCTCGCCGAGCTTTTCGCGACGTTCCTGACCGGCGGCCTCCGGACCCTGCTCTTCGTCGCCTTCGCCGCCGCCGTGCCGCTGAACCTTTTCCTGGGACATCTTGCCTCCCGGTGCTCGCCTTCCGGATGTTCTCCCGGCAGTGGGGACACCCTGCTGTGAACACTACCCATCCGACACCCGTTCGCCCACGTCCAGCCGGGCGTCATTTCGATCATCCACACCGGGCTGACGTGCACGAAACGTGTTCACCGGCCGGTGGATCAGCCCTTCGTCAGCGAGTCGACCAGTTCTTCGGCGCTGGCCGCCGCCTCCAGCAGGGCGCCCACGTGGGCCTTGGTGCCGCGCAGCGGTTCCAACGTCGGGATGCGCACCAGGGATTCCCGGCCCAGGTCGAAGATGACCGAATCCCAGGACGCCGCGGCCACCTCCGACGGGTAGCGCTCCAGGCACCGGCCGCGGAAGTAGGCGCGGGTGTCCTCCGGCGGCGTGGTCACCGCATCCCGCACCTCCTCCTCGCTGACCAGGCGCTTCATCGAGCCGCGCGCGACCAGCCGGTTGTACAGGCCCTTGTCCAGGCGGACGTCCGAGTACTGCAGGTCGACCATGTGCAGCCGCGGCGACGCCCAGCCCAGGCCGTCGCGCGCCCGGTAGCTCTCCATGAGCCGGAGCTTGGCGGGCCAGTCCAGCCGGTCGGCGCAGTCCATCGGGTCGCCGCCGAGCAGGTCCAGCACCTCGCCCCAGGTGTCCAGCACGTCGCGGGCAGGGCGCTCGGCGCCGTGCTCGTCGAGGTGCCGGGCGGCGCGCTCGTGGTAGGCGCGCTGCAGGTCCAGGCCGGTGAACCGGCGCCCGTCGGTGAGCTCGACGGTCTGCTTGAGGGTCGGGTCGTGGCTGATCAGGTGCACCGCCTGCACCGGGTCGGCCAGCTTCAGGTCGTCGAAGCGCTGCCCGGACTCGATCATGTCCAGCACCAGCGCGGTGGCACCGAGCTTGAGGTAGGTGGAGGTCTCCGCGAGGTTGGCGTCGCCGATGATGACGTGCAGCCGCCGGTACTTGTCGGCGTCGGCGTGCGGCTCGTCGCGGGTGTTGATGATGCCGCGCTTGAGCGTCGTCTCGAGGCCGACCTCGACCTCGATGTAGTCGGAGCGCTGGGAGAGCTGGAAGCCGGCCTTCTCCCCCGCCTGGCCGATGCCGACGCGCCCCGAACCGCAGATCACCTGGCGGGACGCGAAGAACGGGGTCAGGCCGCCGATTACCGAGGTGAACGGGGTGCTGCGGGACATCAGGTAGTTCTCGTGGGTGCCGTAGCTGGCGCCCTTGCCGTCGACGTTGTTCTTGTACAGCTGGATCGGCGCGCTGCCGGGCACGCTGGCGGCCCGGATCGCCGCCTCCTCCATGACGCGCTCACCGGCCTTGTCCCAGATGACCGCGTCGCGCGGGTTGGTCACCTCGGGCGCCGAGTACTCGGGGTGCGCGTGGTCGACGTACAGCCGCGCGCCGTTGGTCAGGATGACGTTGGCCGCCCCGAGGTCGTCGCCGTCCGATCCGTTGGTCTGCTGCGCCGCTGTGCTGAGGTCGAAACCGCGGGCGTCGCGCAACGGCGACTCGACCTCGTAGTCCCAGCGGGCGCGCCGCGCCCGCGGGATGTCGGCCGCCGCCGC
This sequence comes from Saccharopolyspora sp. NPDC050642, assembly GCF_040654735.1. NCBI lineage: Bacteria > Bacillati > Actinomycetota > Actinomycetes > Pseudonocardiales > Pseudonocardiaceae > Saccharopolyspora > Saccharopolyspora sp. NPDC050642. The sequence continues at coordinate 209,959 of NZ_JBFAIN010000005.1, read as the reverse complement.
GTAGGCCAGCACGATGTGCGTGGAGGTCAGCACCGGGTTGGCGCCGGAATCGCCCGGCACGACGATGCCGTACTCCACCTCGGTTCCCATGATCCGCCGCATACCTCGCAGCGTACGGGGTCTCACCGACCAAGCGGAGTGCCGCACGCCACAGGGATCCGAGTCGACCCGATTCGGCGCAACGCGTGTGCCTCGAAGGGAGGGTGCGACGATTGGGCCATGAGCGCGGGCGAGGAATCGGTGGCGGTGTACGACGCGGCCGGGAGTGTCGTGGGCAGCGCGACGCGGCGGCGGATGCGCGCGGAAGGCCTCTGGCACGCGGCCTCGGCGGTGCTCCTGCTCTCCCCGGACCGCAACAGCATCTACGTGCACCGCCGCACCGACACCAAGGACGTCTACCCGGGCATGCACGACTGCGCGGCGGGCGGCGTGGTCGCGGCCGGCGAGGATCCCGATGTCACCGCGGTGCGCGAACTCGCCGAGGAACTCGGTGTGCGCGACGTGCCGGTGCGCTACCTGTTCCGCTCCACCTACGAGCAGGGCACCGTGCGCTACCACGGATTCCTCTACGAGGCGCTGTGGGACGGCCCGATCGTCCACCAGCCGGAAGAAGTCGCCGAGGGCTGGTGGATGCCCCTGGGCGAGCTCCGCGAGCGCCTGAACGACCCCGGGTGGCCGTTCGTGCCGGACGGCCGCCAGTTCGCCGAGGAGTGGTTCGCCCGATCGTGACGGAGGTCCGCAGTTTCAATTGAAACTGATGCACCCACCCGGTTCGGTGAGGTCCAGTTTCAATTGAAACTGGAGATGCTGGCGCGGGCTCAGTGCCAGGGGAGTTCGGCGCGTTCGCCCCAGTAGGTCGCGGCGTCGCGGGCCAGCCGGCTCAGCGCGTCGAGGTCCTGGTCGGTGAGCTCCACCCGGCAGGCCGCCAGGTTCGACTCCAGCTGCTCGACGCTGGCCGCGCCGACGAGCACCACGTCGGCCCAGGGCTGGCGCAGGACGTGCGCGAGCGCGATGGCATCGGTGCCCACCCCGTGCCGGTCGGCGACCCTGGTGAGCTCCGCGGGCGGATCCACCGCGAGCCGCCCGTTCGCCAGGGTCTCCTTCACCAGCACCCGCCAGCCGCCGGTGTGCGCCTCGGCCAGGAAGCGGCTCGCGGACGGCTCCAGGGTGTTCCATGTGGACTGCACGGCGCTGAACAGCTGCCGCCCGCCCACCTCGATCTCCCAGGCGCGCTCGATGGTTTCGCCCTGCGCCGCGCCGCTGGTGGAGAAGCCCAGCTGCACCCCGGCGTCCCGGATCCGCGCCAGCTCGTGCTGCAGCGCCAGGTCGTCGAACAGCGGGCTGCTGGTGGTCAGCGAATGCACCTGGTAGAGGTCGATGCGGTCGCCGAGCAGCGTCCGGGTCTCGGCCCACTGGGTGCGCAGGCGTTCCACCGAGTGCTCCTTGACCTCGTGCACCTCGGTCTCGATGCGCCACTGCGCGACGTAGGCGTACCCCCACTTGCTGGACACCGCGACGTCCTGGTGGCCGCGCTCCCGCAGCCAGTCCGCGAGGAACTGCTCGGCGCTGCCGTAGGAGCGGGCCGTGTCCACCCAGCGGATCCCGTTGGCGTACGCGGCGTCCAGCACCGTCCGGGTGCGTTCCCGCATCGCCTGCGCGGTGCGCTGCACGGGCAGCACGGCGGCGCGACCGACGTTGATGTACGCGGGCCTGCCGAGCGCGGCGAGACCGAGTCCTAGGCGCTGCACCGATCGTTGCGCTGGGAGCATGCCTGGAACCTAACCTCTGTCGGCCTGCGGCACAGCTCGGGGCCGCCACCCCCGCGGAGATGGCGGCCCCGAGGTCGGCCTTACAGGTACTGGCCCGTGTTCGTGGCCGTGTCGATCGCTCGGCCGGATTCCTGGCTCTTCCCGCTGACCAGGGTGCGGATGTAGACGATCCGCTCGCCCTTCTTGCCGGAGATGCGGGCCCAGTCGTCCGGGTTGGTGGTGTTGGGCAGGTCCTCGTTCTCGGCGAACTCGTCGACGATGGCGTCCTGCAGGTGCTGCACGCGCAGGCCCGGCTGGCGGGTCTCCAGCACCGACTTGATGGCCGCCTTCTTCGCCCGGTCCACGATGTTCTGGATCATCGCGCCCGAGTTGAAGTCCTTGAAGTACAGGACTTCCTTGTCGCCGTTGGCGTAGGTGACCTCCAGGAACCGGTTCTCCTCGGTCTCGGCGTACATCCGCTCGACCGTGGTCTGGATCATCGCCTCCACGCACGCGCCCTTGTCGCCGCCGAACTCCTTGAGGTCTTCCTCGTGGATCGGCAGTTCCTTGGTCAGGTACTTGGAGAAGATGTCCTTCGCCGACTCCGCGTCCGGACGCTCGATCTTGATCTTCACGTCCAGCCGCCCCGGCCGCAGGATCGCCGGGTCGATCATGTCCTCGCGGTTGGAGGCGCCGATGACGATGACGTTCTCCAGCCCTTCGACACCGTCGATCTCGCTGAGCAGCTGCGGCACGATGGTCGTCTCCACGTCGGAGGAGACGCCGCTGCCGCGGGTCCGGAAGATCGAGTCCATCTCGTCGAAGAACACGATCACCGGGGTGCCCTCGGAGGCCTTCTCCCGCGCCCGCTGGAAGATCAGCCGGATGTGCCGCTCCGTTTCGCCGACGAACTTGTTGAGGAGTTCGGGACCCTTGATGTTCAGGAAGAAGGACTTGGCGTGGCCGTCGTCGTCGCCGCGCGCGGCGGCGACCTGCTTCGCCAGCGAGTTGGCGACGGCCTTGGCGATCAGCGTCTTGCCGCAGCCCGGCGGGCCGTACAGCAACACGCCCTTCGGCGGCCGCAGCTGGTACTCGATGTAGAGGTCGGAGTGCAGGAACGGCAGCTCCACCGCGTCCCGGATCTGCTCGATCTGGCCGGCCAGCCCACCGATGTCCTGGTACCCGACGTCGGGCACCTCCTCCAGCACGAGGTCTTCGACCTCGGCCTTCGGCACCACGTCGTAGGCGTAGCCCGCCTTGCTGTCGATCAGCACCGAGTCGCCGGCCTTCAGCCCGGACGCGGCCAGCGGTTCGGTGACCCACACGACGCGTTCCTCGTCGGTGTGGCCCAGCACCAGCGCCCGGGGGCTCTCCCCGGCACCGCTGGACAGGAGCTCCCGGAAGGTGCAGACCTCACCGGTTCGCTCGAACGCACCAGCCTCCACCACAGTCAGGGCCTCGTTGAGGCGCACCGACTGGCCCAGTCTCAGTTCCTCCGTCTCGACGTTGGGTGACACCGCCACCCGCATCTTGCGACCAGACGTGAACACGTCGACCGTGCTGTCCTCGTAGCCGTGCAGGAAGACCCCGTAACCGCTGGGGGGCTGCGCGAGGCGGTCGACTTCTTCGCGCAGCGCCATCAGCTGGCCCCGCGCTTCCTTCAGGGTCTCGGTGAGTTTGGCGTTCCGTTCGGTGAGCTGGCTCACTCTCTCGGATGCCTCGGCCAGCCGCTTTTCCAGCAACCGGGCCTGTTGGGGAGACTCGTTGAGCCTGCGGCGCAGCAGTGCAACCTCGTCTTCCAGGAGACGAATCTGGCTGCGGAGTTCTGCGGAGCCACCGCTGTACTGCTCGCCGCCCTCCTCAGGCCGGCTGCCGGGACGGTCGTGCTGCATGTCGGCACCCTCCTCCCGTGCTCGTACCACCACGGTACCGGCGATCACCGACGACGGCGGCGTCGTTGATGCCCGCCGGATCGCCCAGCGTGCCACAAAAATCCGCGAATACCCATGAGGCGGGCCAGGTTGGCGCCAGCGGGTCGCGTTTCGGCCGGGCGGGGCGGACACGTTGCGTTGACGATCATGGTCCGTTCGATACGTTCCCGATCGGACGACGCGGCCCCACGAGCACCGGTTTTCCGTTGCGCCACGCGGATCGGGACGGTCGGCGGGCATCCGGGTTAACCGATCCGGCAACCGGGTGGCGTTGCGGCCGCCCGGCTGCGAGCGCATCCGGCACTTCTCCCATCATTTGGAACAACTGCCCCTGGACGCCACTCCAGCCCGGCGAATTCCCCATGACGATTGAGTGCCGAAAAGTCCACTCCGTGCACCACGCGTCGCGGGCTCTGATCTACTTACGGCCGCCGAAAGCAGCAACGCACCACTCCGGGGAGGAGCCATGACCTATCCGCCGCAGCAGCCTGGACAAGGCGGGTGGGGGCAGCAACCCGCGGGCAACGGGTTCCCTCAGCAGGGTCCGCCGGAAACCCCGCAGCAGCAGCCCGCCTGGTACGGCAACCAGCACACCGGCTGGGGCCAGCAGGGCCCGGACCAGCAGCAGGCGCCCATGGCCCCCCAGTGGGGCAGCGAGTTCGGCCCCGGCTCCTGGATCCAGGAGCCCAACGGCTTCGCCGACATCGAGCCGCCGCAGCGGAAGAAGTCGAAGCTGCCGCTGATCCTCGGCCTGGTCGGGGCGCTGGTCGTCCTCGCAGGGGCCGGCGTCGGGGTGTTCTTCTGGCTGAACAGCGGGCCCGGCGAGGCCCGGCCGGTCGCGCAGGAGGTCGTCCAGAAGGTCAACGCCGGCGACTTCAACGGCGTGAGCAGCCTGTTCTGCGACTCCAACAAGGCCGAGCTGAGCAAGGCGATGAGCCAGCTCCGCCAGTGGAAGTTCAACGTCAAGCTCGGCGAGGTGACCGAGCGTGGCGACCAGGCCACCGCGAAGTTGACCGGAACCTACGAGGCCGACGGATCGTCCACACCTGTGGACCAGACGATGGGCCTGGTCGTGGAGGACGGCACCTGGAAGGTCTGCCAGCTCGACCAGTGAGCCCGCAGCAAGAGCATGTGAGCAAGGGGGAGGACCCATGACGTACCCACCGCAGCAGCCGCCCGGGCAGGACGGCTGGGGGCAGCAGCCCGGCGGCCAGTACCCGCCCAGCGGTGGCCAGCCGCAGCAGGGCTTCGGCGGCCAGCCGGGCGGCGCCTACCCGCCCAGCGGCGGCCAGCCCCAGCAGGGCGGCGCGTACCCGCAGAGCGGCCCGCAGCCGCAGCAGGGCTTCGGCCAGCAGCCCCCGTACCCGCCGCAGGGCGGCGGCTTCGGCCAGCCGGGCTTCGACGCGCCGAAGAAGAAGTCCCCGCTGCCGTGGATCCTGGGCGGCGTCGGCGGCCTCGTCGTGATCGGCCTGGTGATCACCCTGGTGATCGTCTTCACCGGCGGCCCCGGCGACCCCCGCAAGGTCGCCCAGCAGGGCATCGACGCGATCAACCAGAAGGACTTCGCCAGCCTGCAGCCTCTCTCCTGCAAGAAGGAGCAGGAGAAGTTCCAGGAGATGATGGACACCTTCGAGGGCAAGAGCGCCGATTTCCAGGACCTCAAGGAGTTCGGCCTCACCGACGCCGACATCCAGAAGCTGATCGACGGCATGAAGATCGAGATGAAGCTGGGCGAGGTCAAGGACAACGGCGACAACACCGCCACGGCCAAGGTCTCCGGCAACATCAGCATCACCGCCGACGTCGAGATCATGGGCCAGAACGTGGCCGACCTGATGCCCGACCAGCAGATCGACGAGGACATGAAGATGATCGTCGAAGACGGTTCCTGGAAGTTCTGCTGATCGAACCCCGATCACGTGAGAAGGCCCGCCCCGGTCCGGGGCGGGCCTTTCGCGTTCAGCCCTTGCTGGGGCGGCGCTGGACCCGGGGCGGGGTCACGCCGTCCGCCAGGCGGCGGGTCGTCAGGAGGAACGCCGTGTGCGCCACCATCCGGTGGTCCGGGCGGACCGCCATGCCCACCACGTGCCACGGGCGCAGCAGCGTTTCCCAGGACTGGGGTTCCGTCCAGTTCTGCTGCTCGCGGATCGCCTCCGTGATCCGGGACAGCTGGGTCGTCGTGGCCACGTAGACGACCAGGACGCCGCCGGGCAGCAGCTTCTCGTGGACCTTGTCCAGGACGTCCCACGGCGCGAGCATGTCGAGCACCACCCGGTCGACCGGGTCGCCGTCGTACTCCTGGACGTCGCCCAGCTGCAGCGTCCAGTTGTCCGGCTTGTCGCCGAAGAAGCGCCGCACGTTGCGCTCCGCGTGCTCCGCGTGGTCCTCGCGCACCTCGAACGACGTCACGCTGCCCTCGGGGCCGACCGCGCGCAGCAGGGAGCAGCTCAGCGCGCCCGATCCGGCACCGGCCTCCAGCACCCGCGCGCCCGGGCGGATGTCGCCCCACATGAGGATCTGCGCCGCGTCCTTCGGGTAGATGACCTGGGCGCCGCGCGGCATCGACAGCACGTAGTCGGCCAGCAGCGGCCGCAGCGCCAGGAACGACGTGCCGCCCGCCGAGGTCACCACCGAGCCCTCCGGCTTGCCGATCAGGTCGTCGTGCGCGAGGGCACCGCGGTGCGTGTGGTACTCCCCTCCCTGCTCCAGGACGACCGTGTACTTCCGGCCCTTCGGGTCGGTCAACTGGACCCGGTCGCCGGGCTGGAACTCACCGCTGACGGTGCTGCTCAACTGCTGCCTACCTTCTCCACGCTGGTACAGCGCACCATCGTCGCAGAGCGTCCGAAGAAGGCTCGGATCGGCTTCCGCCACCCCATTGCCGCCGCGCAGGTCCCGTGAGCGTTTCGGGGCGCTATGACACCCCAAAACGCTCGCGGGCGGCTCACCCGCGACGGGAGCGCAGCGCGTTGCGGAGGTCCTCGCGGCGCAGCACGCCGCTGGGCCTGCCCTCGCTGTCGACCACGAGGAACTGCCAGGCCAGCACCGACTGCACCCGCTCCAGGATCGCGTCCGGGGTCTCGCTGTCGAGCAGGATCGTGTCCGGGTCGACCGGTTCGGCCGCGCGTTCGGCCGGTTCGTTCGGCGCGTGGGTCGCCAGGCGCTCCGCCGCGGTCTGGTCGAGCAGGCCGACCGCGATGCCGTCGGCCCGCACCAGCACCACGCCCCGGCCCGCCGCCGCCAGCAGCGCATCGCCCACCGGGCTCTCCGCCGGGAGCTGCAGGACCGGGCGCACCAGGTCCCCCAGCGCCAGGCCCGTGGGCCAGCGCTTGCGCTGCTCGGCCGCGTGCTCCGCGCTCGCACCGGCCACCACGAACCACGCCATCAGCACGCACACGCCCAGCCGCAGCCACTGGTCCTGGGCGTTGTTGAGCAGGCCGACCAGCGCCCAGCCGATCAGGACCGCCGCCACCGCTCCCGCGCCGATCACGCCCGCCGTGGTGCCCGTGGCGCGCTTGCCGGTGAGCCGCCAGGTCAGCGCCCGCAGCATCCGGCCGCCGTCCAGCGGCAGGCCCGGCAGCAGGTTGAACACCGCCACCGCGAGGTTCGCCACGCAGGTCTGCGCGACAAGCAGCCAGATCGCGCCGCCGGGCACCAGCGCGAACCAGCCGATGCCGGTCGCCAGCGCCAGCGCCATCGACACCGCGGGCCCGGCCGCCGCGATCAGGCCCTCCTGGGTGGGTTTCGGCGGCGTCCGGGAGATCTCCGACAGGCCGCCGAGCAGGAACAGGCGAACCCGCCGCACCGGCAGTCCCAGGCGCAGCGCGACGATGCAGTGCCCGAGCTCGTGCAGCAGCACCGAAACCGCCAGCAGCACGGTGAACACCGCCGCCAGCAGCGCGCTCTCCCAGATCCCCGCGCCCGGCAGTATCCGGCCCACCAGCGGCGTGTAGAGCAGCACGATCAGCGCCGCCCCGAGCCACCACGACGGCGACAGCAGCACCGGCACCCCGGCGATGCGGCACAGCAGCAGGCCGCCGTCGTTCAACTTGGGCCGGGCGGGCGGGGACGCGGTCGACGGCATGCACGCAGGGTAGTGCCCCGCCCGTGGGGCAGTCGTGATCCGTGCAGGGGGTGATCGCGTGTCGGTCGGCTCGATTAGGGTCACGGGCCATGGCGGAACCTGCGCAGGCGACAGGCGGGACACTCCAGGACGGCGGGCCCAGACGGCCGGCGCTGTCCCCGTCCCGCGCGAGCGATTTCAAGCAGTGCCCGCTGCTCTACCGGTTCCGCGCCGTGGACCGGCTGCCGGAAACGCCCAGCAAGGCGCAGGTGCGCGGCACCGTGGTGCATTCGGTGCTGGAGCGGCTGTTCGGACTGCCGACGGCCGAGCGCGACCAGGCGCAGGCGCGGGCACTGCTGCAGCCGGCCTGGGAGGAGCTGCTCGCGCAGCAGCCCGAGCTCGGCGAGCTGTTCGACGGGCCCGGCGATCCCGAGCTGGCGGGCTGGCTGGAGTCGGCGAACGCGCTGCTGGACGCCTACTTCGAGCTGGAGGACCCGCGCCGGCTGGAGCCGGAGGCCTGCGAGCTGCGGGTGGAGACCGAGCTCGACTCCGGAGTGCTGCTGCGCGGGTTCATCGACCGCGTCGACGTGGCCCCGACCGGCGAGATCCGGCTGGTCGACTACAAGACCGGTGCCGCGCCGCGGGAGATCGGCGAGGCCAAGGCGATGTTCCAGATGAAGTTCTACGCCCTGGTGCTGTGGCGCACCCGTGGCGAGATCCCCCGCCAGCTGCTGCTGATGTACCTGGCCAGCAAGCAGCGGCTGGCCTACACGCCGGACGAGACGGAGCTGCGCCGCTTCGAGCGCACCCTGGAGGCGATCTGGCAGGCGATCCTGCGGGCGGGCAAGACGGGTGACTTCCGGCCGAACCCCAGCCGCCTGTGCGACTACTGCGACCACAAGCCGCTGTGCCCGGCCTTCGGCGGCACCCCGCCGCCCTACCCGGGCTGGCCGGAACCCGACCCGGGCCCGGAATCCGTCCTCGACCGCACCGACTGACCCGCCGCCCGGGGGTCGCAGTTTCAATTGAAACTGCGATCCCCCGGCGGGCGGTCAGTCCTCGTAGGGGTCGTAGTTGGCGGCGGTGCCGAAGTCACCGGCCTGGGTCGGGTCGATGACCGCGAAGCGGGCGCCGCTGGGATCCCGGAGGACCGCGACCCGGCCGATGCTGGAGTCGTACGGATCCACCCGCACGCGGCCGCCGAGGCCGATCGCGCGGCGGACCAGCTCGTCGGTGCCGACCTCCGCGTCGACGCCGAGGTAGAGCAGCCAGTGCGGCTTGGTGGACTCGGTGATGAAGTCGCGGATCATGCTGACCCGGGCGCACACCGACTCGTCCCCGAGGTACCAGACGGAGTAGTCCGAGCGGTGCTCGGTGCCGAACTGCTCGGCGCTGTAGCCGAAGAGCTCCTGGAAGAAGTTGTCCGCGGTCTGCGCCTTGATGGTGACCAGCTCGGCCCACATCAGGGTGCCCGGCAGCCCGACGTCGAACTGCCAGGACTCCTCGGGTTCCAGCAGCCCGAACTCGGCCCCGGCCGGCCCGACCAGCACCGTCTTGGCGCCCAGCCCGGGCACCTCGTTGCGCGGCACGGTCACCGTCGCGCCCAGCGCCACGGCCCGCTCCGCGAAGGCCTCGCAGTCCGCGGTGGCCAGGTAGAGCCGCCAGCTCGACTGGTCACCGGAGGCGGCCCGCAGGCTGGCCACCGGGAAACCCTCGCGCATGGCGATCACGTGTTCACCGGAGACCGGATCGCGATGGGTTTCGTACGTCCAGTCGAACAACCCGGAGTAGAACTCCTGGGCCCGCTCGAGATCCGTGGTGATCAGCTCTATCCAGCAGGGCATCCCCTCGTAGAGCTCCCACCGCGGCGGGGTAGTTCCCGGTACCACGACGGCCATTTCCTCACCCCCACCGGCTCGTCCAAGATCGTCTCGGATTCCATTATCCGCAATCGCCACGGCCGACTCGGGGCACTCGGATCACAATCCGGTGGAGCAATCGGACATACAGGACGAACTCGCGAGGAACGCGGTGTTCACCGGAGCACCGGCAGAAAACGCCACGCCCACCCGGCGCGGACCGGGTGGGCGTGGCGTTCGGACCAGGCTTCAGAGGCGGCAGGCCCTGATGTCGGAGGACAGGATGGCCTTGGCGCCGACCGCGGCGAGGCGGTCCATGATCGCCGGGGCGTCCTTGCGGGAGACCATCGCGCGCACCGCCACCCAGCGGTCGTCGGCCAGCGGCGACATAGTCGGCGACTCCAGGCCCGGCGTCACCTTGGTGGCGTCGTCGAGCAGATCGCGCGGGCAGTTGTAGTCCAGCATCACGTACTGCTGGGCGAACACCACGCCCTGCAGGCGGGCGATGAGCTGGTTCTTGGCCTGCTCGTCGTCCGAACCGCGGCGCTCGATCACCACCGCCTCGGAGTTGCAGATCGGCTCGCCGAAGGCGACCAGGCCGTGCTGGCGCAGCGTGCGGCCGGAGCCGACCACGTCGGCGATGGCGTCGGCGACGCCGAGCTGGATGGAGATCTCCACCGCGCCGTCGAGCCGGATGACGTCGGCCGTCACGCCGTGCTGCGCGAGGTCGTCGGTGACCAGCCTCGGGTAGGACGTGGCGATCCGCTTGTCCTGCAGGTCCGCGACGGTCCAGTCGTGCGGGCCCGCCGGGGCGGCGTAGCGGAACGTGGAGCCGCCGAAGCCGAGCGCGAGCCGCTCCTCGACCGGGGCGCCGGAATCGCGGGCCAGGTCGCGGCCGGTGAGCCCGAGGTCGAGCTCGCCGGAGCCGACGTAGATCGCGATGTCCTTGGGGCGCAGGAAGAAGAACTCGACGTCGTTGGTGGTGTCCAGGACGGTGAGGTCCCGCTGCTCATGGCGCTGCCGGTACCCGGCTTCCGCGAGCATCTCGGATGCGGGACCGGCGAGGGTGCCCTTGTTGGGCACAGCCACACGCAGCATGGAACTCGATCTCCTCGGCTATTCCTGGGTTGGGTTCACAGGTAGCGGTAGACGTCCTCAAGGGACAGTCCGCGCCCCAGCATGATGACCTGCAGCCGGTACAGCAGCTGCGAGATCTCCTCGGCGAGCTGTTCGTCCGATTCGTGCTCGGCGGCGATCCACACCTCGCCGGCCTCTTCGAGGACCTTCTTGCCCTGGGCATGCGTCCCGGCGTCGAGCGCGGCCACCGTCGCCGAGCCCTCCGGACGGGTCCGGGCTCGTTCCTGCAGTTCGGCGAACAACTCGTCGAAGGTCTTCACAGTCCACGATCCTTGCATCCCGGGCCGCCGAACCAGAAGGCGGACCCGCTCGTTTGCGGGTTTCATCACGGCGCGTCACCCGCCGGACACCTCAGTGGAACCCGGTGGTCGCCTCCAGCACCGCCCCGAGCGTGTCCTTGATCATGGCCAGCGCGGCGCCCCGCGGGCTCGACCGGCCGCCGGAGACTGCGACCGTCCCGGCTTCGCCGCAGTCGTAGCTGATCGCCTTCTCCGGCCCCAGCAGCGCGCCGAAGGTGCTCGCCGCGGGTTCGGCGCGCAGCTCGACGCGCACCAGCCCAGGCTCCTCGCGCTGCGCGCTGGCGACCTGCCGGAGCCGGTGGCCTTCCGGCACCGGCGGCAGCGGTTCGCGGATCGGCTCCGCCGCGACCGCGACGTCCGCCGGGTCCCAGCCCCACAGCAGGCCGGTGATCAGCCGGAGCTTGGTCGCGGCATCCTTGCCGGAGAGGTCGGCGGTGGGGTCGGCCTCGGCGATGCCGCGCCGCTGGGCTTCGACGACCGCACCGGCCAGGCCGTGACCTGCGGCGATCCGGTCGAGGACGAAGGTCGCGGTGCCGTTCGGGCAGCCCTGCACGGCGCGGACGTCGAAGCCGCGCAGCACCGAGCGGGCCAGGTCACCGGCCGGCATCGCGGCGCCGGTCGCCCCGGAGATCCGCACCGACCGCCCGGCCAGGCGCGCGGCCTCGTCGAGCTTCCGCCAATGCGTGAGCAGGTGCGACTTCGTCGCGGTCACGACGTGCGCGCCCTGCTGCAACGCCTGCAGGGCGTCCAGCGCGGGCTGGTCGCTGCCGTCCGAGGGCACGGCCTGCGCCAGCACCCGGGCGCCGGCGAGCAGTTCGGCGATCTCACCGGCGGGATCCCACTGTCCGCGGGACGGCACGGCGCCATCGACCCGGACCTGCGACTGCCTGCCGCGGACGGCGACGACGTGCAGGTCGGCGCCGTAGGTGTCGCGCCAGCGCGCGCGGTGCCGCCGGACCAGCTCGACGTACTCCCGCCCCACCGGCCCGTACCCGGCCAGGACGACCGGCACGTCGATCATCACGCCGCCCGGGCGAACAGCTCACCGAGGGCGGCGAAGTCCACGTCCGCCAGCGAGTCGCGCAGGACCCGGTGCGGGCCGGGCTGCAGCGGCACCTCGCAGGGGATGGCGATCACCAGGCAGCCGGCGGCCTCGGCCGCGGCCACCCCGGTCGGGGAGTCCTCGATCGCGACGCACCGCGCCGGATCGACGCCGAGCAGCCGCGCGGCCTTCAGGTACGGCTCCGGCTCGGGCTTGTTCTTGCCGTCCACCTCGTCGCCGCAGACCGTCACGTCGAACGAGTCCCGGCCGAGGGTTTCCAGCGCCAGCTCCGTCAGGGGACGGATCGTGGAGGTCACCAGCGCGGTGGGGATGCCCAGCTCGCGGGCCTCGCGCAGCGCCTCCGGCGCGCCCGGCCGCCACGGCAGGCCCAGCTCGAACAGCTCCTCCATGCGGGCCGCGACCCACTTCGCCGCCGCGTCGACCTCCGCAGTGCCGACTTCTTCCGGGACGCCCGCGATCCCGACATCGACCAACAGCATTCGCATGCTGCGGGTCATGTTGGAGCCGACCATCGCCTCCCGGGTCGCGTCGGTGAGCGCGCCGCCGAGATGCCGTGCGTAGTCGTCCAGCGCGATGGTCCACAGCTTCTCGGAGTCGACGAGCGTGCCGTCCATGTCGAACAGCACTGCGGCGGGCGAGTTCTGACCGGCGTCGCGGGTCACTCGGGGATCTCCGTTCCGGGAGGAGGTGTGGACCATGACCTCCACCAGTACAGCACCCGAGGTCCGGCCTCCCCCAGCGAAAGTGTTCAATCCCTCGTCCCCCGCCCCACCGGCCACGATCGGAGCAATCGACGCGCGGCCCGGGCCCGGTCGGCCCAACGCGGCGGCCCGAACGAGCGACGCGTGATCGTTCGGCCGGAAGGCGAGATCGGCTTCACCTACCTTGGAAGGCCGCATTCCCGTTGGGAGGAGGACGCGCATGGTGTTCAGCAGGACGGGCCGGGCCGCGGCGGCGTTGCTCGCGGTCGCGTTGCTGGCGCTCGGCGGAACGGCTGCGGCGCAACCGGAAAACCCGGAAACCTCGGCGGCGGGGAACAATCCGGTCTACTTCGTGCACGGCTACAACCCGGGCAGCGACGCGAACTGCAAGACCATCTGGGGCAACGCCGTCGACTACTTCGAGAAGCGCGGCTGGCCCGGCGGGCAGCTGAAGACCGTCGGCTACTACAAGGGCGACACCGGCTGCGACGTCTCGATCAGCGACGACAACACCACCGGCACGCGGATCAAGCACGTGGCCGCCGACTTCGCCAACTACATCTACGAGCACCACACGAAGAAGGGCGAATCGGTCGACATCGTGGCGCACTCGATGGGCGGGCTGGTCACCCGCGTCGCGCTGCTGGGTTCGGCCAAGGGCTGGTCGGGCTTCCCGAACGGGCCGCTGAAGGTCGGCGACGTCGTCACGCTCGGCACCCCGCACCGGGGCGTGCGCAACCCGGACGCCTCGGACACCACGCAGTGGAAGTCGATGGACCCGGACTCGGAGTTCATGCGCGTCCTGCACGCGCCGGAGAACCGCCTGAGCCAGTCCTGGGCGGCCGGGACGGACTGGACGTTCGCCGGCGCCAACGAGGACGAAACGGTCAGCGGCACGTCCGCGATCGACAAGGGCTACCACGCCGACCACAAGTTCCGGTACCTCAACGGGAACAGCCCGAAGGTGACGCACTCCGGCATCCGCGACATCGCCGGCGGCAAGCACAACCTCCGCTACTGGCACTCCAGCGAAGGCGTCCCACACGACACCGGCAACGGCTGGGCCCCGGTCAAGACCGCCTACGAGGCGGTGAACCGGAACGACGAGTGGTAGCTCAGGTGTTGAAGTACTTGGCCTCCGGGTGGTGGGCGACGATCGCGTCGGTGGACTGCTCCGGGTGCAGCTGGAACTCCTCGGACAGCGTCACGCCGATGCGTTCCGGCCGCAGCAGATCGACGATCTTGGCGCGGTCCTCCAGGTTCGGACAGGCGCCGTAGCCGAGCGAGAAGCGGGCGCCGCGGTAGCCCAACCGGAAGAACTCCTCCACAGTGGACGGATCTTCGGCCGCCACCGGCACGCCGGAGGCGAACAGCAGTTCCTGGCGGACGCGGCGGTGCCAGTACTCCGCCAGCGCCTCGGTGAGCTGCACGCCGAGGCCGTGGATCTCCAGGTAGTCGCGGTAGGCGTTGCGGGCGAACAGCTCGTTGGCGAAGTCGGCGATGGGCTGGCCCATCGTGACCAGTTGCAGCGGCAGCACGTCCACCTGCCCGGACGCCTCGGCGCGTTCCCGCGAGCGGAAGAAGTCCGCGAGGCACAGGTGCCGGTCGCGGGCCTGGCGCGGGAACGCGAAGCGGCAGCGCTCCGGCGCGTCCGCCGCGGGCCCAGCCAGCACGACCAGGTCGTCGCCCTCGGACACGCACGGGAAGTAGCCGTAGACCACCGCCGCGTGCTGCAGGATCCCCTCCGTGGCGAGCTGGTCCATCCAGTACCGCAGCCGCGGCCGCCCCTCGGATTCGACGAGTTCCTCGTAGGTCGGGCCGCCCTTCGCGCCGCGCAGCCCCCACTGGCCGAAGAACGTGGCCCGTTCGTCCAGGTAGGCGGAGTACTCGCCGACCGGCACGCCGCGCACCTCGCGCCCGCCCCAGAACGGCGGCGTGGGCACCGGAACGCCGGCGGCCACGTCCGAGCGGGTCACCGGCTCGGGTTCGGCCGCAGCCTTGCGCTTCTCGGCGATCCGCAGCGACCGCTCCCGGCGGGCCTTGCGCTCCGCCTTCTTCGCCTCCTCCGCCTGATCCGGGACGATCACGCCGCCGCGCTTGCGGGCCATGATGGAATCCATCAGCCGCAGGCCCTCGAAGGCGTCCCGGGCGTAGCGCACCTCGCCGCGGTAGAGCTCGTCGAGATCACCCTCCACATAGGACCGCGTCAGCGCGGCGCCGCCGAGCAGCACCGGGTACTTCTCGGCCACTCCCCTGGCGTTGAGCTCCGCCAGGTTCTCCTTCATGATCACCGTCGACTTCACCAGCAGCCCGGACATGCCGATGGCGTCCGCGCGGTGCTGCTGCGCGCTGTCCAGGATCGTGCCGATCGACTGCTTGATGCCGAGGTTGACCACGTTGTAGCCGTTGTTGGACACGATGATGTCGACCAGGTTCTTGCCGATGTCGTGCACGTCGCCCTTGACGGTGGCCAGCACGAGAGTGCCCTTGCCGGCGGCGGATTCCCGCTCCAGGTGCGGTTCCAGGTAGGCGACGGCGGCCTTCATGACTTCGGCGGACTGCAGCACGAACGGCAGCTGCATCTGACCGGAGCCGAACAGCTCGCCGACGACCTTCATGCCGGCCAGCAGGTTCTCGTTGATGATCTCCAGCGGCGGCTTCTCGTCCATCGCCGCGTCCAGGTCGGCTTCCAGCCCGTTGCGCTCGCCATCGACGATCCGTCGCTCCAAGCGCTCGAACAACGGCAGCGCCGCGAGTTCCTCGGCCCGCGACGCCCGGCTGGACTTCGCGGTCTGCCCCTCGAAGAGCTCCATCAGCTTCTGCAGCGGGTCGTAGCCCTCGCGGCGCCGGTCGTAGACCAGGTCGAGCGCGACCTCCCGCTGCTCGTCCGGGATCTTGTTCATCGGCAGGATCTTCGAGGCGTGCACGATCGCCGTGTCCAGCCCCGCTTCCCGGCACTCGTTGAGGAACACCGAGTTCAGCACCTGCCGCGCCGCCGCGTTCAGTCCGAAGGAGACGTTCGAAATGCCCAGCGTGGTGCGGACTTCCGGGTGCGTGCTCTTGAGCTCGCGGATCGCCTCGATGGTCTCGACGCCGTCCCGGCGGACCTCCTCCTGGCCGGTGGAGATCGGGAACGTCAGGGTGTCGATGATGATGTCCGACTCCGCCATCCCCCAGTTCGAGGTCAGGTCGTCGATCATCCGGCCGGCGACCCGCAGCTTCCAGTCCTTGGTGCGGGCCTGCCCGTCCTCGTCGATGCACATCACCACCACCGCGGCGCCGTGCTCGCGGACGAGCTCCATGACGCGGCGGTAGCGGGAATCCGGGCCGTCGCCGTCCTCGTAGTTGACCGAGTTGACCACGCACCGGCCGCCGAGGCGTTCCAGCCCGGCGCGCAGCACCGGCGGCTCGGTCGAGTCCAGCATCACCGGCAGCGTCGAGGCGGTGGCCAGCCGCGCGGCCAGCTCGGCCATGTCGGCGGCCCCGTCGCGGCCCACGTAGTCCACGCAGAGGTCGATCAGGTGCGCCCCGTCGCGGGTCTGGGCCTTGGCGATCTCGACGCAGGAGTCGTAGTCGCCCTCCAGCATCGCCTCGCGGAACGCCTTGGAGCCGTTGGCATTCGTGCGTTCGCCGACCACCAGCACCGACGCGTCCTGGGCGAACGGCACGGCCTGGTACAGCGAGCTGACGCCCGGCTCGGGCTGCGGCTCGCGCCGCGGCGGCGCCAGGTCGCGCACCGCCTCGACGACCTGGCGGATGTGCTCGCCGGTCGTGCCGCAGCAGCCGCCGACCAGCCGGGCGCCGTACTGCGTGACGAACTCGGCGAGCGCCTCGGCCAGCTCCTCGGGCGTCAGCGGGTACACCGCGCCGTCGGGACCGAGCTGCGGCAGCCCGGCGTTGGGCATCACCGACAGCGGCACCCGCGATTGCTTGGCCAGCTGCCGCAGGTGCTCGCTCATCTCGGCCGGACCGGTCGCGCAGTTCATCCCGATCAGGTCGATGCCCAGCGGCTCCAGCGCGGTCAGCGCGGCGGTGATCTCGGTGCCCAGCAGCATCGTGCCGGTGGTCTCCACGGTCACCTGCGCGATGATCGGCACCCGCCGCCCGGCCCGCGCCATGCCGCGCTTGGCGGCCAGCACCGAAGCCTTGGTCTGCAACAGGTCCTGCGAGGTCTCCACCAGCACGGCGTCGATCCCGCCGTCGAGCATGCCGACGGTCTGCTCCGCGTAGGCGTCGCGCAGCGCCTCGAAGGTCACGTGCCCCAGCGTCGGCAGCTTGGTGCCCGGCCCCATCGCGCCCAGCACGAACCGCGGCTGCTCGGCGGTGGCGAACTCGTCGGCGCATTCCCTGGCCAGCCGCGCGCCGCGCTCGGAGAGCTCGCGGATGCGGTCGGCGATGCCGTACTCGCCGAGGTTGGCCAGGTTCGCGCCGAAGGTGTTCGTCTCGATCGCGTCCGCCCCGGCCGCCAGGTAGCCGCGGTGCACGCCGCGCACCACGTCCGGGCGGGTGGCGTTGAGGATCTCGTTGCAGCCCTCCAGGCCCGCGAAGTCGTCGAGGCCCAGCGGCACCTCCTGCAGCATGGTGCCCATCGCGCCGTCGGCGACGAGAACCCGGCGCTCCAGCGCCTCCAGCAGCGGTGACCAGGGAGAATGCGGCATACCGACCAGCGTACGAGCGCATCCCAACCCAATTCCCACAGTGTGGTACGAGGCTCCCAGCGGCACGGGATCCCCGTCCTGGTCCCGCAATTTCCATTGAAATCGAAGGTTCGATTTCAATGGAAATTGCGGACCGCACGGGGGGGAGGGCTTCGGGCCGGCGCTCAGATGAGGCCTCGGTGCTGGAGGTAGCGGAACACCGCGATGCCGGGGAGGACCGGCAGCCAGTACGTCAGCAGGCGGGAGATCAGCACTCCGGTGACCGCCGCCGTCGCCGGCACGCCCATCGCTCCGAGGCCCGCGAGCAGCACCGCCTCGACCGCGCCCAGCCCGCCGGGCGAGGGCACCAGGTGACCGAGGGTGTTGCCGATGATGAACACGACCGTCACGGCCGTCCAGGAGAAGTCCGGGTGCAGCGCGGCCAGCGACGCGGCCAGCCCCAGCCCCGACACCACGAGGTAACCCAGCGCGCCGCCGAAGAGCTGGAGCGCGCGGACCGGGTGGCGCAACGTCTCCAGCAGCTCCCGGCCGACCTCCAGCGACGGCGCGACGATCCGGCGGCGGCCGAACGGCGAGGCGATCACGGCCGCCGCGATCACCACGACCGCGGCGGTGCCGACCAGCACCGGCCAGCCGGTCGGGATCGACAGGTTGGTGAACGTGCCGGACAGGCCGACCGCGAACACGCCGATCACGGCCACGACGAACGCCACCGCCCCGGTGCCCGCCTGGTTCAGCAGCGTCACCCCGACCGCCAGCGGGCGCCGCAACCCGAGGCGTTCCATGTAGACCACGTTGATGCCGAAGAACCCGGCGCCGCCGGGCGTGGTGCGCCCGGTGAACGCCGCCGCCATCTGCACCAGGAACGTCCGCCAGAACGGCAGCGGGATCCGGCTGGAGCCCTGCACGGAGATCGACGACAGCAGGATCGCGACGAACCCCGTCACGACCGCCACCGCCAGCCAGCCCCAGTTGGCGTGTCGCACCGCCGTGAGCACCTCGCCCATGCTGGACAGCTCCGGGAGCAGCAGGTACACCGCAGCGGCGATGAGCAGCAGGCCGATCACGGTGATCGGGCGGACCGGCGAGCGGAAGCCCGGGATCGGCAGGCCCAGCCCGTCCGCCAGGGTTTCGCGCAGCTCGGCCAGCAGGAAGCGCCCGCGCTCCGCCTGGCTCCTGATGCGCCGCGGCAGCGCCAGCGGCACCAGGTTCCGCAGCGCCGCCGCGAGCTGCTCGGCCGGCAGCGCGCTGATCGCGCTTCGCACCGCGCGCTCGGTGCCGACCACCGCCGCCATCGACACCAGTGCCTCGGCCAGGTCCTGGGCGAGGCGCGCCGCCTCCGCGCCCGCGTGGCTGAACGTGAAGCTGAGCAGCCACGGCCGGTTCTCGTCGTCCACCAGGATGTTCTTCGCGCGAAGGTCGTGATGGGCGATGCGGGCCGCGCCCAGGGCCGCGAGCTGCGCCCAGATCGCCGCGAGCAGCTCGTCATCGATCTCGTCGCCGCGCAGCTCCGACAGCCGGCGCCCGGTCACCTGGCGGACCACCAGCAGCGCGGGCGCGTGCTTGACGTCGCATGCGAGCACGACCTGCGGGGTTCGCACCCCGGCCCGTTCGGCGAGCAGCGTCACGTAGGCCTCGTGCTCCACCTCGTGGTGCGGCGTCGACAGGCGCGGCTCGTCCTGGACGTCGAGCATCGTGAGCAGGCGCTTGATCTTGTACCAGGGCCCGGCGCGGCGGCTCATCCGCCGCACCACCTTGGCGCGCAGCGTCCACCCCGCCGTGGTGCCCACGGCGAACTCCCGCGGATCCAGCAGCCGGTGGCGCAGCGCGACGATCCAGGTCGGTTCCAGCCCGGCCAGCTCCAGCTCGCCCAGGATCACCTGGCCGGAGATCTTCCGCCCCGGCGCGCCCCAGACGACGTGGCAGAGCAGGCCGACGCCCCACCCCAGCAGCGCGCCACCCACGGCGTCCAGCGGCAGGTGCCCGCCGAGGTGCACCACCGCCACCCCGACCAGCACGGCGAGCGCCCACCCGAGGTACCGCGCGGTGCGGCCCAGGTAGGGCGCGGCGACCACCGCCAGCACGGTCACGATGGCCACTTCGCCCGCAGGGAACGGGAAACCGCCCGGCGGCCCGGGGAACGGCACGGGCACCGGACGAACGCCCAGGACGTGCTGCATGAGCCCGGCCAGGGCCCAGGTCGCCGCGCCCGACACCGCGCACAGCAGCGCCACCCGGATCCAGCCGAAGTACATCGCCACCGCGGTGGCCCCGGCGATCCCGGCCCAGCCGCCGACCCAGGTGAGCACCACCCACAGCGGGTCGATGACCGCCGGGATCCGCTCCAGCTGCTGGTAGACGGCGAGCTCGACGGGGTTGGCGGGCACCAGGACCAGCAGCACGCTCAGCGTGAGCAGCCCGCCGACGAGGCCCAGCTGGGCCAAGTCCTTCGGGCGGCGGCCGATCGACAACCGCAGCCGGGAACTCGGGGATATCCCGGTCCCTTCGCTCGGTGACGCTCCGGTGCTGTCCACTGGCTGGATCGGCTTCCCTCGACCGCTGACACCCACGGTGACTCGGGTAAAGGGTCTGGCCCCGGCTCCCTCCCGTCAAACCGGGATGCGGATCGTTCCACCACGGCACCGCACTGCAAGCGACCACCGCCGCTTGGAAAAACAGCGGCCCCGGGTGTTCGCGCGCAGCGGATGATGTTCGGCGGGGACGTCGGGCGCTCGCGTCGGCGTGGCGTCGTAGGCTGGCGCCGTGACCGATCGCGACGCACACATCACCGGACAACAGCGCGCCGAACTGCCCCCGCTGACCGACCCGATCGTCGTCAGCGCCTTCGAGGGCTGGAACGATGCAGGCGACGCCGCCAGTTCCGCGATCGAGCACCTGCAGCTCATCTGGGACGCGGAGCCGCTCAGCGAGGTGGACCCGGACCCGTACTACGACTTCCAGGTCACCCGCCCCACGGTCAAGCTGGTCGACGGCATCACCCGCCAGGTCTCCTGGCCGACCACGCGGCTGACGGTCTGCCGCCCGCCCGGCTGCGATCACGACGTGGTGCTGGTGCACGGCATCGAGCCGAACATGCGCTGGCGGGCGTTCTGCGCCGAACTCGTCGAGCAGATCGAGCGGATCGGCGCCCGCACCGTGGTCACCCTCGGCGCCCTGCTCGCGGACGCGCCGCACACCCGGCCGGTGCCGGTCAGCGGCGCGGCCTACGACACCGAGTCGGCGGCCCGCTACGGGCTGGAGCGCTCCCGCTACGAGGGCCCGACCGGGATCGTCGGGGTGTTCCAGGATGCCTGCGTGCAGGCCGGGATCCCGGCGATCTCGTTCTGGGCGGCGGTGCCGCACTACGTGTCGCAGCCGCCGTCGCCGAAGGCCACGCTGGCGCTGCTGCACCGGGTCGAGGAGGCGCTCGACGTGGAGGTGCCGCTGGGCAACCTGCCCGAGCAGGCCGAGGAGTGGGAGCAGACCGTCAGCGAGATGGCGGAGGAGGACGAGGACGTCCGCAACTACGTCCGCGCGCTGGAGGAGCGCGGGGACGCCGAGGTCAAGCTGACCGAGGCCAGCGGGGACGCGATCGCCGCGGAGTTCGAGCGCTACCTGCGCCGCCGCGGTCCGGGCGGCCCCGGTGGCAAGGGGCCGCTGGGCCCCGGCCCGGGCTGACCGGCACTTTCGCGGCCGTTGGCGACTAATGGACTGGACCTTGACGCGAGCAATGGTCTAGTCCATTTTTTGTTGTGCCCCAGATCACTCCCTACGGATCGGAGCACTCCCATGCCACGGATGCGCACCGCGCTCGCCGCCCTGGTCGGCCTGGTCGGGCTGACGCTGCCCGCCACCGCCGCGGCCGCCCCCGAACCCGCCGCGCCGGACATCCCGGCCCACGCCCTGGTCGGCTACCTGCACGCCAGCTTCGCCAACGGCTCCGGCTACGTGCGCATCGCCGACGTGCCCGCCGAATGGGACGTCATCGACCTCGCCTTCGCCGAGCCCACCTCCCCCACCTCCGGCCGGCTGGAGTTCAACCGCTGCCCGGCCGCCGAATGCCCGAACGTCGAGACCGACGAGGAGTTCATCGCCGGCATCAAGGCCAAGCAGGCCGAGGGCAAGAAGGTGCTGCTGTCGGTCGGCGGCGCCAACGGGCAGGTGCGGCTGGAGACGGAGGGCGCGCGCGACGCCTTCGTCGAATCCGCCGCCGCGATCATCGACCGCTACGGCCTCGACGGCATCGACATCGACTTCGAGGGCCACTCGCTGGAACTCGCCCCCGGCGACACCGACCTGAAGAACCCGACCACGCCGGTCGTGGTCAACCTGATCGCCGCGCTCCGGGCGCTGAACGAGCGCTACGGCCCGGACTTCGTGCTGACCATGGCGCCGGAGACGTTCTTCGTCCAGCTCGGCTACCAGCACTACGGCGGCGGCTCCGGCGCCGACCCGCGCGCCGGCTCGTACCTGCCGGTGATCGACGCGCTGCGGGCGGACCTGGACCTGCTGCACGTCCAGAACTACAACTCGGGCCCGATCATGGGCCTGGACGACCAGTACCACACGATGGGCACCGCGGACTTCCACGTGGCGATGATCGACATGCTGCTGACCGGCTTCCCGCTGGCGAAGAACCCGGACAACACCTTCGCGCCGCTGGCGCCGGAACAGGTCGCCATCGGCCTGCCCGCGGCCAACCCGGCGGGCAACGGCTTCACCCCGGTCCCGGAGGTCCACAAGGCGCTCGACTGCCTGCGCGCGGGCACCGGCTGCGGCCCGTACCGACCGCACGGCACCTATCCGGCCCTGCGCGGCCTGATGGCGTGGTCGATCAACTGGGACGCCTACCACGGCAACGAGTTCGCCAAGGCCCACGACACCTACTGACCCGGGCGTCGGGTGCCTGCCGCCGAACCGCTCGGCGGCAGGCACCCCAGCTCACCGCACCCGGTGGATCAGGTGGATCGGCGGCGGGCGAAGAACATCCCCACCGCTCCGAGGGCGAGGCCCACGACGGCCGCGATCGTCACCGGGAGCCAGGGGAAGGGCCGATCGGTGCGGGTGGCCGCGCGGAAGTCGGGGACCGCGTTCGGGTCGCCGACCTGGCCCTTGCGATCGACCGTGGTGCCGTCCGCCCAGCCGTTGCCCAGGTCGCAGTTGACCCGGTCGCGCGCCGAGATCGACCCCTCCGGCAGCGACATGTCCAGGCTCTCCGCCCTGGCCGTCACCCCCGGCGGCGGCTCGACCGCCGGCTTGCGGATGCCGAACTGCTCCTTGGTGCGCGCCTCGACGTCCGCCACCAGGTACTCGGTGAGGTCCAGGCCGTCCATCGCCCACTTGTTGCTCCAGTCCGTGAGCAACGCGCGGGCCCGCGGGGCGTCGCCGGCCCGGTACGCCTCGGCCGCCTGCTGCTCGACGCCGCCGATCTCGCCGAGCATCTGGGCCTCGAAGCCCTCGAACGACTTCGTGACGTCGCCGAGGAACACCTCCGGCCGGTCGCAGGTGTAGTACATGAGCCGCTTCGACACGTAGGTGGCCGAGCGGGTCGCCTCCTGCGCCGCGTACTCCGGGCTCAGGTAGTTGGCCGCCGCCCCGGACGTCAGGTAGCGGTGCTGGCCGTACTCCGGCGGCACGGTTTCGGCACCGATGTGGAACGGGATGTACGGCGCGGTGATCGCGGCGGTGTTGGCCACCCACAGCGTCGCGAGCTCCGGATGCGCCAGATCCGCCTTCAGCTCGGCGACCTGCCCGTAGCCGGAGCGGTCGTCGGACCAGCGCGGGTCGCGGACCATGCGCTGCATGTCCACCAGCGAAACCTCGCCCAGCCGCCGCAGCTCCTCCTCCAGCGTCGGCGGATGCCGCCACGGCGCCTCGTCGTCCGGGGTGGACTTGCCGGGATGCCCCGGGAACGGCGTGCCGTAGACCTGCTGGACGTTGAACGGCCTGCCGTCGGCCGGGTTCCACCAGCCCTGCTGGACCGCGAAATCGACCAGGTTCGGCGAGCCCATGTGGTCCGGGTCGTTCCGGAAGTCCACCGGGAAGTCGCCGATGTAACCCGGATAGGACACCCGCACGTCGTCGGGCCCGAGCCGCTCGGCCGCCCACAGCCCCTTGCCGCCGGCGAACTCGATGAACACCCAGCCCTCGTTGGCATCGGCGAACAGGTGCGAGTTCCCGCCGTAGGTGGTGTAGCCGTACCGGTCGATCAGATCGCCGAGGATCTGCACGGCCTCGCGCGCGGTGTGCGCCCGCTCCATCGCGATCCGCGACAGGTCGCTGTAGTTCGGCCCGGTCTGGCCGGGCGGGGTCATCTCGACCAGCTCGGGCCGCGAGTCCGACCACACGTCGCGCGCCGCCACCTGGTACTCGTTCAGCCCGCCGTTGGTGAGCGGGGCCGGGAACCCGGCGAACTCCGAGTAGTTCGAGGTGATGTACTTCGCGGTCTCCGGCACCTGCGGGATCTGCGTCAGCCGCCCCGGCAGGTCGGCCTCCTCGGTGGCGCCCACCGTGATCGTCGAGCCGGGTTCGTGCTGCTGCCGGGGCACGATCTCCAGCCAGTGGCTGGAGGGCTCGTGCCCGAACCCGCCGAGCAGCGTCGCCCCGCTCTCCGTCCGGTTCTTGCCGACGTAGAAGGCGATGCTCTTGTCCGGCATCGGCCGGACCTGCTGCTGCGGCGGGGTGGCCGGATTGGCGACGGCGATCGGCGCGGCGAGCACCGCCACCGTCACTGCCAATCCGAGCGCACCGCACCGATGTCGGAGCCGCGACACGACAACCTCCTGGATTGAGATGATCAGTCGCGCCTTTTTTAGCCCAAACGGGCGAATATTCTCAACTGAGGCTGCTGAGGTACTCCTCGGCTCCGGCCGGGTCGAGGAACCAGGACTCGAAGTCCGCCGGGTCGTCGAAGCCGTTCGCGAAGCGGTTCCGGATCGCCGGGATCTCCACCGCCGCGCCGAGCAGCCGCTGCACGTGCGGCGGCGGTCGCAGCATCGCGTTGCTCCAGACCGTCACGTGCCGGGCGTAGTCCCAGAACCGGTCGAAGGTCTCCTGCATCCACTCGGCGTGGAACGGCCGGTCCGCTCGCCGCACGATGCTGTCCAAATAGGACTCCGCCGCCTTGCTCGCGCTGTTGACGCCCTGCCCGGTGACCGGGTCGGTAACCACCACCGCGTCCGCCATGCCCAGCACCGCCGCCCCGGAGGGCAGCCGCGCAACCGGCTTGCGCACCACCGGGGTCACCCCGCCGGCCAGGATCGCCCGGTCGTCGGTCAGCTCCGCGTCGGCGAACCGCTCGTGCTCCCACGGCAGGTGGGCGCGGAGCAGCTCCAGCATCCGCGCCCGGTGCTCCGCGGGACCCGGGCGATCGGCCCAGCAGTCCAGCGGCCCGCCCGGGACACCCTCGAAGAACAGGATGTCGCACGGCCCGCCCTCGGTGTAGCCGGGAATGACGAAGACCTCGCCCACGCCCGGCACCGAGTTGAACCGGACCAGCCCCGAATCGTCCACATCGGACGACCGCGCGACGCCGCGCAGGTAGGACACCGCGAGCGCCCGCTGCGGCTCGGCGAACGGGGACCACCCCGGGTCGCGTTCGAAGATGCGGCCGAGCTTCCCGGCACCCGCCGCGACCAGCACCAGGTCGTAGCCGCGGCTCAGCTCGTCCAGGTCGGACACCTCGATGTCGCGGTACTCGACGGCGCCACCGCGCTCGGCGAAGAGCTCCAGCCACCCGGCCATCTTCAACCGCTGGTCCACCGACTGCGCGAAGTCCGTCAGCTCGCCCCGCCAGTCCAGCACCCGGGAGCCGTCCGGGCCGCCCACCGACAGCCGCAGCCCGGTGATCTTCGGCGCCTGCTCCTCCCACAGGTTCAGGCCGTGCTCCCTTTCGTACCCGAGCGCGGTCCGGAACATGACCTGCGTGGACATCACCCGGCCGCCCCGGATCTCCGCCGGCGTCCGCGCCGAGATCAACGTCACCTCGTAGCGCAGCGCCTGCAGGCTGAGTCCCAGTTGCAACCCGGACTGCCCCGCCCCGACGATCAGGACCTTCCGCATCTCCCCGACCACCTTCCCTTGGTCTCCCCGAACTCCCGGGCGCAGCAGACCCATTCCGCCATTCGTCGCAGCAGATTGGTCCATTGCTCCCAGTAACCGAGGAAGATCCAACCAGACGGGGTTCGCGAAGTCCATGCGGCATGCGGGCTCGATCCACGAGTGGTGCATACCACGCGCTGACCGGCTACTTTTGCCGAATTTAACGCAGATCTGGAACCGGATCCAACAGCTCCACCAGAAAAGTGAGCGGAAGCCGAACAATCGGCTTCCGCTCACTCTCCGTGTTGATCGCCGGTTCTAGAGCTCGACGCCGAGCAGCGCGTCGACGGCGGCGCGGATCAGCCCCGGCGCGCCGCGGTCGGAACCACCGGCGGTCAGCGCCTCGTCGGCCCAGGCGTCGATCGCGGTCAGCGCCTGCTGGGTGTCCAGGTCGTCGGACAGCCGCTCGCGCAGCCGCGCGACCGCCTGCTCCGCCGCCGGAGCCGACTCCAGCGCGACGGCCTCCCGCCAGCGCGCCAGGCGCGCGGCGCCGCCGGTCAGCGAGTCCGCCGTCCACTCGCGGTCGGCGCGGTAGTGGCCGTCCAGCAGCGCCAGCCGGATGGCCATCGGGTCCACCCGGTCGCCGCGCAGCCGCGACACGAACACCAGGTTGCCCTTGGACTTCGACATCTTCTCGCCGTCCAGGCCGACCATCCCGGCGTGCACGTAGTGCTTGGCGAACGGGAACTCGCCGGTGAGCGCTTCGGCGTGCGCGGCGCTGAACTCGTGGTGCGGGAAGATCAGGTCCGAGCCGCCGCCCTGCACGTCGAAACCGAGCCCGAGCCGGTTCAGCGCGATCACCGAGCACTCCAGGTGCCAGCCCGGCCGGCCGGCGCCGAGCTCGGACTCCCAGGACGGCTCGCCGTCGCGGGCGGCCCGCCACACCAGCGCGTCCAGCGGGTGCTCCTTGCCGCCGCGGTCCGGGTCGCCGCCGCGCTCGGCGAAGAAGGCGCGCATGGTCGCGTCGTCGTAGTTGGACTCGTAGCCGAAGCGGCCGGAGGCCTGGTGCCGGAAGTAGATGTCGGGGTACTCGTCGTCGACCCGGTAGGCCGCGCCGGAGGCCAGCAGCTTGCCGACGGCCTCGACGATCTCCGGGATCGACTCGACCGCGCCGACGAAGTCCGCCGGCGGCACCACCCGCAGCGCCGCCATGTCCTCGCGGAACAGCGCCGTCTCGCGCATCGCGAGCACGATCCAGTCCTCGCTGTCGCGCTCGGCGCGCTCCAGCAGCGGATCGTCGATGTCGGTGACGTTCTGCACGTAGTGCACCTGGTGACCGTTGTCCAGCCAAACCCGGTGGACCAGGTCGAACGCCAGGTAGGTCGCGGCGTGGCCGAGATGGGTTGCGTCGTACGGCGTGATGCCGCAGACGTACATCCGCGCGACGGGCCCGGGTTCGGTGGGCCTGATCTCACCGGCGGCGGTGTCGAAGAGGCGCAGGGGGCTTGGTGTGCCCGGCACCTGAGGCACGGGAACCGATGACCAGGGTTGCATGCATCCGACCTTAAACGTCCGGGGCCGGTGGACGCCCCCACCCGGGTCATCGGCAGTATCACATCGTGGGAAGATCGGCAGCTCGCCGACGCGGCCACCGGAAACCAGATCTTGTCGGAACTATTCGGATTCCAGTCAGGAACTTACCAAATCCGGCCCCGGAAAAGATCAATTAACGGGCCGGGGAAACCGGTCGAAACGACGCATATCCACCCGCCTTGATCATTTGAAATCGTCGCTTCGCAACGCTGGCTCCGAGGTGGGATCATTCAGTTGGAAAAGTTGAATATTCGCACGTCAGAAGACTGGCAATAACCCAGCCATCCGGCCTCGAACTCGAAAGAGAACGCCCGTACCGCGATCAGTTCCGCGCCCGAATGACTGGACAAGCCCAACTCGCTACGTATGATCAATGCCCGCACGAAAGGACTCGAACGCGAATCCGCGGCCCGCCTGAATTGATCGGCTGGATCCGGCGATTCACGCGGCCCCCGGCGCCCGGGCGAAGCTCCCGGCACCGGCGAAGCAGTGGAGGCGATCGGTGACATCGGTACGCGTGGAACGGCTCTACAAGATCTTCGGGCCGCAGCCGACGGAGCTCGTTCGCCGCCTGGAGGCGGGAGCCGACCAGGAGGAGATCAAGGCGGCGGGCGCCACCGCCGCGGTGGTGGACGCGTCGTTCGACGTCAAGGAGGGCGAGACCTTCGTCGTCATGGGGCTGTCCGGCTCCGGCAAGTCGACGCTGATCCGGATGCTCAACGGGCTGCTCACGCCCACCTCGGGCAGCGTTCTCGTCGACGACGAGGACATCACCGGTATGTCCGCCGCGGCGCTGCGGACGATGCGGCAGCAGAAGATGAGCATGGTCTTCCAGCACTTCGCCCTGTTCCCGCACCGCACCGTGCTGGACAACGCCGGTTACGGGCTGCAGATCCGCGGCGCGAGCAAGTCCGAGATCGCCGAACAGGCGCGCGAGGCGCTGAACCTGGTGGGCCTGGAGGGCTGGGAGGAGCGCTACCCGCAGCAGCTCTCCGGCGGCATGCGGCAACGCGTCGGGCTCGCCCGCGCCCTGGCGGCGCAGACCGACGTGCTGCTGATGGACGAGGCGTTCAGCGCGCTGGACCCGCTGATCAAGCGCGAGATGCAGGACCAGCTGCTCAACCTCAACGCCAAGCTCAGCAAGACCATCATCTTCATCACCCACGACCTGAACGAGGCGATGCGCCTCGGCGACCGCATCGCGATGATGCGGGCGGGCCGGATCGTGCAGATCGGCACCGCCGAGCAGATCCTCAACGAGCCCGCGGACGACTACGTCGCCACGTTCGTCGAGGACGTCGACCGCAGCCGGGTGCTCACCGCGGCATCCATCGCCGAGCCGCCGGGCACCACGCCGCCCGACGGGGAACCGGTGCCCGCCGACACCCCGATGAAGGACCTGTTCGTGCGGATGAGCACCCGCGCGGCACCGGTCCCGGTGGTCGACGAGCAGCACCGGGTGATCGGCGTGGTCACCCCGGCCGCGGTGTTCGAGGCCCTGTGCCGCGAGGCCAGGGTGCCCGGCACCGGGCCCGCGATCGAGGAGGCGTCCGATGTCTGAGGCACTCCGGCTCGCAGCCGAGTTCGAGCTGCCGCGAATCCCCATCGGCGACTGGTTCGCGGCCCTGGTCACCTGGCTGAACAGCAACATCGGCCCGGTGTTCGACTTCATCGATCTCGTGCTCCGGTCGTCGGTGGAGGGCCTGAGCTACGTGCTGAACTGGCTGCCCGACCTGGTCATGGTGCTGGTGTTCACCGCGCTGGCGCTGTGGCTGCGCAGCTGGCGGTTCGGGCTGTTCAGCCTGATCGGCTTCGGGCTGATCGCCAGCATGCGGATGTTCGAGTCGGCCATGCAAACCCTGTCGCTGGTCCTGGTGGCCAGCGTCATCGCGGTTGCCATCGGCATCCCGGTGGGCATCCTGGCCGCCCGCAACCGCAAGGTGAGCGGGGTGGTGCGGCCGGTGCTGGACCTGATGCAGACCATGCCCGCGTTCGTGTACCTGATCCCGGTCATCTTCTTCTTCAACATCGGTGAAGTGCCCGGCGTGGTGGCCACCGTGATCTTCGCGCTGCCGCCCGGGGTCCGGCTCACCGAGCTGGGCATCCGGCAGGTGGACACCGAGGTGGTCGAGGCGGGCGAGGCGTTCGGGGCGCCGGCCCGCAAGATCCTCACCGGCATCCAGCTACCGCTGGCCATGCCGTCGATCATGGCCGGCATCAACCAGGTGATCATGCTGGCCCTGTCGATGGTGGTCATCGCGGGCATGGTCGGCGCGGAGGGGCTGGGCACCGACATCTACGAGGCGGTCACCCGGGTCCGGCTCGGTCAGGGCTTCGAGGCCGGGCTGTCGGTGGTGATCCTCGCGGTCTACCTGGACCGGATCACCGCCGTGCTGTCGGACCGCTCGCCGGTGGCGCGAGCGGAGCGCAAAGCGGCCAAGACCGGCTGAGTCCGCTCGGCGGTCGTCTTGGAAAGGCAGGTAGGAATGTTGAGCAGAAGACCACGAAGACTTGTCGCGCTCCTCGCCGCATTGTTCGCCTTGGTGCTGGTAGCCGCGGGCTGCGGTGGCAGGGAAACCGGGACCGGTCAGGAGGCCAAGGCGATCAACATCGGCTACATCGCCTGGGACGAGGACATCGCCGTCACCTACCTCTACAAGGACCTGCTGGAGCGGCGGGGCTACAAGGTCAACATCACCGAGCTGGAAGTCGGCCCGATCTACGCCGGTCTCGCCCAGGGCAACCCGGACCTGTTCCTGGACGGCTGGCTGCCGGAAACCCACGGCGACTACTGGAAGCAGTACGGCCCGCAGCTGGAAGACCTCGGCGTTTGGTACAACCAGGGCACGTTGAACATCGCGGTGCCCAAGTACCTGACCGGCGTGAACTCGATCGCCGACCTCAAGGGCAGGGGCGGCGAGTTCAACGGCGTGATCACCGGCATCGACCCGGGGGCGGGGTTGAGCCGGACCACCAAGGACAAGGCCATCCCGGCCTACGGGCTCAGCGGCGAGTACACCCTGCAGAGCTCGTCGACCACCGCGATGCTCGCCTCGCTGGAGAAGGCGATCGGCGAGCAGAAGCCGATCGTGGTGACGCTGTGGCACCCGCACTGGGCGTACGCGAAGTACCCGCTCAAGGACCTGCAGGACCCGCTGGGAGCGATGGGCAAGGCCGAGGAGCTGCACGCCATCGGCCGCGCGGGCTTCAGCCAGGACTTCCCCGAGGTCACCGAGATGATCAAGAAATTCAAGCTGACCGACGAGCAGCTCGCGTCGCTGGAGAACGAGATCAACAGCGCCCAGCGGGGCCAGGAACAGCAGGCCGCCAGGAAGTGGGCCGACGCGCACCCGGAGGTGATCAACTCCTTCGCACCGGGGCAGTGACGTGAACCCCGAACGGCTGGCGGGGCGTGCCCCACCGGCCTTTCGCGTTGCCGCTACTGGGGGTTCCGGATGCCGTCGATGAGGCGGGTCCAGTTGTCGCCGCCCTTCCCGGCGGCGATGGCCCGGTCGTAGTGCGCCTTGATGGCGCGCGGCAGTTCGAGGTCGATGCCCGCGGCCTCGCTGGCGGCCAGGATGTGGTCGGCGGTCGCGCCCATCATCTTGGCGGTGCTCAGGTGGCCGGGGTGCTCGCCGCTGTCGACCTGCTCGGCGGAATCCGGCAGGAAGTGGGCGGCGAGCTGCAACACCTTCGCCGCCCACGGCGCGAACTCCTTCGCCGGCACGCCCGCCGAGCCGAGCAGCGCCGCGCCGTGCAGGAAGGCCGACAGCGCGGTCAGGAAGACGTCGAGGTTGGCCTGGTAGAACAGTTGCGCCAGGCCGGGATCATCGCCCATGTAGTGGGTTTCCCCGATGCGCCGCAACGTCTTCTCGTGCGCGTCGTAGACGTCCTTCGGCCCGCTGTAGTACACGTAGGACGCTTCGGTGCCGACCACCGGGGCGGGCACCATGACGCCGCCGGTGAGGAATCGGGCGCCGCGCTGCTCGGCCCACTCAGCCGCCTCGCGGGTCTTCTCCGGGGTGTCCGAGCTGAGGTTGACGATCACCTTGCCGCCGAAGTCCTCGACCTGGCCCAGGATGTCGTACATCGCCTGGTAATCGGTCAGGCTCAGGATCACGATGTCGCTGGCCCCAACGGCTTCGGCGGGGGTGGCGGCGCGCACGGCACCGCGCGCGACCACGTCATCCGCACGGCTCGCCGTCCGGTTCCACACCGTCACCGGATGCCCGCCATCGAGCAGGGCCCCGACCATCGCCTGCCCCATCGGCCCCAACCCGATCAGGGTGACGTGCTCATTCATGTTGTGCTCCAAGGGGATTTCGTTGGGATGTCGCGCGGGATTCACGCGGGTTCGCGGATCCCGTCGATGAGCCGGGTCCAGCTGTCGCCGCCCTTCCCGGCGGCGATGGCCCGGTCGTAATGCGCCTTGATGGCGCGCGGCAGTTCGAGGTCGATGCCCACGGCCTCGCTGGCGGCCAGCAGGTGATCGGCGCTCGCCCCCATCATCCGGGCGGTCCCCAGGTCTCCGGGGTGCTCGCCGCGGTCGATCTGCTCGGCGGCGGACGGCAGCAGGAACGAGTTGGTGTTCAGGTTCTCCACCGCCCAGGGCAGGAAGTCCTGCGCGGACACCCCGGCCGAGCCGACCAGCGCGGTGGCGTGCAGGTAGGCCGCCAGGCTCACCAGGAAGAGATCGATGTGCGCCAGGTAGAACAGCTGCGCCAGGCCGGGGTCCTCGCCCACGTGGTGCGGTTTCCCGATCAGCCGCAACGTCTGCTCGTGGGCCTCCAGGAGTTCCGCCGGCCCGCTGTAGAACACCTTGGCCGCCTCGGTGCCTACGATCTCCGCGGAGGCCAGCACGCCGCCGGTAAGGAAAGCGCCGCCGCGCTGCCGCACCCACTGCACCGCCTCGCGGGACTTGTCCGGGGTGTCCGAGCTGAGGTTGACGATCACCTTGCTGCCCAGGTCCTCGACCGGACCCAGGATGTCGTACATCGCCTGGTAATCGGTCAGGCTCAGGATCACCAGCTCACCGGCCGCGACGGCCTCGGCAGGGGTTGCAGCACGCACGGCACCGCGCGCGACCACGTCGTCCGCACGGCTCGCGGTCCGGTTCCACACCGTCACCGGATGCCCGCCATCGAGCAGGGCCCCGACCATCGCCTGCCCCATCGGCCCCAGACCGATCAGGGTGACGTGCTGATTCATGTCGTGCTCCAGGGAGATCGTCACTTCTTGAGGAGTTCGATGACGCCGGTGAGGTCTTCGTGGGCGTGGCCGTCGGCGACGCGGCGCTGCATCAGGGCGTGCAGCGGCGCGAGGAGTTCGGCGCTGATGCCCGCCTCGTCGGCGGCCGTGAAGTGGTTGACGTACGCGGCTTCCTGCATGCCGAGGTTGGAGACGACGTCCTTGCCGTAGTCGCCCGAGTCGATCTGCTCGGCCGCGCCGACCGGCCACCCGCTCATGGTCTGCAGCCACCGGTTCAGCAGCGGCGCGAACTCGCGCGCCGACGCGCCTGCCGAACGCACCAGGGCGAAGGCGTGCAGGGTGCCGCTGATCATCCCGTACATGCCGCTGAGCAGGGCGAGGTCTTGCAGCGCGGCGGAGCCCGGATCGTCGCCGAGGTAGTTGCTCTCACCGAAGGCGTCCAGCACCGTCCGCGCAGTGTCGAAGGTCCCGCTCGGCCCGCTGTAGAGCACGAACGCCGCCGGTGTGGCGATCATCGGCGGGACGGCCATGATGCCGCCGTCCAGGTAGTCGGCGCCGTGATCAGCGGCCCAGGCGGCCATCTCGCGGGCCTGCCCCGGGGTGCCGTTGGTCAGGTTGACCAGCGTCCGCCCGGCCAGCACGTCGGTGTGCGGGGCCAGCACCTGGCTGACCGAGTCGTAGTCCAGCAGGCAGACGATCACCAGCCGGCTCACGAGGACCGCGTCGGCGGCCGTGTCCGCGCGGGCGGCGCCCTTGGCCACCAGTGGATCGGCCTTGGCCGCGGTGCGGTTCCACACGGTCACCCGGTGGCCGGCGGCGAGCAGCGCCTCGGCCAGCGCCGCGCCCATGTCACCGAGCCCGAGGACGCTCACTGCCTTCCCGTTCATCCCAGCTCCTTTCGTCGACATCCACCCTGCTGAGGGCCGCGCACGAACCGCGCACGGTCGGCTGCGGGTGCTGTCACGGGCGCGGACTAACGTTGCGGACGTGCGTTTCGGAGTGCTGGGCCCGCTGGAGGTGCGGACCGCCGACGGCGAGGCCGTCGCGGTGCCGGAGGCGAAGGTCCGTGCCCTGCTCGCGGCGCTGCTCGCGCACGACGGGCCGGTGTCGGCGGACCGGTTGATCGACGACCTGTGGGGCGTCGAGCCGCCCGGCAACCCGACGAACACGCTGCAGACGAAGGTCTCCCAGCTGCGCAAGGCCATCGGCAGGGGCCTGGTGACCTACCGCGCCCCCGGGTACGCGCTGGACATCGAGCCGGACGCGGTGGATGCGCACCGCTTCCGCCGCCTCGTCGCGCAGGCCCGCGAGACCGCCACCCCGGAGGCCCGCCGGACGCTGCTGGCCGACGCGCTGGCGCTGTGGCGGGGTTGCGCGTTCGCCGAGTTCGCCGACGAGCCGTTCGCGCAGGCCCCCATCCAGCGGCTGGCCGAAGAACGCCTCGCCGCGCAGGAGGAGTTCGCCGAAACCCGGCTGGAGCTGGGCGAGCACGCCGCGCTCGCGGGCGAGCTCGGCGAGCTGGTGAGCGCGCATCCGCTGCGCGAGCGGCTGCGCGCGGTGCACGTGCGGGCGCTGTACCGCGCCGGACGGCAGAGCGAGGCGCTGGCGAGCCTGGCGGACCTGCGGGAGCGGCTGTCCGACGAGCTGGGCGTCGACCCGAGCCCGGAACTGGCCGAGCTGCAGCAGGCCGTCCTGACGCAGGACGCCGCGCTCGCCGTCCCCGCCGCGCCGGTGCACGACCTGCCGGTCCCGGTCACCGACCTGGTCGGCCGCGACCGGGAGTTCGCGCAGGTCAAGGCGTTGCTGAGCACGTCGCGGCTGGTGACGTTGACCGGGCCCGGCGGGGTGGGCAAGACGCGGCTGGCCATCGAATCGGCCCGCAGCGCGGCGTTCCGCGACGGCGTGCGGCTCGTCGAGCTGGCCGGCATCCGGGCCGATGGGGACGCGACGTGCTCGCTGGAGCACGCCGTGCTGGCGGAGCTGGACGTGCAGGAAACCGGAGCGGCGCCCGTCGCACCGGCCGATCCGCTCGTCGATGCGTTGCGCGGCAAGGAGATCCTGCTCGTCCTCGACAACTGCGAGCACCTGATCATCGGCGCCGCCGGGATGGCCGCGCGCCTGCTGCGGGCGCTGCCCGGGCTGCGGATCCTCGCCACGAGCCGGGAGGCGCTCGGCATCTCGGGCGAGACGCTGCTCCCGGTGCCGCCGCTGGACGTTCCGCCGCCCGGATCCGGGCTCGACGACGTGCGGGCATCGGGCGCGGTGCGGCTGTTCACCGCCCGCGCCGCCGCGGCGTCTCCGGGCTTCGACGTCGACGGCGACAACGCCGCATCGGTGGCCGCGATCTGCCGCCGGCTGGACGGCATCCCGCTGGCCCTGGAGCTGGCCGCCACCCGGGTTCGCGCGCTCGGCGCGAAGACCCTGTTGTCCAGATTGGACGATCGATTCGCGCTGCTCACGTCCGGCCACCGCGATGCCCCCGAGCGGCAGCGGACGTTGCAGGCGGTGATCGACTGGAGCTGGCGCCTGCTGCCGACAGCCGAGCGAACAGTGTTGCGCCGCCTGGCCATCCACCGCGACGGATGCACTTTGGACAGTGCCGAAGCGGTGTGCTCCGGCGACGGAGTCCGGCCCACCGAGGTGCTGGACCTGCTGGCGCGGCTCGTGGACCGGTCGCTGGTGGTCGCGACGGAGACACCCGCCGGAGGTCGCCGGTATCGCCTGCTGGAATCGGTTGCGGCGTACTGCCTGGAGCGGCTGGAAGAGACCGACGAGCACGAAACCCTCCGCCAACGGCACAACGAGCACTACCTGGCGCTGGCGGAGCGAGCGGACCCGAACTTGCGCGGCCGCGAACAACGGCACTGGCTGGAGCGGCTCGACGCGGAGGCGGCGAACCTGCGGGCGACGCTGGACGACGCCGTCCAGCACTCCACCGAGGTGGCGTTGCGGCTGGTCAACGCGTTGTTCTGGTACTGGTTCCTGCGCGGCAGGCTCAGCGAGGCCAAGCGCTCGCTGGCCGCGGCCCTCGCGACGGGCGGCGGCGGGGAAACGCGGGCGAAGACGGCGGCCTGGTACGCCGGGATAGGACTGCTGACCGGGGAGCCCGTCGAGGAGGTCGACGCGTGGCGGAACATCACCGATCCCACGGACCGCGCCCGCGCGCGGTGGTTCCTCATCCACGCGAGGACCACCGTCGCCGACCTCTCCAGCACCGAACGCGACGTGGACGAGCTGGTGGCGGAGTTCGCCGAGCTGGGCGACCGCTGGGGCCTCGGCGTCGCGCTCAGCGACCGGACGACGCACCAGATGACGCGCGGCGACCTGGCTGCGGCGAAGCGGGATGCGGAGCGCAGCGCCGAACTCTTCCAAGAGCTGGGCGACAGCTGGGGCCTGGCGCAAGCGTCGTACGGGCTCGGCACGGTCGCCGGGATCACCGGCGACTACGCGAGCGCCGAGCGCCATCACGCCGAGGCGCTGCGCGGCGCGGAAGCCCTCGGCCTGTGGGCGGAGGTGGCCTACCAGACGTCCTGGCTGGGCCGCGTCGCGCTGCTCAGGCACGACTACGCGCGGGCGCGCGAGCTGCACACCCGCGCGATGCGCGTGGCCGCCGAGCGCGGCTTCACCCCGGCGGAGATGTACGCGGAAACGGGCCTGGCGCTGGGCGCGCGCCGCGAAGGCAGGTTCGACGAGGCGGAGCGCCACCTGCGCAGGGTGCTCGAATGGCACCGTCGCGTGCGGTTCGAGCCGGGGAACGCCCTGATCCTCGCCGAACTCGGCTTCGCCGCCGAAGAACGCGGAAACGCCGAGCAGGCCCGCGAACTGCACCTGTCGGCCTACCGGATCGCCAGCCGGGGCACCGACCCCCGGGCGATCGCCCTGACCTTGGAGGGCCTGGCAGGCGCCGAAGCGCTCACCGGTCGCGCGGCGCGGGCAGCCCGCCTCCTCGGTGCCGCCGCGGCAGCGCGCGACTCCGTCCGCACGCCGCTCCCGCCCGCAGAACGCCTGGACGTCGACCGGATCGAGTCCGCCGCCCGGAAATCCCTGGGTGACGAGGCATTCGACGCCGAGTACGCCAGCGGATCCGCAGTGCCGCTCGCCGACGTCGACACCTTGGTCGGCGACTGACCGTTCACACGGACTGGAGGAAGGCCAGGACCGCTAGGACGCGGCGGTTGTGGTCCTCGGTGGCCGGCAGCCCGAGCTTGCCGAAGATGTTGTTGGTGTGCTTGCTGACGGCCTTGTCCGAGACGTGAAGGCGATGCGAGATCGCCCGGTTCGACAGGCCCTCGGCCACCAGC
Source organism: Saccharopolyspora sp. NPDC050642 (assembly GCF_040654735.1). Taxonomy (NCBI): domain Bacteria; kingdom Bacillati; phylum Actinomycetota; class Actinomycetes; order Pseudonocardiales; family Pseudonocardiaceae; genus Saccharopolyspora; species Saccharopolyspora sp. NPDC050642. The sequence continues at coordinate 173,358 of NZ_JBFAIN010000005.1, read as the reverse complement.
GCCATCACCTCGCGCTCGCGGGGCGTGAGCGCGTCGACCGGATCGTCGCGCCGGGGGCGCGCGAGCAGCTGGGAGATCACCTCGGGGTCCATCGCGGTCCCGCCCTCGGCGACCCGGCGCACGGCGTCGACGAAGTGCCACACGTCGCCGATCCTGTCCTTGAGCAGATAACCGATCCCGCCGGAGCGGTCGGAGAGCAATTCGCGCGCGTAGAGCTGCTCGACGTGCTGCGAGAGGATCAGGATCGGCAGCGCGGGGTTCTCCCGGCGCGCATCGAGCGCCGAGGATTGCTGACCGGGGCCTGCCTCGTGCTGATCGTCGAGGCGGGCTTCCTCGTCGGCCTGGTGCTGCCCGGTACGAGCGTGCTGTTCGCGGCTGGGCTGTGCGCCCGTCACGGCATCGTGCCGCTCGGGCCGACGATGCTCGTCGTGGCCACCGGCGCGGTTCTCGGCGCGCAGCTCGGCTATCTGCGTGGCCGCCAATGCGGTGTGTTCCGCCCAGGATGCCGGTGCCGATCCTGGTGCGCCGTCTGGGCCTCGCGGCTGTGGCGGGCGGGCAGTGGCTGTCCGGCGCGCGAGTGCTGACGCCGCGGCTGGCGGCGTCGACGGGCATGCCATACCGGCGGTTCGCCGTGGCGAGCATCCCGTCGACGACGTTGTGGGCGAGTTGCCTCGCCGGCACCGGGTACGCCGCCGGCCTGCACGTCGCGCGGCTGCTCAACTCCGCACTTTCCGGCGTGGGCGTCTTGTTCGCGGTAGCCGTCGCGGTCGTGGTGTGGCGGGCGCGGCGGGCGCCCCTGCGGGCACGCTCGTGAGCGGCGCTAGTCCGAGGTCCAGAGGACATCGAGCGGGTGGCGGCCGGTGGGGATCGCCGAGGTTCCCGGCGGACGGGGCGCGGGATGCCCCAGCGCGATGCCGGTACGCACCTGCCAGGGCGGCAAGAACCCGGCGACGGCCGTGACGCGTTCGGCGTTCTCCGCGGGGAAGAACGTCACCGGGCACGACCCCAGCCCGAGCAGATGCGCGGCGAGCATGAGGTTCTGCGCGACCCGGCCGCCGTCGAACTCCGAGTCGGCCCAGCAGTGATCGAGCGCCAGCAGCACGACGACGGGCGCGGACCGCAGGTGCACCGCATACGCGCCGCAGCGGCTCAGCTCTTCCCGCATCGCGGCGTCGCGGACGGTGTGGAACCGCCAGGGCTGCCTGTTGCGCGCCGAACCGGTCCACCGCGCCGCGTCCAGGATCCGGTGCAGAGCGGCGTCGTCGACGTCGGCATCGGTGAACCACCGGGTGGCTCGCAGCGAAGCCAGCGCGCGGAGCGGATCTTCGGTCACGCGAGATCGAACCGCCCGGCCTTGACGTCGGCGACGAAGCGGCCCCATCCGGTTCCCTGGAACCAAAGCTCCGGGCCGCCAGGGTTCTTCGAGTCCCGAGCCCCTACGACACCTTGAGCATAAGCAACCTCGACGCATGCTCCGTTGTTGGCGCTATAGCTGGACTTTCTCCAAGTTGAGACGGACACGATGTTCCTCCGCTACGTCTCCGACATCAGCGCTTTCACGAAGTCCACCGAATCAGCGGGTTCAAGCGCGACGCGTTGCAAGTTTTCCGAAACAAGTGTATATGTCCGCACGTCGTCAGGGTCCTGCACGTAGATTGCTCCATCCAGGTGTTCGACGTACGCGACCGGGCGGGCTTCAGCAAAGCTCAGAACGACGAACTCCCCAGTGCCACCAGCGTCATGGGGTCCACATGCAGGCAGTAGGACCTGGAACTTGACGTTCTCCCGTTCCGCCAACTCGATCAAGCGCCGGTACTGATTCATGCGAACCTCCGGCGTACCCACAGCCAACCGCAGAGCACTCTCGCCAATAACCGCGTGCAACCACAGCGGCTCGGAATCGACGAGTCGCTGAGCGCGAGCCAACCGGAATGAAACGAACCGCTCGTTGTGGTTTTGCCGAACAAAGCCAGTCGCGGATGTCAGCGCCTGGGCATACTCCTCTGTCTGCATCAGGCCCGGAAGTGCCATTGGCTGGTACGCGAACTCTGACTCCGCCAGGCCTTCCAGCCCGACGAACGTGCTCAGCCAGTCCGGAATGACGTCGATCCAGGGCGCGAGCCACGAGCGCTGATCTGCGCGTCCGCACAGCGACGTCAACCTTTCTACGTCCCAGGCGGGAGCGCCGTAGAACTCCAGCAGCCCCGCGATCTGTTCTGGTTGCGGGAAGTACATGCCCTTCTCGAAGTGACCGACCAGGCTCGTCGAGCACCCGATCGCCTTCGCCGCTGCGGCGAGGGTTTGCCCAGCACGTTTCCGGTATCCCGCGAGCTCGACACCGATCAACCAGCGCAGCGCCGACGGGTCACCTCGTCCAGCCACTCGTACCTCCACACCTCTCGGAACCACCGCACAGTCTGCCCTGCTCGGCCAGCGACAACATCGACACCACCCAGTTCGGTTATAGACGAGCCTAGATTTCTAGCTATGGTTATAAGTGATCGATTTCACGGTCCCGAAGGAGGTCTGATGAACGACACCGAACCCGACATCTGGGCACCGGAGCCCGCGGAATACGCGCTCGTGCGCGAGGAAATCCGGCGCGCTCCCAGGCTTTTCGCGCTGTGCGAGCTCGACCGCGACGACGAGTGGGAACTGACCGAAGGCCGGGTGTTCGCCTGGGGGCTCGCCTTCGGCGACCGCGCCGAAGTCGTCAGCACCGATGGCCGTGGCCGTGGCTCCTTCTGCTCTCCCACACGCGCCGCCGAGATCTTCGCCCACACCGCCGAAGTGCGCCTCGTCTACCCCTAGCTGCGCCGAAAGTGCTCGCGAGTGGCGATGGTCGCTCTAACGGCCACAACCACTCACGAGCTTCATCGGCGGCGCTTGGTCCGCAGGTAATCGCCGACGACCGCCGCGCCGAGGCCGTCCGCGGTGGGCGACAGGACCCGGCCGCCGCCGCGGCGGGCGACGATGTCCACGAACGCCTTCAGGCGCGGGTTCTCGCCGAGCATGAAGACGCTCAGCGTGGTCCCCAACCGGTGCAATGCGTCCACTTCGGACAACGTCACGCCGAGGGTGTGCGGCGTCGGCGGGTACTGGAACACCGCTTCGCCGTCGGGTTCGAGGTGCGCGGTCGGTTCGCCGTCGGTCACGACGAGCACCACGGGCTGGGCGTCCGGGTGGCGGCGCAGGTGGCGGCCCGCGAGCAGCAGGGCGTGGTGCAGGTTCGTGCCCTGCTCCCAAACCCCCTCCAGCGCGGCGAGTTCACCCACGTCCACAGTGGACGCATAGCGGCCGAAGGTGACCAGCTGCAGCGCGTCCGACCGGAACCGGGTCGCGACCAGGTGGTGCAGCGCGAGCGCGGTGCGCTTCATCGGCACCCAGCGGCCGTCCTGCACCATCGACCACGACGTGTCCACGCACAGCACCACAGCCGCGCGCGAACGCTGCTCGGTCTCCGCCACCTCCAGGTCCGAGATGTCCAGCAGCGCCGAGTCCGGTCCCTCCCCCGCGCGCCGCAGCACCGCGTTGCGCACCGTGCGCACGGCGTCCCACGGCTCCGCGTCGCCGTAGCTCCACGGCCGCGTGGTTCCGGTCAGCTCCCCCGCCGCGCCCGCGCGATCGGTGTCGCGCTCGCCGCGTCGCGACCGCAGCTGCGAGATCACCGACCGCAGCGCGGTCTCCCCGAGCCGCCGCATCGCTCGCGGCGACAGCCGGAGGCTGCCATCGGGCGCCCGCTGCAGCAGGCCCTGCTGCCGCAGCTGCTGCTCGATCTCCGAAAGCCGCTGCGCATCGACGACCGCCTGCGAGCCGAGCTGCCGTTCCAACGCCTCCAGGTCGATGTCCTCCAGGCTCGCGCCCGGATACGCCTGCCCCAGCTGCTCCGCCAGCCGGTCCAGCTCGCCGAGCTCAGCCATCGCCGCGGTCGCCTCGGCCAGGCCCATCGGCTGGTCGCCGCGGAACCGCGCCTGGCCCGTCCAGTCCTCGCCCGGCCGCAGCCCCTGCAGCTGCTGATCGAGCCGCTGCAACGCCTGCGCGATCCGCGGGTCTCCGAATGCCTGCTGCGACAACGACATCAGCTCGGCGCGCTGCTGCTCGCTCATGGAGTTCAGCAGCCGCTGCGCGGCGGCCGAGCGGGCCGCCAGCGCGTCGATGAGCTCGTCGACGTTGCGCGGGTTCTCCGGGAAGAACTCGCCGTGCTGGGCCATGAACTGCTCGAACTTCTGCTGGACCTCGGCGTCGCCGCGGGCGTGCGCGGCCAGCAGCGCCGACAGGTCGTCGAGCATCTGCCGCACCCGCTCGACGTCCTCGGGCGTGACGTGCTGCATCGCCTGCTTCATGCCCTGGAAGCGCTGTTCGAGGAACTCGGTGCCCAGCATCTGCCGGATCTCCTCGAAGGTCTCCCGCGCGTCCGGCGAACGCCAGTCGTAGTTCGCCAGCTCGGCGACCTGACCGGCGACGTCCGGCGGCAGCGCGTCGAGCTGCAGTTCGCGGAACCGCGCGTCCTCGCTCGTGTCGGCCGCGAGCGCCAGCCGCTCCTGCTGCAGCGCGCGGTCCAGCAGCCGGCGAACCTCGGAGAGCGTCCCGTCCAGCCGGTGCCGCCGCTGCAGCTCGCTGCGCCGCTGCCACAGCCGCCGGGTGAGCTCGTCGAGCCCGGCGGTGTCGCGGGTTCCGGTGCGCAGCATCTCCTCCAGCGCGGAGCGCGGCGATGCGCCTTCCATGACGTCGCGGCCGATCTGGTCCAGCGCGGCGCGCAGGTCGACCGGCGGGGCCAGGGGGTCCGTCCCGCCGTGCCACGCGTCGTACCGGAACCGGCGGCTCATCAGCTGTACACCGACCGGTCGTCCTCGGCGTCCTTGCCGAGCCGCTTCGCCAGGTACAGCGACTCCAGCGCGAGCTCGACGGCGCTGGCGATCCGCCCCGGCGGGTCCCCGGCCCGCACGCCGAGCCGCTCCGCGACCTGGTGCAGCACCGGCAGTTCCGGCAGCGCCGTGAGCACGTCGTGCCCGGCGATGCGCTCGCCGGTGGCCACCGGGTGGCCGTCGACGACGGCCTGGGCCAGCGACTGCAGGTCCAGCCCGGCGAACAGGCCGCGGGCGGTGTCGGCCACCGAGCGGCGCAGCAGGTAGCCGAGCAGCTCGTCCTCGCGGCCCTCCTCACCGGCCTCGAACTCGATCTTGCCGCGCAGCACGGCGGGCACCGCCGCCAGGTCGACCGGCCGCGCCACCGCCGGGTGCTCGCCGGTCACCGCGGAGCGGTGCAGCGCGGCGGCCGAGACCGTCTCGGCGGCGGCGATGGCGAACCGGGCCGACACGCCGGAGCGCTGGTCGACGGCGTTGGACTCGCGCAGGTGGCCGACGAAGCGCGCGAGCACCTCCAGCAGGTGGTCGCCGACCTCCGCGGGCAGGTCCGCCTCCTGGCGAACCAGCGAGATCTCGTCGTCGACGTCCAGCGGGTAGTGGGTGCGGATCTCCGCGCCGAAGCGGTCCTTCAGCGGCGTGATGATCCGGCCCCGGTTGGTGTAGTCCTCCGGGTTGGCGGTGGCGACCAGCAGCACGTCCAGCGGCAGTCGCAGGCTGTAGCCGCGGATCTGGATGTCCCGCTCCTCCATCACGTTCAGCAGCGCCACCTGGATCCGCTCGGCCAGGTCGGGCAGCTCGTTGACGGTGACGATGCCGCGGTGCGCGCGGGGCACGAGTCCGAAGTGGATCGTTTCCGGGTCGCCCAGCGAGCGCCCCTCGGCGACCTTCACCGGGTCCACGTCGCCGACCAGGTCGCCGACCGAGGTGTCCGGGGTCGCCAGCTTCTCCACGTACCGCTCGCTGCGGTGCCGCCAGGCCACCGGCAGGTCGTCGCCGAGTTCGGCGGCGCGGCGGCGGGAGGCCGGGGTGATCGGCTGCAGCGGGTGCTCGCCGAGCTCCGAACCCTCGATGACCGGCGTCCACTCGTCCAGGAGTTCGGTGAGGCTGCGCAGCAGCCGCGTCTTGCCCTGCCCGCGCTCCCCGAGCAGCACGACGTCGTGCCCGGCGATCAGGGCGCGCTCCAGCTGCGGCAGCACGGTCTGGTCGAAACCGACGATGCCGGGCCACAGCGAGCGGCCGGAGCGCAGCGCGGTAAGCAGGTTGGCGCGCAGCTCCGCCTTGACGCTGCGCGGTGCGTGGCCGCTGGACCGCAGCTCCCCCGCCGTGCGGGGCAGCCCTTCGGGTGGAGTCGGGGTCGTCACCCCCTCGACGCTACCGGCACGCACCGACACGCGCTGCCATAGCAGAAAGGATTTCGCATGCGGTCGAGCGAGAGTAGAAAAACCAGGTAACCCGCGACGGCACGCGCAGGAGGATCAAGTGGCCCTGGAGATCGAGGTGGACCCCGCCGAGGCCGGGTTCGACGCCGCCCGGCTGAACCGAATCGACCAGCACTTCGCCAAGTACGTCGAGGCCGGCAAGCTGCCCGGCTGGCTGGCGCTGGTGTCCCGGCAGGGCAAGATCGCGCACCTGTCGACGCACGGCATGCGCGACGTCGCCGCCGGCGCCCCGGTGCAGACCGACACCGTGTTCCGGATCTACTCCATGACCAAACCGGTCACCTCGGTGGCGATCATGATGCTGCACGAGGAGGGCGCGTTCGAGCTCACCGACCCGGTCAGCGACTTCATCCCGTCGTTCGCCGAGCTGCGCGTCTACAGCGGCGGCACGGCCCGCGCCCCGCAGACCCGCCCGGCGGGCGAGGACATGCGGATCTGGCACCTGCTGACCCACACCGCCGGCCTCACCTACGCCTTCCACTACCTGAACCCGGTCGACGAGCTCTACCGCCGCGCCGGCTTCGAGTACGGCATGGCCGACGACCTCGACCTGGCGGGCTGCTGCGACGAGTGGGCGAGCATGCCGCTGCTGTTCGACCCCGGCACGGCCTGGAACTACTCGGTGGCCACCGACGTGCTGGGCCGGATCGTGGAGGTGGCGTCCGGGCAGACGCTGGACGAGTTCTTCCGCACCCGCATCTTCGAGCCGCTGGGCATGACCGACACCGGCTTCGCGGTGGACCGCGCCGACGCCGACCGGCTCGCCACCCTCTACGTCGCCGACCCGCAGGGCAAGGCCCGCCCGCACCCGAAGCAGGCGGAGCTGGGCGCGGCGGCGTTCGAGCTGCCCAAGGCCCTCTCCGGCGGCGGCGGGCTGTTCTCCTCGGCGCACGACTACCACCGGTTCACGCAGATGCTGCTGCGCGAGGGCGAACTCGACGGGGTCCGCCTGCTCGGCAGCCGCACGGTGCAGTACATGACCCGCAACCACCTGCCCGGCGGCGCGGACCTGGAAACCCTGGCGCTCGGCGCGTTCTCGGAGGTGGCCAACGCGGGCAAGGGCTTCGGGCTGGGCTTCGCGGTGATCGACGACCCGATGGCGGCGAAGGTGATCAGCTCCCCGGGCGAGTTCTCCTGGGGCGGCCTGGCCAGCACCGCGTTCTGGGTGGACCCGGCGGAGGACCTGACGGTGCTGTTCCTGACCCAGCTGATGCCGTCGAGCACCCACCCCATCCGCTCCCAACTGCACCAACTCGTCTACCAGGCCCTGGTGGACTAGAGACTGTTTCCAAACTTGTTCTGCGTAGCGGTGCGGGTCGCGGAACCTCAGACGCCGCCTGGACTGTGGGAGCCCCGACTTACGTATGACCAATACGCGGCGTCGGGGCTGTCCTCGCCAGGCGACGTCTGAGAACCCGCGGCGGTGCAAGTTGCGCAGGTGGGCTAAGCGGCTTCGCCGCTTCAAAGGCGAAGAACATCCTCTACGGGTCGAAGATCACTCACGACTCCAGGACGCGGGATTCGCCGACCGCCAGGTCCCACAGCCGCTCCGGGTCGCGGCCCGCGTCGCGCCAGGCCTTGCGGATCCTGGTCAGGGGCTCCGTGACCGGCTCGCGGGTCAGCACGAACGTTCCCCAGTGCATGGTCGCCGCGTACTCCGCGCCCAGGTCGGCCACCGCCTGCGCGGCCTCCTCCGGGTCCATGTGCACCGGCTTCATGAACCAGCGCGGGTCGTACGCGCCGATCGGCACCATCGCCACGTCGATGCCCGGGTAGCGCTGCGCGATCTCCGCGAAGTGCGGCCCGTAGCCGCTGTCCCCGGCGTGGTAGATCCGGTGCTCCGGCCCGGTGATCACCCAGCTGCCCCACAGGCTGCGGCAGGTGTCCCGCGGGCCGCGGCGGCTCCAGTGCCGCGCGGGCGCGAAGTCGAACGTCAGGCCTGCGACCTCCGCCGACTGCCACCAGTCCAGCTCGATGACCTCGGTGAAGCCGCGGCGCCGGAACCAGCGGCCCAGCCCCGCGGGCGCCAGCACCGGGGTGGCGCGGGGCAGCCGCAGCACGGTGGGCGCGTCCAGGTGGTCGTAGTGGTTGTGGCTGATCACGACCGCGTCGATGGGCGGCAGCTCGCCGAAGGCGACGCCCGGCGGCGTGAGCCGTCGTGGCACGCCGGGGATCCGCGACGACCACACCGGGTCGGTGAGCACCGTCGCCCCGGCCATCCGCACCACGTACGTCGAGTGCCCGACCCAGGTGACCGAGGTGTCCCGCGCCGTCACCGGCGGCAGTCCGGTGCGCAGCACCGGGATCCGGTCGGCGTCCTCCACCCGGCCGCGGAAGCCGCCGGTCCACATCAGCCGCATCACGGCTCGGAAGCTGGGCAGCGGCTCGTGCAAGCGGTCCGCGTAGGAGGACTGGATCACCGGCTGCTGGTACTCGGGTCGCACCCGACCAGATTGCCCTGCGCGGCCGCGGGTCCGCACCCGCGGCGTCAGAAGGCGGGCCAGGGGATGGCCGGCCATTCCCCGGACGGCGCGGGGAACACGCCGTCCACCAGCAGCCGCTCGATGCGCGCGTTGACCGCCTGGACTTCCTTCGGGGTGACGTGTTCGGCCAGCTCAGCGGCCAGCTCGCCCTCCATCAGGGCGCGCAGCTCGCCCAGCCGGTCGACGACGTCGCCCGGCAGCGGCTGCCCGATCCAGCCCCACAGCACGGTGCGCAGCTTGTCGTCGGTGTTGAGGCTCACGCCGTGGTCGACGCCGAGCACCCGGCCGTCCGGGGCGTGCAGGATGTGCCCGCCCTTGCGGTCGGCGTTGTTGATCACGATGTCTAGCACCGCCAGCAGCCGCAGCTGCTCGTGGTCGGCGTGCGCGAGCACGACCGGGTCGCCGCGGTGGTCCTGAGCGCGCAGCACCGCCAGCCAGCCGTCCGGGACCTCGCCGGGGGCGACGATGTCGACCAGCTGCGAGTCCTCCTCGACGTCCACCCACAGCTGCACCATGCCCGGCCCGAACGGGCCGTCGCGCAGCAGCGTCGGCGGGATCAGCCCCCAGCCGGTGGCCTCGGACAGCAGGTAGGACGCGACCTCGCGGCCGGCCAGCGTGCCGTCCGGGAAGTCCCATAACGGCCGCTCGCCGCGCACCGGCTTGTAGACGCACTCGGCGGACACGCCGTCGGCCTCGATCCCGCAGAACAGCGTCGCGTTGGACGCCTCCACCAGCCGCCCCTGCACGTCCAGCCGGCCGTGCCGGAGCAGCTCCGCGAGCGCGGGATCGCCCGCGTGCACGACCGTCAGACCTCTTCCGAGCGGCGGTAGCCGTTCTGCCGCGGGCAGATGTGCCCGGCGGGGTCCAGCGGTTCGGCGCACAGCGGGCACGGCTTGCGGCCCGCGTTGATGACGCGCTCGGCGCGCTCGGCGAACGCCCGCGCGTGCGCGGGGCTGAGGAACACCCGCAGCGCGTCGGGGCCTTCCTCGGTGTCGTCGAGCACCACCGACTCGTCGATCTCCTCCTCGGTGACCGCGAGGAGCTCTACGACCACCGCCTCGGTTTCGGCGTCCCAGCCCAGCCCCATCGTGCCGACCCGGAACTCCTCGTCGACCGGCACCGCCAGCGGGTCGGTGTCGACGAGGTCGTCGGGGGTCTGGCTGGGCAGATCGGTGTTGAACCGGCGCTGCACCTCTTCCAGCAGCGCGCCGATGCGTTCGGCCAGCACCGACACCTGCTGCTTCTCGAGCTGCACGCTGACCGTGCGGACGTCCTCGGACGCCTGCAGGTAGAAGGTGCGATCGCCGGGTTCCCCGACCGTTCCGGCGACGAATCGGTCGGGTTGACGGAAGACGTGGATGACACGAGCCATGACTCCTCCGACCCTAGGCCACCGCGCGCCGTGCGTGCGCGGCTGGCCCCCGTTTCCTTCATCACCGTTGCGAACCGGCCCGGCTTCCGCCGGGTCATCCGCCGGTTTACTCGCTGAACGGGCTCGTCGACCACCTGTTTCAGCGTTGTTCGCCGATGGCGAACTGCGGCGCGCCCCCTCCGGTGCCGATATCCTCACCGACGGTGGTCAAGATCGCGGGGATGGAGCATGCCATGACCATGCGCGAACTACGTCGCCCGCACCGGCTGCGCAGCGGGGACACCGTGGCGCTCGTCGCGCCCGCCGGACCGGTGCCGGAGGACCTGCTCGAAACCGGGCTGGAGCAACTGCGCTCCTGGGGCCTGAACACCAGGGTCGGCAAACACGTCCGGGATCGCCACCCGCGCCTGGACTACCTCGCGGGCACCGACGCCGACCGCGCCGCCGACCTGCAGGAAGCGTGGTGCGATCCGGATGTCAGCGCGGTGTTCTGCGTGCGCGGCGGCTACGGCAGCATGCGGATCCTCGACCTCCTGGACTGGACCGAGATGGCCGCGGCGGGGCCGAAGCTGTTCACCGGCTCCAGCGACATCACGGCCCTGCACGACGCGTTCGCCACCCAGCTCGGCCTGGTCACGGTGTTCGGGCCGATGGCCGCGACGAAGGCGTTCACCGAAGACGCGGCGGCGCGGGAACACCTGCGCCGCACCCTGTTCCAGCCCGAGTCGGTCACCATCCTGACGCGCTCCACCGCGGACGCGCTCGTACCCGGGCGGGCGCGGGGCATCACCTACGGCGGCAACCTGAGCATCGTCGCGGGTTCCTTCGGCGCACCGGACGCACCGACGCCGCCGGAGCGCGGCATCGCCCTGCTCGAAGACGTCACGGAGGACCCGTACCAGCTGGACCGGTTCGTCACGCAGCTGCTGCGCGCGGGCTGGTTCGACCACGCCGTCGGGATCGCGCTCGGTTCCTGGACGGAGTGCGGACCGCTGGAGGAGGTGCGCACGGTGATGTCGGACCGCCTGGGCGGCCTGGGCGTGCCGATCCTGTGGGAGCTGGGCTTCGGCCACTGCACGGCCCAGCGCACCATCCCGCTCGGAGTGGCCGCCGAACTCGACACCGACGCGCAGCGCCTCTCGATCCTGCAGCCCGCGCTGCTCTAGTTCGCTTTCTTCCGGGCGTAGTGCTGGCGGGCCTTCGCGCGGTTGCCGCACCGAGCCATCGAGCACCACTGCCGGTTTCGCGCCGGGGAAACGTCGACGAACCGGATCCCGCAGAGGTGGAAGGCGCAGACGGCGACGCGCGGGAACGGCTCGGTGGCGAGCAGGTCGATCGCGTCGACCGCGACCGCCGCCAGCGCGGCCCGCACTGGGTCGTCCGGCGGCGGTCGCCGGGCTTCCACCGACCCGTCGGGGCGCACCATCAGCTGAGCCGCGGCGCGGTTCTCCGCGCGGGCGGCTTCGTTGATCACGTCCACATCGGACTCCGCGATGCCGAGCCCCTGGGCCCGGGCCTGCAGCGACCGGTCGATCGCCTCGCGCAGGTCGCGGGCGGACTCAACGTGCGCGTCCGCGGGCGCGCTGTCGGCGCGGAGCCCGGCTTCGCGCAGCCATTCGGCCAGGCGATCCGGCGTCACCAGCAGTTCGCGGCCGCCGCAGTAGCGGTCGCGCAGCGTGTTGACCAGATCGAGGCTGGGACGACCGCCGTCCCAGATCCAATCACCCATTCTCGTCCCCTCCGCCGGCCGTCGATATGGCATTCTAAGTTCTAACCCCTCAAGACGGTTAGAATCGGAGTTCGCCGGATGCCGACCGAAGAAGTCGCCCTGATCAACGGTTTGCGCGTGCACTACACGCGGGCGGGCAGCGGCCCGGGCCTGGTGCTGCTGCACGGCTGGCCGCAGACCAGCCACTGCTGGCGGAAGCTGATCCCGGAGCTGGCCCGCACCCACACCGTGATCGCGCCGGACCTGCGCGGCTACGGCCGGACCGACAAGCCCCGCACCGGCTACGACAAGCGCATGATGGCCTCCGACGTGGCCGCGCTGGCCGAAAGGCTGGGCTTCGAGTCGGTCAGCGTCGTCGGCCACGACCGGGGCGCACGGGTGGCGCACCGCTGGGGCCTGGACCGCCCGGCGCAGGTCGACCGGCTGGCGCTGCTGGACGTCGTGCCGACCCGCGAGATGTGGAAGCGGCTGAACACCGAAGCCGGCATGGCCTACTGGCACTGGCTGTTCCACATGCAGCCGGACCTGCCGGAACGCCTGGCCGGCGCCGACGTCGCGGGCTACCTCGGGTACTTCTTCGAGCGCTGGACGGTCAACCGGCACGGCCTGGAAGCGGCGGCGATCGACGAGTACGTGCGCGCCTTCTCCGCGCCCGGCGCGCTGCGCGCCGGTTTCGACGACTACCGGGCGTCGTTCCCGCACGACAGCGAGCACGACGACGTCGACGCGGCGGCGGGCCGGAAGCTGACCATGCCGGTGCTGGCGCTGTGGGGCTCGGCCGGCCTGCCCGCCCGGCTGCCGATGCGCGAGATCTGGCTCGACTACGCCGAAGACCTCACCAGCGCCGAAATCCCGGAATGCGGCCACTTCCTGCCCGAGGAACGCCCGGAAGCGGTGCTGACGCACCTGCGGGAGTTCCTGAAGGCGGCTTGATACCTTCGGGCCCATGCGCGTCCGCCCCATCTCCCCCGACCTGCTGGCCGCGGAGGTGGTGGAACGCATCGACGCCCTGCAGGGGCCCTGGGCGCGGGTGGCGGTGGACGGCGCACCCGCCGCCGACACCGGCGAATTCGCCGCCGCGCTGGTGGAACCGCTGCGGGCGCTGGGGCGCGAGGTGGTCCGGGTGCGCACCGCGGACTACCTGCGCCCGGCCTCGCTGCGACTGGAACACGGCCACCACGACCCGGACTCGTTCTACGAGAACTGGTTCGACCTGAAAGCCCTGACCCGCGAGGTGCTGACCCCGCTGTCCGCAGGCGGAAACGGCCAGGTGCTACCCGCCTTCTGGGACGCCGAGGCGGACCGCTCGCCCCGACTCGCCCGCATCGCCCTCCCACCCCGCGGAGTGGCCATTGTGGACGGACCGCTGCTGCTCGGCGCGGGCCTGGACTTCGACTTCGCGATCCACCTCTGGCTCCCGGAAGCGGCCCTGCAGCGGCGAACCCCGGAACCGGACCGCTGGACGCTACCGGCATTCCGGCGCTACGCCGAAGAAGCCACCCCGGAACGCCTCGCGGACTGCGTTGTCCGGGTCGACCGCCCAGGCCGCCCCGCCGTCGTCGACAGCCTGGACTGAACGGCTAGGCCACGCGGCGCTCGACGGACGGGACTGCGGCCAGGAGCGTTTTCGTGTAGCCGTGCTTGGGGTCGAGCAGGACCTGCTCCACCGGGCCGACCTCCACCAGATCGCCCTGGTACATCACCGCCACCCGGTCCGCGATGTTCCAGGCCAGGCCGAGGTCGTGGGTGATCACCAGGGTCGACAGGCCGCGTTCGACCCGCAGGCGCAGCAGCAGCGCCAGGATCTCGCCGCGCACCGTCGCGTCCAGCGACGCCACCGGCTCGTCCGCGATCAGCGCCCTCGGTTCCAGCACCAGCGCGCCCGCGATCACCACGCGCTGCCGCTGGCCGCCCGAGAGTTCCTGCGGCAGGCGGCCGAAGAACTTCTCCGCCGGCCGCAGCTCCGCCGCCTCCAGCGCCGCCGCGACGCGACCGCGCTCGTCATCGGTGATGCCGTGGATCCGCAGACCTTCCGCCACCGCTTCGTAAACCGTGTGCCGGGGATTGAGCGCGCCGGTCGGGTCCTGCAGCACCAGCTGCACCTGCTTGCGGTACTCGCGCAGCCCGGCGCTGCCGGTCGGCAGCGGCACGCCGTCGAAGCGCACCGCACCGCCGGTCGGCTGCTGCAGCCCCAGCATCGTCCGGGCCAGCGTCGTCTTGCCGGAGCCGGACTGGCCGACCAGCGCGACGATCTCGTTCTCGCCCACCGCCAGGTCCACCCCGCGCACGGCGCGCACGGTCTGCCCGGAGCGGCTGGTGAAGTCGACCGACACCGCCTCCGCCGACAGCAGCGCGGGCCCGCTCGGCGCCCCTTCGGTGAGCCGGAACCGCGGGTCGCCGACGGTCGGGAAGGCGCTGGCCAGCGCCTGGCTGTGGGCGTGCTGCGGATCGGTCATGACCTGCCCCGACGGACCGTGCTCGACGACCTGCCCCTCGTACATCACCGCCAGCCGCTCGCAGCTGGCCGACAGCACCGACAGGTCGTGGCTGATCATCAGCAGCGAGATGCCGCGCTCGGCGACCAGCCGGCCCATCAGATCCAGGATCTGGGCCTGCACCACCACGTCCAGCGCCGTGGTCGGCTCGTCGGCGATGACCAGGCGCGGCTCGCAGGCCAGCGCCATCGCGATCATCACCCGCTGCTTCTGCCCGCCGGACAGCTCGTGCGGATAGGCGTCGGCCCGCTCCGCGGGCAGCTCCACCTGCGCGAGCAGCTCCGCGACCCGCTTGCGCAGGTCGCCGTTCGCCCGGCCGTGCAGCTTGATCGGCTCGGCGATCTGATCGCCGATGGTGCGCACCGGGTTCAACGCGTGCATGGCGCCCTGGAACACCACCGACGCGCTCGCCCAGCGCACCGCGCGCAGCTGCCCGAACGTCATCTCGCGCACGTCCTGACCGTCCAGCAGGACCTCGCCGTCGATGCGCGCCGAACTCGGCAGCAGCCGCAGCACGGACATCGCCAGCGTCGTCTTGCCGCAGCCGGATTCCCCTGCCAGGCCGAGGGTTTCGCCCTCGCCGAGGCTCAGGCTCACGCCACGCACCGCGGCTGTTCCCGGCGAGGCCTCCTGAGCGCCCCGATAGGTCACCGACACGTCCCGGAATTGCAGAATCGGAGTCACCGCCGCCCCCGCAGCCTCGGATTGAACACGGCCTCCAGCGCCCGCCCGCAGAGCGTGAAGCCGAGCACCACCACCACGATTCCCAGGCCCGGCGGCAGCAGGTACCACCACGCGCCGCCGGTGACCGCGCCGGTGTCCATCGCGGACTTCAGCATCGAACCCCACGAAACCATGCTCGGATCGCCCAGGCCCAGGAACGACAGCGTCGACTCGGCGATGATCGCGCTGGCCACCGACAACGTGGTGTTGGCGAACACCAGCGGCAGCACGGCGGGCAGCACGTGGCGGCCGATGACGTGGCCGTGCCCCGCGCCCAGCGCCCGGGCCCGCTCGATGTAGGGGCGGGCCTCGATCGTCAGCGTCTGCGCGCGCACCATCCGCGCCGTCGGCGGCCACGCCGTCACCCCGATGGCCAGCACGATCGTCCACAGCCCGCGAGCGAGCACCGTGGACAGCGCGATGGCCAGCACCAGCGACGGCAGGACCAGGAAGAAGTCGGTGAAGCGCAGCAGCACCCGGGAGGTCCAGCCGCCGAAGTGCGCGGCGAGCACCCCCACCACGGTGCCGATCAGCACCGACAGCACGGCCGCCGACAGGCCGACGACCAGCGACACCCGCGCGCCCCACCAGGTCAGCAGCAGCACCGAACGCCCGGATTCGTCGGTGCCGAGCCAGAATTCGCCGCTCGGCGCCTGCAGCGGGCGGCCCGGCGCCCGCGTGACGTCCAGGCCGCCGGCATCCGTGAGCAGCGGCGCGAACAACGCCAGCAAGCCGACCACGACCAGCACCACGAGGCCCGCCAAACCGGCCCGGTCCGCGCGGAAGACGCGCCACGCCTCGGCCGCCCTGGCCCGGCGGCGGGCCCGGATGATCTGCCCTGCGGTGGCCGTCATGATTCCCGCACCCTCGGATCGAGCACCCGGTAGAGCACATCGGCCAGCACGTTCATCACCACCACGCTCCCCGCAAGCACGATGAAAATGCCCTGCAGCAACGGAAGGTCCGGCACCCGCAGCGCCTCGTAGGTGAGCAATCCGAGACCCGGCCAGGAGAACACCGTCTCCACCGTGATCGCGCCCCCGACCACCAGGCCGAGCCGCAGGAAGATCAGCGTGACGGTGGGCAGCAGCGCGTTGGGCACCGCGTGCCGCCGCCGCACCAGGTCCTCGCGCAGCCCCTTGGCGCGCGCGGTGGTCAGGTAGTCCTCGCCCATCTCCTCCAGCAGCGACGAGCGCATCACCATCAGGTACTCGGCGTAGATCACCGCGACCATCGTCAGCGCGGGCAGCACCAGGTGATGGGCGACGTCGAGGACCTGCGGCAGCAGCTCCGGCGGCGTGTCCGGCGAGGAGATCCCGCCGACCGGGAACATGCCCGGGATCGGCCCGACGCCGACGCCGAAGGCCATCAGCACGATCAACCCGAGCCAGAACGTCGGCACCGACCACAGCGTCAGCGCGATCGACGTCGAGGTCTTGTCGAAGGCGCCGCCGTGCTGCCACGCCGCGCGCGAACCCATCCACAGCCCCAGCAGCACGGCGATCAGGGTCGCCGTGCCCACCAGCAGCACGGTCGGGCCGATGCGGTCGAGGATCAGCTCGCCCACCGGGCGGCTGTAGGTGTAGGAGGTGCCGAGGTCACCGCGCAGCAGGTTGCCGAGGAAGTCCAGGAACTGCTTCCACAGCGGCTGGTCCAGGCCGAACCGCTCGCGCAGCACGGCGATCTGCTGCTCGGTGACCGGCGCGCCGTGGGTCATGGTGCGCACCGGGTCGCCGGGCATCACCCGGAACAGGAAGAAGCCCAGCACCGCCACCAGGAACAGGCTCACCAGGCCGCCGCCCAGCTTGCCCGCCACGTAGCGGACCGCCCGGCGGCCGCCGCCGGTGGGCGGCGCCGGTTCTGCGACTGTCGCGAGTGCTTGGGACACGGTTCACTCCCGGGTGTCGGCGGTCGCCCGGCGGCGGACCACCACCAGCGCCACGACGACGCCGACCAGCACCACGACCCCGCCGAGCACCCAGGCGACGCCGGTGTAGTCGGTGCCCGAGCCGCTCAGCGCCTTGTCCGTGGGCTGGGCGCCGTAGTAGCCCCAGTAGCCCTGCTGCGCCACGATCACGCCATCGGCCTTCGGCTGCAGGGTGAACCCGCTGTAGCGGTCGGCCCGGTAGGCCTCCAGCGAGTTCTGGTACCACAGGATCAGCCCGGCGGCCTGGTCGTAGAACCGGGCCTGCGCCTGCTGGACCAGGTCGACGCGCTTGTCCTTGTCGAACTCGCCGAGCTGCCGGTTGTACAGGTCGTCGTACTGCTGGTCGCACAGGAACGTGTCCGGGTTGCCGCCGCCGCTGGGCGTCGGCCGGGACGCGCAGGTCTGCAGCCGCAGCACGTAGTCCGGGTCCGGGTTGGCCGACCAGCCGCTGATCACCATGTCGTAGTCGGCGCTGGTGGTGCGGTCGTTGAGCTGGTTGTCCGACACGGGCTGGAGTTCGACGTTGATGCCGAGATCGGCCAGCCACCGCTTGACGAACTCGCCGACCTGGGTGTCCTCCGACCGGGACCCGTGCAGCACGAGGTTGAAGTCCAGCGGCTCGCCCTGCGGGGTGCGGCGGATGCCGTCCGCGCCGCGGGCGTAGCCCGCCTCGTCGAGCTTGCGGTTGGCGGCGGCCGGGTCGAAGGTCCGCGGCTGCGGCGGCGTCCACTGGTAGTCGGAGAAGATCGGCGGCAGGTACCCGCCGCCCTCCTGGCCGTAGCCGCCGAGCACCCGGTCCACCAGGACCTTCCGGTCGATCGCCTGGTCGATGGCCTGCCGCACCCGCACGTCCTTCAGCGCCGGGTGACCGTTACCGATCGGCTCGTTCTCGCTGTTGGTCGCGCCCGGGTTGAGCGACAGCTCGAAGAACCGCCGGCCCTGGCCCTTGACCTGCTCGACGTCGGCCTCGCCCGCCAGCGCGTCGAACTGCGCCGGGGTGAGCTTCTGGACGACGTCGATGTCGCCCTTGCGCAGCGCCTGCACCGCGGCGTCGCTGTTCTTGAACTGGACGAACTGCAGTCCCGCGACCTTCGGTGCGCCGCGCCAGAAATCGGGGTTGGCGGTCAGCGTGACGTCCTGTTCCGCGCGGTAGCCCGTGAGCGTGAACGGCCCGCTGCCGACCACCGGCATCTGGTCGTTGGCGAAGCTCGCGACGTCGGCGACCTTCGACCACACGTGCTCGGGCACGATCGGCGCGTCGATCGCCAGCATCGTGGCCTGCGGCGTCTTGGTGCGGACGACCAGCGTGGTGTCGTCCGGGGCGGTGACGGTCTCGAAGTTCTCCACGAAGTTGCCGTTGGCGGTGCTCGCGGCCGGATCGGTCATCATCCGGTTGAACGTGTAGGCGGCGTCGCGGGCGGTCACCGGCTGCCCGTCGGACCACTTGACGCCGGACCGGATCCGGAAGGTCCAGGTGAGCTTGTCCGGGGAGGGCTCCCAGCTCTCGGCGAGCTCCGGCATCACCGAGAAGTCATCCGGGCTGTACGTCGTCAGCGTCGGGTAGATGGAGCGGAAGATGTCGGTGGAGGCCAACGTGTACCCCAGGAAGGGGTTCAGCGAGTCGATCTGCTGCTGCAGCCCGATCCGCAGCGTCGCGCCCTCCTGGCGCGCGCCGTCCTGCTGCGCGGTTGCCGGCATCGGCACCAACAAGGCGACCAGCAGCGCAGTCCAGAGCACGGCGAATCGTCTGCCCACGGCGACCCCTCCTTCGTGGCGAGTGAGAAGAAGGAACCACCTTCAGGCGCTGTTCGTCAATGGTTAACCGGCGGTTGTCTCCGAGCGGCATCACGCACAGGTACCGAACCGTTACCCGATCGGCGAGCCGCGCCTCGAATGTCTGGTCGTGGGGCATAGATTGGGCGGCGTGCGGATCTTGCTCTCAGCGGACATGGAAGGCGTCACCGGCGTCACCTGGACCGACGACGTGGTGCCCGGAACCGAGCAGTGGCAGCGCTTCCGGCGCCTGTTCACCGGCGATGTCAACGCGTGCGTCGAAGGGCTCTGCGCGGCCGGCGCCACCGGCGTGCTGGTGAACGAGGCGCATTCGTCCCAGCGGAACCTGCTGCTGGAGGACCTCGACGAGCGAGCGGTGCTGCTGACCGGGCGGCACAAGCCGCTGTCGATGATGCAGGGCATCGAGTCCGATGTGGACGGTGTGGCGTTCGTCGGCTACCACGCGGGCGCGGGCGAGGAAGGCGTCCTTTCCCACACCTACCTGGAGAACTCCATCACCGGGGTGTGGCTCGACGGCGCGCCCGCCGGGGAGGGCGGCCTCAACGCGGCGCTCGCCGCCGAGTACGGGGTGCCGGTCCTGCTGGTCACCGGCGACGACCGGGCCTGCGCCGAGGCCGCCGGGTACGCGCCCGCGGCGAAGACCGTCGTGGTCAAGGAATGCGTCAGCCGCTACGCGGCGATCTGCCGCCCGCCGGCCCGCACCGCGGCCGACATCCGCGCCGCGGCAAGCGAAAGCCTGCGCCTGGCCGGGCGGACCGGAGGCGTGGCCCGCCCGCACCGCATCGAGGTGGAGTTCGACGCCGCGCACCTCGCCGCGGCCGCCGCGGTGATCCCGACCGTCGAGCAGCTGGGCGTGCGGCGGGTCGGGTTCGACGCGCCGGACATGACCGAGGCGATGAAGGCGTTCAAGATCGTGACGACCATCGCCGCGCGCGCCGTCCAGGGCATCTACGGCTGATTACAGATCGCCCCAGCGCGCAGCCTGCCACTGCACGGCCGACGGCCGCTGCCCGGTTCGGGTGAATTCGTCCAGCGCCGCCCGGAGTTCCCGGAACGGCAGCACCGCGTTGCGCGGGAACTTCAGCGTGCTACCCGCGTCGAACGGCAGTGCGGGCGCGTCCGCCGACGGCTCCGGGTTGAGCGTGTGCCAGGAGTCGAGGTCGCCTTCCTCGGACTCCTCGGTGAAGTTCAGGACGCCGACCTCGGCCTCCGCGTCGGTGACGATCCGGATCTGCTGGTACGGCCCGGCCGCGTCCGGATCCTCGTGCGGACGGTCCCAGACGTAGAGGTGGCTGGCGCCGGGCTGCTGCGGCCGGAGCACCCGGTCCACCAGCTCGGCCTTGTCGTCCTCGGTCTGCGCGTAGTACCGCTCGCCGTCGGCCACCGCGGTCGCGACCGTGATCCCGAGTTCGGTGTTGCGGGCCCCGATCGCCTCGGAGCGCAGGCCTTCCAGGCAGATCCGCGCCTCCTTCAGCGCCTTGATCGCCGCGCCCTGGTGGAACACCAGGTCTCCCCAGTACGGGTGGCCGAGCACCTTGTTGAGGTCGGCGTAGACCTCGTGCGTCGCCTCGATCAGCTTGTCCAAGGCGTCCACCGGGACGTCCGTGAGGCGGGCGAACACGACCGCAGGCGGTTCGAGCGGGCCGGTCTCGTCCGGTGCTGGATTCGACATGGGTTCCCTGCATCCACTTCGATCGTGGGCGACCCCCAGGACGCCCTGCCCAGATCTCGTTCCCCCCAAAGGCTACCGTGCGTCATCCGGCGGTCCCGCAGCGCCACCGCACGGTCGCCCGGCGATCAGCTGGCGTGGTCGCGCAGCACGCTGATCGCCGGTTCGTCCCGCACCGAGGCGAGGGACAATAACGCCCGCGCGAGCCCGTCCGGGTCGTCGAACCCGAGCTCCTCGACCAGATCGTCGGGCAGGCTGAGCATCGACAGCGCGACTCCGAGCATGCCCGCGTCCAGCAATCCCGCGCCGCGGCGGCTCATCCGGCGCCCCACCGCGGCCTGCAGCTGCACCGCGGTGTCCACATTGGCCTCGGTGATGTCCCCGAGCTCCTCGCGCACCTCGGGGTTGCGCACCGCCTCCAGGTGCAGCTCGAACAGCGCCAGGAACTGGGATCGCGCACTCGTCGACATCCGCCGCAGCATCGCCGCGTACAGCGCGGTGATGTCCTCGCCGGTGACGTCGGCGGGAACCTGGCTGCGCAGGCCGCGCAGCGCCTCGGTGTGCTGGGCGGCGAGGTAGCGCGCAACGGCCAGGAACACCGCGCTGCGCGTCGGGTAGTAGTTCTTGGTCGTGCCCTCTGGAACCTCGGCCTCGCGATCGATGGCGCGGTGCGTCAGCCCGCGGCCTCCATCGCGCGCCAGCACCTCGATGGCGGCGTCGGCGAGCAGTTCCCGGCGGTTGCCTCGTTGCGGCATGCATCCCCTGGCTGTTCGATCTTGCAGGCTGATCAACAGCGTAGCCCGCGCACCACACCAGTGGTGGGCAGGGGCACGCCGCGCGCCTTGACCGGCATCCCCACGATTGGTATAGACCTCATGTCCGCGATCACCTCGCCACGGGAGCGCAAGATGTCGGAAACAGGCCCGGTTCACGCCGAGCAAACGCTGGAACACCTGCGAAAGATCGGCACCCACAACGCCGAGGCCCTGCGGGCCGCCGCCGACCACCTCTTCGCCGCGGTCCGGGCGGACGGCCTCGTGTTCACCGCGGGCGCGGGCCATTCGCTGGCCGGCGTGATGGAGTCGTACTACCGGGCGGGCGGCCTGGCCGCGGTGCGGCCGCTGTACCACCCGGACCTGCTGCCCCTGCACGGCGCGGTGGCCAGCACCAGGACCGAACGCCGCACCGGCCTCGCCGAGGAAGTGCTCACCGCGGCCGGTTTCCGGGGCGGCGCGGACGCGCTGGTGGTGTTCTCCAACTCCGGGGTGAACCCCTACCCGGTGGAACTGGCCAGGCTCGCCCGCGCGGCGGGCTCGACCGTCGTGGCGATCACCTCGCCGACGGCCAGCGCCGAGGCCCCGAAGCGCGCGGGCACGACGCTGGTCGAAGAAGCCGAGATCGTGCTGGACACCCTGGTCCCGGGCGGCGACGCGAGCTACCCGCCGGCGGAGCCGGTGACGGCACCGCTGTCCTCGATGGCGAACGCGTTCCTGTGGAACATGCTGCTGGTGCAGATGTACGACCTGGCCGGCGCGGCTGGCGTCGACCTGCCGGTCTGGCGCAGCTCGAACACGGTCGGCGGCGACGAAGCCAACGCCGCCAACCTCGCGCACTACGGAGCGCGGGTGCCCGGCCTGAACTAGTCCGAGCCGAGCTGCTCGGCCAGTTCCGCGATGCGGCGCAGCTGAGCGGCGCGCTCGGCGGCGAGCTGCTGCTCCGGGTCGACGGCCTCGTCGGCCTGGACCAGCAGCGCCAGGGTCTCGCGGACCGCGCCGTCCGGCGGTTGGGTGACGGCATCGGCGAGCTGGTCCACGGCGTCGTCGAGCCGGTCGGGTTCGACGACGGAGTTGGCCAGACCGAGCCGCAGTGCCTCGTCCGCCTGAATTTCCCGCCCGGTCAGGCAGATTTCCACTGCCTTTGCGTAACCGACGGTCCTGACCAGGGGCAACGTGCCGCCAAGATCCGGCACGAGCCCCAGGCCGGTCTCCGCCATGCGCAGCCGGGCATCGGTGGCGAGCACGCGCAGGTCGCACGCCAGGGCGAGCTGGAAACCAGCGCCGATGGCGTGCCCCTGCACGGCCGCGATGGTCACCCGATCGGGTTCGCGCAGCCAGCTGAACCCCTGTTGGAAGCCGGCGATCTCGGCATCGGCCTGCTCGGTGGGGCGCTGGGCCAGCGCCGCCAGCCCGGGCGCCCCGTCGACGTCGGCGAAACCGAAGAGCCGGCGATCCAGGCCAGCCGAGAACGACCGGCCCGTGCCGCGCACCACCACTACCCGGATCTCCGGGCCCAGGGATCGTCCGATCTCCCGCAGCGCCTGCCAGGTGTGCGGTGTCTGCGCATTGAGCTTGTCCGGGCGGTCCAAGGTGATCGTGGCCCGCCGCCCGTGGATCGTGAACCCCACACCGCCACGATCCAACAGGCCGGCGTCCACTATCGAATCCGCCAAGCGGACCTCCATTGCAGATCTGAGCAGATCTCTGGAGTCGTGCTATGTCGTCGGTGCAGACGGCCGGTGGCCGTCGTGCTCACTTCTTCTTCGAGCGCGTCGCGCCCCCGCGGCCCCGCAACTGCACGCCTGATTCGCTCAGGACGCGGTGCACGAACCCGTAGGACCGGCCGGTCGACTCGGCCAGAGCGCGGATGCTCGCCCCCTTCTCGTACTTCTTTCTCAGGTCACTGGCAAGCTTGTCCCGCGCGCTACCCGTGATGCGCGCGCCTTTCTTCAGCTCAGCCACGGTGTCCCCGCCTTCCCTCTGAGCAGGTCGGGCCTCGCGACCCCTGTCAGCGCAATGATCGAACAGGAAACGCGGGAACGCCAGGCGATCATGGAAAAAAGATCGGCCAACGGTCGAGATGACCGCGCGGCGATCACCGGAATGCACTAATCCATCCGTAGTAGCGGACGCTGCGAGCGCAACCCCTGCTAGGCCAACTGGACGAGGTCCAAGTAGTCGTCCGACCAGTGGTCTTCGGTGCCATCCGGCAGCAGGATGACCCGTTCCGGTTCGAGTGCCTGAACTGCGCCGGGATCGTGCGTGACCAGCACGACGGCGCCGGCGAAGCTGCGCAGAGCGTCGAGCACCTGCTCGCGGCTCGCCGGGTCGAGGTTGTTGGTCGGCTCGTCCAGCAGCAGCACGTTCGCCGCGCTGGAGACCAGGCCCGCGAGCGCGAGCCGGGTCTTCTCGCCGCCGGAGAGGGTGCCGGCGGGCTGCTTCAACTGCTCGCCCTGGAACAGGAACGCGCCGAGCAGGGTGCGCAGCTGCTGTTCAGGGGTGTCCGGCGCGGCGCTGCGGACGTTCTCCCACACCGTCGCGTCGTGGTCCAGCGTTTCGTGCTCCTGCGCGAAGTACCCGACGCGCAGCCCGTGACCAGGCACGATCTCACCCGAATCGGGCTTCTCCATGCCGCCGAGCAGGCGCAGCAGGGTGGTCTTGCCCGCGCCGTTGAGGCCGAGGATGACGACCTTGGCGCCGCGGTCCACCGCCAGGTCGACGCCGCTGAAGATCTCCAGCGAACCGTAGGACTTGGACAGCCCGTCGGCGGTCAGCGGAGTGCGCCCGCACGCGGCCGGCTCCGGGAAGCGGATCTTGGCGACCTTCTCCTGGGCCTGCTCCGTCTCGGCCTCGGCCAGCAGCTTCTCCGCCCGGCGGGCCATGTTCTGGGCCGCGACCGCCTTGGTCGCCTTGGCCCGCATCTTGTCGGCCTGCGCCATCAGGGCCGACGCCTTCTTCTCGGCGTTGGCGCGCTCGCGGCGGCGGCGCTTCTCGTCCGCGGCGCGGGCGTCCTGGTAGCGGTCCCAGTCCATGTTGTACACATCCGCCTCGCCGCGGATGGCGTCCAGGAACCACACCTTGTTGACCACGGCCGCCAGCAGCTCCACGTCGTGGCTGATGACCACCAGGCCGCCGTCGTGGTTCTTCAGGAAGTCGCGCAGCCAGTTGATCGAGTCGGCGTCGAGGTGGTTGGTCGGCTCGTCGAGCAGCAGCGTGCTGGCCGAACCTCCGCCGGGCCCGGCCTCCGACGCGGCGAACAGGATGCGGGCGAGCTCGACGCGGCGGCGCTGACCACCGGAGAGCGTGCGCAACGGCTGGTTGAGCACCCGGTCGGGCAGGCCGAGGTTGCTGCAGATGCGCCCGGCCTCGCTCTCCGCGGCGTAGCCGCCGCGCGCGGCGAAGCGCTCCTCCAGCCGGCCGTAGCGGGCGATCGCCTTGTCCCGCTCCCGGTCGTCGACCAGCTCGGCCATGGCGGTCTGGGCCTTCTCCATGTCGCGGATCAGCTGGTCCAGCCCGCGCGCGGAGAGCACCCGGTCCTTCGCCGTGACGGTGAGGTCGCCTTCGCGCGGGTCCTGCGGCAGGTAGCCGATCTCGCCGCGGCGGATCACGTCACCGGCGTAGGGCTGGCCCTCGCCGGCGAGCACGCGCAGCGTCGTCGTCTTGCCCGCGCCGTTGCGGCCGACCAGGCCGATCCGGTCGCCGGGCTGGACGCGCAGGGTCGCGTCGGAGAGCAGGATGCGGGAGCCGGCGCGCAGTTCCAGGCCGGTGGCAGAAATCAAGGGGAACTCCGAAAGTCGGTGGTCAAGCGATTCCATGAACGCGCCCACCGGCCGGGCCGGGTGGGCGTGGGCACTGCTGAGCGGCTCGGTCGCTAAACGACGACCGGGCGAATCAGCGATGGAGTGGCGCGGGGAACGCGAACCACGTAACGCTTGCTAACCACGAACCCAGTGTATCGGGCGTTGTCCACCGATTTGATCGCAGACCTCATCACGTCGGTCACAACCGGCGGTGCTCCTGCTCACAGCACGAACGTGTCGTTCCACAGCTGCGTCGTCCGGCCCGACAGGGCCTCCAGCAACGCGGCGGCCTGGTCGTCGGTCAGCGAGGCGACGAAGTCGATCACCGCTCGGCCGCGCGCCATCCGCTCCAGGCGCTCCGCGTCGACCGGCTCCGCGTCACCCGGCGCCAGCAGCAGCTCCGGGTCGTCGCTGCGCAGCTGCGCGAACTCGGCGCGGGCCCGGTCGAACAGGTCTCGCAGGCGGTGCGGCAGCCGGGCGGCCTCGCTGCGGTCGATCAGCCAGTTGTCCAGGGCCTCGACGAGCTTGCTCAGCAGCCGGTCCTGGCCGCGCTGGTGCAGCGCGAGGTCGGGGCGCTGCAGCACGAACCGGCGGTGCACGAACTTCAGCACCTGCACCTCGTGCCACTGCTCCACCGCGAGCGCCACGTGCCCGGACCGCGTGTTCGGGTGCTCGTCGACCTGGATGCCCTCGACCAGGCGCTGCGTCCACTCCCCGGAGAAGGCCGCGATGGACCGCTCGGCGAGCTGGGACCGGTCGAAGGGCACCTCCAGCAGCTTGTTGACGAGGTTCGCGACGACCTTCTTCACCGCGCTGACGAACGCCTCGTCGTCGGCGATCCAGTCGTCCTTGGCGTGCAGCCGACGGCGCAGCCGCTCCAGCGAGCAGCCGGGGCGCATGCCGTCGCCGGCGAGCTCGGCGTCGGAACGGGCGGCGAACTCCGCGACGTGCCCGAGCCACTCGGTCAGCTCGTGCGAGACGCTGGTGTGCTGCAGGACCCCGACGCGGTGGAAGTCCTCCAGGTCGTGGATCGCGTAGGCGATGTCGTCGGCGGTGTCCATGATCGACGCCTCGACGGTCTGCTGCCAGTCCTCGATCCGGCCGCCGAACGCCGCGCGGGCGTCGATCAGATCATCGATTTCGCTGCTGTAGCAGGAGAATTTCGCCGATCCGGTGCCCGGCTGGTCCTCCGGCTCGGATGCGCCGCGCGGCGGCGAGGCGAGGTGCCGGGGGTGCGGTTGCGGGCGGGACAGCCGGGTCCACGGGTACTTCAGCAGCGCGGCCCGCACCGCCGCGGTCAGGTCCAGTCCCTCGCCACCGACGCCGCGCACGTCGATGCGGGTGACCACGCGGTAGGTCTGGGCGTTGCCCTCGAACCCGTCCGGCAGCGAGAAGCGCTGCCGCGCCAGCCTGTCCAGCACGCTCTCGCCGAGGTGCCCGAACGGCGGGTGCCCGAGATCGTGCCCGAGCCCGGCGGCCTCGACCACGTCCAGGTCGCAGCCGCCGAGGCGGTCCAGGCGTGCCACGTTCTCCCGGTTGGCCATCAGCCGCTCGGCGATGGCCCGGGCGACCTGCGCGACCTTCAGGCTGTGGGTGAGCCGGTTGTGCAGGA
The DNA here is from genome assembly GCF_040654735.1 of Saccharopolyspora sp. NPDC050642. NCBI lineage: Bacteria > Bacillati > Actinomycetota > Actinomycetes > Pseudonocardiales > Pseudonocardiaceae > Saccharopolyspora > Saccharopolyspora sp. NPDC050642. The sequence goes on along the minus strand of NZ_JBFAIN010000005.1, from coordinate 146,674 downwards.
GCAACCCGGAGCCGCTGGGGCTGACGACCTGCGTCACACCGCCGAGGCGGGCGAAGAACGCGGAGCTGGACACCCGGTCGCGGTCCGCGCGGAACGGGCTGGCGGCTAGGTCACCTGGGCCGTGGGCGGATCCGGCGCGGCTGCTGCGCCGACCGGTCCGGGTTGGCTGCACATCCTGCATGGGCTCACGTTAGCGGCCCTGGCGGCGGGATTGGTGGCCGACGTGATCTGATGCTCCGGTGGATGTCGTTGTCGTGGGCGGCGGCCCGGCGGGTCGTGCGGCGGCGGCTGCCTGCAGCGATACCGGCCTGCAGGTGACGCTCGTCGATCCCGCACCGCGACGCGTCTGGCCGCACACCTACGGGACCTGGCGCGACGAGCTGCCGCCGTCGGTGCCACCGGCGGCGATGGCATCGGTGATGCCGTGGATGGCCGTGCGCGGCACCGAGCGGCACGAATGGCAGCGGCCGTACGCGGTGCTGGACAACACGGCGCTGTGGAAGCACCTATGGCGTCCCGACATCGTCGAGGTGACCGGGCGCGCGATGGCCGCCGAGCACGGGCCGACGGGCTCGACGGTGGTGCTCAAGGACGGCCGGCGGATCGCCGCGGCCGTCGTGGTCGACGCCACCGGCGCCGCGCGGGCTCTCTCCGGTGGGCGCCCGGCGCACCCCGCGGCCCAGCAGTCCGCGGTGGGCTGGGTGGTCGACGCCGCGGCCGCGGAACCGTTCTGCGATCCGGACGCCGGCGTGTTCATGGACTGGCACCCCGCGCCGCAGACCCGCGGCGGCTGGCCCACGTTCCTCTACGCGGTCCGCCTCGGCCCGGACCGGGTGCTGCTCGAGGAGACCTCGCTCGCGCGCCGCCCGGCGCTGCCGCTGGCCCTGCTGCGCAGGCGGCTCGCCGGACGACTCGCCGCCGCCGGGGTGACCGAGCAGGAGCGGATCGTCGAGGAGCGGGTCCGGTTCCCGGTGGACGATCCGCTGCCCCGGCCCGGGCGGGTGATCCCCTTCGGCGCGGCGGCGGGCTTCGTGCACCCGGCGACCGGGTTCAGCGTGGCGGGCTCCCTGCAACGCGCGCCGTGGCTGGCGGCGGCTATCAGCGCCGCGCTCCCCTCCGGCCCGGCCTCCGCCGCCAGGGCGAGCTGGTCGATCTTGTGGCCGCCGCGCGCGGTGGCCGCGCACTCGCTGCGGCACCGGGCGCTGCAGGCCCTGCTGTCGCTCCCACCGGACCTGGTGCCGGAGTTCTTCGAGGTGTTCTTCCGGCTGGACGAGCCGCACCGGACGGCGTTCCTGGCGGCCGAGGGCAGCGCCGCCGGGACGACGGCCGCGATGTCGGCCCTTTTCCGCAGCGCGCCGTGGCGGATCCGGCGCAGGCTGATGCTCGGCGGCCTCACGGTGGGACACCCGCCCGCCCGGCACGGACTCGGCGGCAGCTGAACCCGCACACCGCCTGTAGCGAAACCGCTCCGTTTCGTTGTGTCGATGGCCACAGGGTCGCCGACTGGCCGATGCTTCACGCTGGCAAAACAGGCTAGGTTGGGCCGCGGGGAGAGGCGGTGTCCTCCGCCGGGGATGAGGAACTGAGATGTCGGTGAACAGGTCGTGAACACCGTCGATGGAGCGGCATGAGTCCGGGCAGCATCGACTCCGTGCTTGCGCTGGTTGACGAAGTGCGCTTCGCGTTCCAGCCGTTGATCAACATCAAGACCGGTGCCATCGTCGCGATCGAGGCGTTGGCCCGGCCGGCGGGCGCGCACGTCCAGGACCTCTTCCGGGAGGCCGCCCGGCAGCGGCGGCTGACCGAGCTGGACGTGGAACTCGCGACGGCCGCGTTGACCTCGGCGGCGGAGCACGAATCCCTGCTCCCCCTCCACCTGAACATCTTCGGCGGCACCGTCACCCACGATCTCCCCCGGCTCGACCTGCTGCGCGAGAAGCTCCGCGAGATCGGCCGCCGCGAGCAGGAGGTGACGCTGGAGATCGGCCCGCCGTTCGCCCGGCTGGACTCCGCCGAGCTGCTCAGCGGGGTGGAGAAGCTGCGCGCCGACGGCTTCCAGGTCGCCCTGGACGGGGTGGGCGAGGGCGACGTGCCGCTGACCCTGATCGCCGACATCGGGCCAGCCGTGGTCAAGCTGGACCGCGGCGTGGTCGCCGGGCTGCCGGACAGCCCCGCCCGGGTCGCGGTGGTGGAGGCGGTCCGCCACCTGTGCGAGTCGACCGAGAGCCAGCTGGTCGCCGAGGGCGTGGAGAACGAGCGCCAGCTGACCGCGCTGCGCCGCAACGGCATTCGCCTGGTGCAGGGGAACTTGCTCGCCCCGGCGGCCCGGCGGCCCCCGACGGCGAGCAGCGTGCCCGGCGTGGCGGCGGAGGTGACCGACCCGCACGGCCCGTCGATCAGCACCCTCGCGACCGGGCCCCGGGTGACGGAGTTCCTGTCGCCCGCGACGATGCTGCCGATCGACGCGACCGCCGACAAGGTGCGCGGCGTGCTGGCCGACCACCCCGAGATCAGCGGCGTGGTGCTGGTCGACGAGCAGAACCGGCCGCGGTGGACCATCGACCGCAACCGGTTCCTGCTCGCGGTGACCGGCCCCTACGGGCACGCGCTGCACGCCAAGCGCGCGGCGTCGCGGCTGGCCGACGAACCGCGGGTGGTCAACACGGCGACGACGGCGATGGAAGCGCTGAGCCTGGTGACCCGCTCGGACCAGTACCGGATGTACGACGACGCGATCGTGGTCGACGAGTCGGGCCGCTGCCTGGGCGCGGTGCGGGCCGGCGACCTGATCCGCGGCATGGCGGAGCTGAAGGTGGAGGAGGCGGCGGCGCTCAACCCGCTGACGCGGCTGCCGGGCAGCGACGCGATCGCCCGCGACGTGGCGCGCCGGATCGCCGCCGGCGAGATCTTCGCGGTGAGCTGGCTGGACATCGACAGCTTCAAGAAGGTCAACGACACCGCCGGGTTCTCCGCGGGCGACGACCTGATCCGCTCGATCGGCCGCGGCCTCACCGACGCGGCGACGGCGCTGCGGTCGGTGCAGGTCGGTCACGTCGGCGGCGACGACTTCTTGCTGGTGTCCGATCTCGACGACCTGGTGCAGCTGGCGAGCCTGGTGCTCGACCCGTCGCGCTCGGCGGGCGATCTCGACGTGACCCTCTCGCTGGCGACGCTGGTGTGCACGCCGACCACGGTCCACGGCTACGACGAGGCCTCCAGCCGGCTCGCGCCGCTGAAGCAGCGCGCCAAGTCGCTGTCCGGTTCGAGCTGGGTCATGTCGCGGCCCGGCTCGGATCGCATCGAAGTGCTCCGCGGCGCGTAACACGCACGGCGGATTGCCGAACCCTCCCCGGATCGCCCTAGGCTGGTGATCAAGCTCCACATGACAACGTTGTCACCAATGTGGGAGGGCCGAGTGCCAACGCATCGCCGCCGTCGCAGGATCGCGACCACCGCCGCACTGCTCCTGGCCGGGCTGACCGGAGCACAACTACCCGCCGCCGCGCAGCCCGCCGACCCCGTCGAGTCGGTGAACACCTTCATCGGCACCAAGGACGAGGGCAACACCTTCCCCGGCGCGGCCGCGCCGTTCGGCATGACGCAGGTCAGCCCGATCGGATCGCACTACGCGGGCTGGCAGTACGACGACGCCGAGATCAAGGGGTTCGGGCACTTCTTCCTCTCCGGCGCGGGCTGCTGGGAGCAGGGCGGGCTGGTCTCGACACTGCCGACCACCGGCAGCATCGGTGCCGGCACCGGGCACGACTTCGACATCACCGCACCGTCCACTTTCGACCACGAGCGCTACGCGGCCGCGGCCACGCACGACGGCGAGGTCGGCGACGCGGGCTACTACCGCACCCGGCTGACCGACTACGGCGGCGTCGACGTCGAAGCCACCGCAGACACCCGTGTCGGCGTCGAGCGGTACACCTTCGACAGCGACGCCCCGGCGCACGTGTTCCTCAACGTCGGCCAGGCCAACGCGAAGAACCCGATCAACGCGAGCGGCTTGGAGGTCGTCGACGGCCAGACGGTGCGAGGCTGGGTGCGCAGCAAGGGTTTCTGCGGCGGCCGGGACTACACGCTCTGGTTCACCACTCGCTTCGACAAGCCGGTGACCTCGTTCGGCACCTGGCAACCGGACGGCGGCCGGTTCGACCGCACCGCGGTCTCCGGTGGGGAGGGCCTGCGCGGTGCGTGGTTGACCTTCGCCGACCGGCAGGTCACCGCGACGACGGCGATATCCTATGTGGACCAGGCCGGCGCGGATGCGAATCTGGCGGCGGAGGGGTTCGACGGCGAGCAGCAGCTCCGGTTCGACCAGGTGCGCAGGCACACCCAGGAGAACTGGCGGCGAGAGCTGGACCGGATCAAGGTCTCCGGCGGAAATGCCGACGACACGGCGGTTTTCTACACCTCGCTGTACCACGTGCTGCTGCAGCCGTCGACCGCCACCGACGCCGACGGCCGCTACCGCGGGTTCAACGACCGGATCCACCGCGCCGACGGCTGGACCTACTACCAATTCTTCTCGCTGTGGGACACCTACCGAACGCAGAACCAGCTGCTGGCGCTGCTGGTCCCGGACCGGGCCCGCGACATCGCGCGGAGCGTGCTGGCCATCGAGGAACAGGGCGGCTGGCTGCCGCGGTGGGCGTACGCGAACTTCGAGACCAACACCATGACCGGCGACCCGGTCACCCCGTTCCTGGTCGACCTGTGGCGCTTCGGCGCCCTTGCGGGCCGCGAGGAGCAGGCCTACCGGGCGCTGTCGCAGAACGCCAACGGCGTGCCGCCCGCGGAATCACCGTTCGAGGGCCGCGCCGGGAATCCCTCCTACCTGGCAAGCGGTTTCGTGCAGTACGACCCGGACTTCCCGAAGAAGGGCCAGGACGTCGACCCGGCGCACGGCGGCTCGGCGACGATGGAGTACGCGCTGGCCGACTGCTCGCTGTCGCTGCTGGCCGGGGCGCTGGGCCGGGCCGACGACGCGGCGGCGCTGGCCGAACGCGGCCGGTCCTGGCGCAACGTGTGGGACCCGCAGGTGCACGACGCGGAACGCGGCTTCACCGGGTTCCCCCGGCCGAAGAACGCCGACGGCAGCTGGTTCGAACCCTACGAACCGATCTCCGACAAGGGATTCCACGAAGGCACCGCCTGGCAGTACCAGTGGCTGACCCAGCAGGACGTGCCGGGGTTGCTCGACGCCGTGGGCGGCGCGGAGCAGGCCGGCCGGCGGCTGGACGTGTTCTTCGCCTACGACCAGCTCGTCCAGGACCCGGCGCGGACCGCGCGGGAGGAATGGGTGATCGACCCGTACGACTACTACGGGCAGTTCCGCTACAACCCGAACAACGAACCCGACCTGCACTCGCCGTGGATGTACTCGCTGGTCGGGCAGCCCGCGAAGACCTCCGCGGTGGTGCGGGCGCAGCAGACCCTGTTCACCAACGCCGCCGACGGCGTGACCGGCAACGACGACCTCGGCACCATGTCTGCCTGGTACGTCTTCAGCGCCCTGGGCCTGTACCCGACGACACCGGGCACCGGCCAGTTCGTGCTGAACGCGCCGCGGTTCGCCAGCGCCGTCGTGGAGCTGCCGGGCGGTCCGCCGCTGAAGATCGAGGCGCCCGGGGCCGACGGTTCGAAGCTGCAGTACATCGACGAGGTGCGGATCTCCGGTGCCCCGCAGGAACTGGTGTCGGTGGACCTGGAGCGGCTGCGGTCGGGCGGCACCATCGAACACCGCCTCGCCGACCGGCCCACCGACTGGGCCACCGGGCCGGACGCCGCGCCCGCTTCTCCTTGCGCGGCACCGTGATCCGGTTCCGCCACAGCGGTCCTCGAGCCGTGGTGTAGCCCTCCCGCGCAGGCTGGGTGCGGTGCCGGAAGGGCCGGCGCAGCCTGCGCACTGGAGGTCGGGTCAGTGATCGAGTTCCCGCACGGCGGGTGGACCGAGGGCGCTTTCGCCGGAGTGGCGCGAGCTTTCCGGGAGAACTTCGCGATCGGCGCGGAGGTGGGCGCCGCGGTCTGCGTCTACCACCGCGGCCGGCCGGTGGTGGATCTGTGGGGCGGCTACGCCGATGCGGAGCGCACCGACCCGTGGCGGCCGGAGACCTTGGGCGTGCTGGCATCGCCGACGAAGGCCATGGTCGCCGCCGCGGCGCTGGTGCTGGTCGAGCGCGGGCTGCTGGAGCTCGACGCGCCGATCGCCGAGCACTGGCCCGAATTCGCCGCCGAGGGCAAGGGCGGGATCACGCTCCGCATGGTGCTCGCCCAGCGCTCCGGCGTGGTGTGCCTCGACCACGACCCGATCACCGCCGACCACCTGCGCGCGCACTCCCCCATCGCCGATGCGCTCGCGGCGGCGCGGCCGGAATGGGAGCCGGACACCGCGCACGGCTACCACGCGACCACCTTCGGGCACCTCGTCAGCGAGCTGGTGCGCCGGCGCACCGGCCGCACCGTCGGCCGGTTCTTCGCCGAGGAGATCGCGGCGCGGCTCGGCCTGGACTGCCACATCGGCCTGCCCGACCCGGGTTCCGCGCACCTGGCGACCATGGTGGAGTCCAAGGCCGAAGAGCTGATGGCGGGCGCCGACCCTGGCGACGAGCTGGCCATGCTGGTCGCGCTCGGCGACCCCGGATCGCTGACCTTCCGCGCGGTGATCGGCAGCATGTCGCTGGACACCGCGCCCGATCCGGTGCTGGAGAACCCGTCCTACGACGGGCTGGCCAGCGCGCAATCGCTGGCCCGCCTTTACGCCTCGTTCATCGGCGAGGTGGACGGCTACCGCCTGATCCGCCCGGCGACGCTCGCCGAAACCCGCCGGGTGCACTCCACCGGCACCTGCCTGGTCACCCTGCTGCCGAGCGCCTGGGGTCTGGGCTTCCAGCTGGCGGGCGGCCCGATCTTCCCGGCGTCGGCCGGGCTCGGCACGGCCTTCGGCCTGGCCGGGGCGAACGGCAACTTCACCTTCGCCGACCCCGAGCACGAGCTGGCGTTCGCCTACGTGCAGAACGGCGGTGCCCGCGAGATCGGCGACATGGACGACCGCGCCCGCCGGCTCACCGAGGCCACCTACCGGAGCCTCGGCGCCTGGTGACCCGTCACCAGGCCACCGGGGCCGGTGGCCTCCTGTCGTACCAGTGGGAGCGGCGGCGCAGCGGCGAGCCCGGGAGGTGACTCCTGGGCGGCCGGTCGCCACCCCAGCGGCTCGCCCAGTCCACCGCTTCGCCGCGCAGCCAGGCTTGTGCCAGCGCGGATTCCGGGATCCCGGCGGGCTTTCCGGCGGCCACTTCGGACAGTGCCGAGCGCAGTTCGCCGGGCTCCGCGGCCGCGATCACCGCGCGGGTCCGGTGGTCGTGGCGACCCGTCTGCAACGTCCAGGCGAGGCTCGGCAGGCCCGGTGCCGTCGGCGCGTCGAGCTCGGCGAGCAGGCTGCGCGCGAACTCCGCCAGGCAGTCCTCGTCCTGGCCGGACAGCGGGAACAAGTGCAGGCCCGGTTCCCCCTGGTGCAACGGCGTCGTCGGCTCTTCCAGCAGTACGTGGGAAACGGCGCCGCCGAGGCCGAAGGAGTTGATCCCGGCCAGGCGAGGCGCTTGCCCGGCCGGCCACGGCACGTCGTCCACCGCGATCGCCACGTTCGTGCCTTCGATCGGCAGCCGCGGGTCCGCCTCGGTCAGGCCCGCGATCCGCGGAATCCGGCCGTGCCGCAGCACGAGCGCGGCCTTGACCACGCCCATCAGGCCCGCGGCCGCTTCGAGGTGGCCGATGCTGGCCTTGATCGAACCGACCCACACCTTGCCGTCCGGGCCCGCGGCCGCGGTCGCCCCGGAGTCGACCAGGGCCCGGGCGAGCGCGGCGACCTCGACCGCGTCCCCGCTGGGCGTTCCGGAGCCGTGCGCTTCGAGGTAGCCCAGCTCGCCCACCGAACGACCGGCGGCCGCCGCGGTCCGGCTCAGCAGTCGCACCTGCGATTCGACGTCGGTGCCGGTCAGCCCGCCGCCCCGACCGTTGTGCGCGGTGCCGACCGCGCGGATGACCGCGTGCACCGGATCGCCGTCGGCCAGCGCCTCGTCCAGGCGCTTGAGCAGCACGCAGGCGCCGCCTTCGCCGCGCACGTAGCCGTCGCGATCGGGGCCGAAGGGCACCGAGTCACCGGTCGGCGACAGCGCGCCGCCGCGGTAGGCGGTGTTGGCGTAGAACCCGTTGCTGATGACGCTCGCCGTGCCGACCAGCGCCATCGGGTACTCGCCCTGTTGGAGCCCCTGCACCGCGATGCCGAGCGCCGAGAGGCTCGACGAGCACGCCGAGTCGATCACCATGCTCGGGCCGGTCCAGCCGAACTGGTAGGAGACCCGGTTGGCGCTGAACGCCGTCATGCCACCCGGGAACGCCGCGCCGTCGGCGAGGCCGTGCGCGTTGATCCGCTCCCGGTAGTCGGACAGGAACGTGCCGACGAACACGCCGATCGGCTCCCCGTCGAGCCGGTCCGGGGCGAGCCCCGCGTTCTCCACGGCGTGCCAGGCCAGTTCCAGCATCATCCGGTGCTGCGGGTCCATCCAGGCCGCCATCCGCGGCGCGATGCCGAAGAAGCGCGCGTCGAAGGTGTCGATGCGCTCCAGCAGCGACGCGGTCGGCGGATTCGGCAGGTCCACGCCGGGTTCGAGGCCGTGCCAGCGGTCCTCCGGCACCGGGGCGAAGCGCCGCCGGCCCCGGCTGAGCATGTCCCACAGCTCGGCGAGGGTATCGACGCCTGCCGCGCGCGCGGACATGCCGATGATCGCGATCGGATCGTTGGTCATCGGGAACAACCTCAGCTCTCGTCCGTGAACCTGGTGCGGCCGCCGCGGGCCGCGAGCCGCTCGCCGTGCAGGCCCTGGATCCGGCGGCGCGCCTCGGCGCTGCCGATCGTCGCCTCGTGGTCCGGGATCTCCCGCGCCAGCGCGGTTTCCGCTGCTTCGCGGGCCTGCTCGCGCAGCTGCGCCTTGAGCCGCTCGACGGCATCGCGCGGTGCCTGGGCGATCCGCAGCGCGAGCCGCTGCGCCTCCGCGTCGACTTCGTCGTGCGCCGTCACCCGCACGCCGGCACCGCGCGCGGCGAGCTCGCCGCCCCGGTAGCTCTGGCCCGCGTACAGCATCTCCGTGCCCAGCGCCTGGCCCAGCTTCGCCGGCAGCAGGTGGGTTGCGCCCAGCACCGGGGTGAACCCGAAGGTCAGGAAGTTCGCCGCGTACCGGGAACGTTCGCTGAGCACGGTGACATCGCAGTAGAGGGCGAGCAGGAAGCCGCCGCCCAGCGCGTGGCCCCGCGCGGCGGCGACCACCGGGACCGGGCAGTCGATCACCGCGCTCAGGAACTCCCACATCGCGACGATCCGCTGCTCGCGCGTGCCGAGCATCTGCTCCGCGGACGCGCCCGCGCAGAAGATGTCGGGCAGCCCGGCCAGCACGACGGCCCGCACCGCTGGATCCGCGGCCACCGCGCGCAGCGCGGCGATGACCTCGGCGCGCAGCTCGGCCGAGAGCCGGTTGCGCCCGGCCGGGTCGGCCAGGCGGATCGTCGCCACCGGCGCCACCACGTCCACCACGACAGCCGTGTTCACGGGATCAACCCCTGGTTCCGCAATCCGGCGATCCGCTGGTGGACCTGGGCATCCGCCAGCCGTCGGCCGAGAACTTCGACGACGAGTTCTTCCGGCGGCAGCGGGGGGAAGAGTTCCGCGTAGTACGCCTTGAACGCCGCCAGCGCGCCCGGGTCCGCCGCGCGCAGCCGCCGCAGGACGCGGCGCAGCTCGTCCTCGCCGCCGGTCGCGTCGGCCAGCCCGAGCCCGACCGCTTCCGCGCCGGGCACCTCGCGCGCGGTCAGCGCCAGCCCGTAGGCGCGGTGCGCGCCGATCCGCCTGGCCACCACCGGCAGGATCGTCGCCGGAAGCAGTCCCAGCAGCACCTCGGTCATCCGGAACTCCGCTCGCGGCCCGGCGATGACCTGGTCGCAGGCCGCCGCCAAACCTACTCCGCCGCCCAGCGCCGCCCCGTCCACGAGCGCGACCGTCACCAGGGGCGACGCCGTGAGTCTGGTCAGGAGCTCGCCGACCGCCTCGATCCGCGGGCGCCAGGCGCTCTCCAGCCCGTCCAGCGCCATCCCAGCGCAGAACGCGTCCCCGGCGGCGCCCAGCACGAGCACCTGCGCACCCGGCGTGGCCTCGGCCTCGGTCAGCGCGGCGGAAAGCTCCGCGAGCAGCGGCTCGTCGAGGCGGTTTCCGGTGCCGGGGCTGGAAAGCGTCACGCGGACGACCGGCGGGCGCGAGGCGTCCACGGACACGGCGTTCACCGCCACTCGTAGCTCCGGTGGTAGTTCTCGATGCCGGTCAGCACCAGCACCGGGCCGTGCACCCGCGACGGTTCGGCGTACTGGTCCCATGTGGACAGATCGGTGCGCAGGTGTTGCCGCGGCAGCAGGCATTCGCGGGCCCATGGCAGCAGCTTCTCGTACTCCGCGAACGAGAGCTCCCGCCGGCTGCGCACCCGGTCCGCGATGCCCGCGGTCGCCAGCTCCCGGCCCGCGCCCGGCTGGACGACGCCGCTGAAGAACTCGCTGGCGCAGCCGGAACCGTAGGAGTACAGCCCGACCCTGGTGCCCTCCGCCGAGGCGTTGTCGATCAGGCTCGCCAACGCCAGGTAGATCGACCCCGAGCACAGGTTGCCCACCGTGCGCGGGTAGACCAGGGACGGGCCGATGCGGCGGGCGAAGTCCGCCTCGATCGCCTTCGGCGGGCCCGGGGCCGCCTCGCGCATCAGCTTGCGGTGCGCCGCCTTCACCATTCCCGGGAACGGCGTGTGCATCACCAGGTGGTCGAAGGTGGTGGCGAAGTCGGTGTCCGGCGCGAGCCTGCGGTAGTCGGCGTAGCTGCCCGAGAGGCACTCCAGGTAGCTCAGCAGGGAGAGGTCCGCGTCGACGTAGTCGAAGTCCGGCGCGGGCCGCGCGGTGTCCATCGTCTCGAAGCTGTGCAGCCCGTTGCGGCCCTCGTCCAGCGCCAGCACTCGTGGATCGGCCGACAGCAGCACCGCGACGGCGCCGTTGCCCATCGTCGGCTCGGCGTACTTCGCGCGCTCGTCCATGGGGCTGATGTCGGTGGCGACGACCAGCGCCCGGGCTCGCGGATTCGCCGCCCCGGCGAGGTATCCGGCCGCCAGCTGCAGCATTCCCGTCGCGCCGTAGCAGGCCTGCTTGACCTCCATGATCCGGCAGCGCCGGGACAGGCCGAGGTGGCGGTGCGCGTAGGAGGCGATCGACTTGCTGAAGTCCACACCGGACTCCGTGGAGGTGACCAGCAGCTCGATGTCCTCCGCCGCGTCGCCGAGCGCGTCCACCAGCGGCTTGGCCGCGTTGACCGCGTTGGTGACCGGATCCTCCCACGGCTGCAGCACCGAGCGGTGTTCGAGCCCGAGGTTGCCGATCCGGTCGGTGTCCAGGCCGCGGCCTTCGAACAACTCCCGCACCGGGAGTCGCGCGAACCCGCAGTAGGCGTTGAGACCGTCGATGCCGACGCGCGCCATCAGCCGTTCCCCCCGCTCAGGTGCTCGATCAGGGCCCCGATGTCCGGGATGTGCGCGAAGTTCGAGATCGGCTCCACCCGCTCCAGCCGGTGCAGCAGCAGGCTGATGATCTCCACCCGGTCCACCGAATCCGCGCCGAGTTCGCGGAGGCTCTTGTCCCGGGTGATCTCGGCGGCGGGCAGGTCGGGCAGGATCTCGACGATCGCCGCCCGCACGGCCTGCTCGACTTGGTTCATGCTTCCTCCACGAGAAGGCTGATCGCGGACACCGCGAGCAGCCGGCCGGATCCGATCTCCCGGACCGCGACGTCGGCGACCTCCGCGCCGCTGCCGGAGTCGTCCCGCCACAACCGGATCGCGATGCGCAGCCGGGAGTCGAGGTCGGCGTTGCCGAAGTAGCCGAGCTTGTGGTCCAGCACCCGGCGGGCGAGGAACTGCCGGTCGCTGCGGCCCAGCCGCCGCCACAGCCGCAGCAGCGCGGTGTCGATGATGGAGAAGTACGACGCGAAGTACACGAGCCCGACACCGTTGAAGTCGTGCACGACGTCGAGTTCGTAGGTCGTGTCGAACGTTTCGGTCAACGTGTGGCCGGGCACGCCCGACGGGTGGAACGTGCCGTTCTTCCGCGCCCGGGAGGCGATCCCGCGCGGCGAGTACTGCGGCGGCAGCCGGGGCAGGTGCTCGTGCCGGAAGTCCGGCGGCGCGGAGCGCACGAGCTCCTCGTTGCTGTCCGGCCGCGAACGCGATATCCAGCGGTTGAAGTTCTGCACGTAAATGCCGTCCGGCCGGGGGTTCTCGTAGAACTCGACCGGGTCGATCTCGTCGTCCGATGTGGACATCCGGTGCAGCGTCAGCACCGACTCGCCGCCGACGTCGAACACCCGCGAGGACACCGCCAGCTCGTCGCCGAAGGTGAGGCCGTGCGGATGCCGCTCCGCGCTGCCCCGCACGTGGAAGTAGTAGAACGACAGGTAGGCCGGGTGGCCGTCGGCGGTGCGCGCGTCGTAGACGTTGGTCCCGCAGTCGGCCGCGACGGCCTCCCAGGTCCAGTCGCCCAGCTGCGCGAAGATCGACGAGCTGCCGCCGCACATGTGCGGCGTGATCGTCACCTGGCGGATCATGCCGCCCCGGCCGCGCGTTCGCGGACGTAGTCGGCGAGCTCGTTCAGCGTCGGGTGGTCGAAGACCGCGTCGACGACCTCGCTGAGCCCGTACTTGGCGTTGATGACCGAGACCAGCTCGACGCCCAGCACCGAGTCCAGGCCGAGGTCCTGGAACGTCGCGTCGTCCTCGACCTCGGCGACCTCCACGTAGAGCACCTCCGCCAGGTGCGAGCGCAGCTCGTCCCGAATGGTGGCTGCATCCAGCGAAACGGGCACTTCCCTCTCCTTCACTTGCGAATGACGATGGCCGAGTTGTAGCCGCCGTTGCCCCGCGCGAGCACGAGCGCGGTCCGCAGCGGGACCGCCCGCGGCTCGCCGAGCACGAGGTCGATCCGGTACTCCGGCGGCACTTCCGCGGTGTGCGCGGTGGGCGGGACGACGCCGTCGCGCAGCGCCAGCAGGGCGCACGCCAGGTCGAGCGGGCCGCCGCCCGCGTAGAGCCTGCCGACCAGCGCCTTGGGTGCGCTGACCGGGACCGCTTGCGGGCCGAACACCTCGGTGATGGCGGCGGCCTCGGCCCGGTCGAGCTCGGGGGTCCCGGCGGCGTCGGCGAAGACCACGTCGACCTCGCCGGGTTCCAGGCCCGCGTCCGCCAGGGCTCGGCGGATGGCCCTCGTCAGGACCGGCGGCCGCCCGGACTCCGGCCTCGGGTCGAACGTCGCCGCGTGGCCGGCCAGACGCCCGTACACCCGGGGCGCCCCGCGTTCGCGGGCCGACCGCTCGTCCTCCAGGACCAGGTACGCCCCGCCCTCGCCCGGCACGTAGCCGGACGCCGCGGCGTCGAACGGCAGGAAGGCCCGGCGCGGGTCGGGCGTGGTGCTGATCCGGCCGGTGGCCAGGTGGGAGACCCAGCCCCACGGGTCGTAGGACGATTCGACGCCGCCCGTCACCGAAAGCCGCACGCCGTCGCGGACGACCCGTCGCGCGTGCGCCACCGCGTCCAGCCCGCCGGCCTGCTCGGCGACGACCACGCTGCCCGGGCCGCGCATCCCGTGCCGGATGGAGATCTGCCCGGTGTTGGCCGCGTTGAACCACGCGAAGGACTCGTACACGCTGACGTGCTCCGGCCCCTTGGTCCACAGCTTCTGGATCTCCCGGTGGGTGAACTCGAAGCCGCCCGTGGCGTTGGAGCTGATCACGCTCAGCTCCGTGTCCACAAAGGACTTCGGGTCCGCCTCGGCGTCGGCCAGCGCCTGATCCGCCGCGACCAGGGCCAGCCGGGTGACCCGGTCGGTCTGCGGCAGCAGCCGGCTGGACAGGAACTGCTCGGGCTTGAAGCCCCGGACCTGCCCGGCGAGCCGGGACGGGTAGCGCGTCGCGTCGAACCGCTCCAGCTCGGCGATGCCGCTGCGCTGCTCCAGCGTCGCCGACCAGAACTCCGCCGCGCTCATCCCGTTGGGCGCCACCACGCCCAGTCCGGTGAAAACCGCTGTCATGACTGGACTCCTCGCCACTTCCGCAGCACCATCGCGCTCTGGTAGCCGCCGAAGCCGCTGCCCACCGTGAGCGCGGCGCCGACCTCGTGGTCCCGGGCGACCAGCGGCACGTAGTCGAGGTCGCACTCCGGGTCCTTCTCGTGCAGGTTCGCCGTCGGCGGCACCACACCGTGCTCGATCGCCAATGCGCAGGCCGCGATCTCGATCGAGCCGATCGCGCCCAGCGAGTGCCCGATCATCGACTTGATGGAGCTGACCGGGGTCCGGTAGGCGTGCTCGCCGAGCGCGCGCTTGAAGGCCGCCGTCTCGTGCCGGTCGTTCTGCTTGGTGCCCGAGCCGTGCGCGTTGACGTAGTCGATGTCCGTGGTCGGCATCCGCGCCTCGTCCAGCGCCGCGCCGATCGCCTCGGCCATCTCCCGGCCGTCCACCCGCAGCCCGGTCATGTGGTAGGCGTTGCAGCGCGTCGCGTAACCGCCGATCTCGGCGTAGATCCGCGCGCCGCGCTTGCGCGCGTGCTCGTACTCCTCGACGACGAACATGGCGGCGCCTTCGGCGAGCACGAACCCGTTGCGGGTGCGGTCGAACGGCCGCGCCGCGTGCTCCGGATCGTCGTTGCGCGGCGTCGTCGCCTTGATCGCGTCGAAGCACGCCGCGGCCAGCGGGGACACCGCGGCCTCGGTCGCCCCGGTCAGCATCACGTCCGCGCTGCCCTCGGCGATGAGCTGGTGGGCGTAGCCGACCGCGTCGATGCCCGACGTGCAGCCGGTGGACAGCAACCCGACCGAGCCCTCCGCCCCGACCTCCCAGGCGAGCTCGGTCGCGATGGTCGTCGGCGTGAGGTGGTTGAACAGGTGCGGCGACGCGTATTCGTGGTCCACCAACCAGTTCCGCCCGGTGTCGGAGAGCACCAGGTACTCCTGCTCCAGGCTGGTGGCCGCGCCGACCGCGCTGCCGACGCTCACCCCGAGGCCACCCGGATCCACCGCGCCGAGCTCCAGCCCGCTGTCGTCGACGGCCTCGCGCGCGCACACGATCGCGAACTGGGTGACCCGGTCCATCCGGCGCAGCTGCCGATGGGTCAGGCCGTGCTCGGCCGGGTCGAAGTCGCATTCTCCCGCGACCTGGGAGCGGAAGGAACTCGCGTCGAATGCGGTGATCCGCCGGGTCGCGGTGCGGCCGGCGGTGAGCAGGTCCCAGAACTCCTTGGTGTTGCCCCCGCCCGGGGCCACCACCCCGATCCCGGTGATCACCGCGCGTCGTTCGCCTCGTGCGCTCATGCCGACTTGGCAACCAGATCGAGCAGTAGCCGGGGCGTCTCGACGACCGCGATCTCCTCGTCGGAGATCTCGATGCCGAACTCCTGCTTGATCCGGCTCGCGGTCTCCATCAGCGCCAGCGAGTCGTAGCCGAGATCGGCGAACGGCGTGTCACGAATCTCGCCGTGCAGATTGACGTTCTCGTCCGCACCGGCGCATTCCGTGAGAATTCTCCGGAGATCGTCGATGGTCATGTGGCTCAGCCCTCCAGTTCCGTGCGCTGTGCACGATCGACTTTGCTTTCCCGTGCTACAGACCCGCTCGAGCTCCGGTGGTGCTCCGGCGCTTTCCATTGCGGCGCCTCGACGATCTCCAAGACCGCTGCGGACCACGTGAACCCGCCGCCGACGCCGAGCAGCGCCACCAACTGCCCCGGCCGCGCCCGGCCGCTCTCCACCAGGTGCGCGATGCCGGCGAACTGGTCGCCCGCACCGAGGTGCCCCACGCCGCGGCTCCACGACCACAGCGACCGGTCCGGGTCGATGCCGAAGCGGCGGAAGTAGTTGACGTCCAGCCGCCGCCGCCCGAAGTGCGGGAGCACGAACCAGTCGATGTCGGCCAGCGCCGCCCCGGCCTCGTCGAGCGCGCGCCGCACCGATTCGGTGTGCCGCTCGGCCATCAGCACGACCGACCGCTGCCCGGCCGGGCTGCGCAGGAACGCCCGCGTGGTCTCGTCGATGCTGATCGGGGTTCGGGCCGACAGCGGCGCCGGGCCGAACGGGTCGTCGCCGCGGTGCATCCGCTCCAGTTCCGGTTCTCCCACCGACACCAGCGAACGCAGCCGGGCGAAACCGGAATCCCGTGCCAGCACCGCCGCGGTCGCGCCGTCGGCGAACACGGTGCCCGGGTCCGATCGCCATCGGTCGATGCCCGGCGCGCAGAACCGGTCGGCCGTGGTCAGCAGCGCCGCGCGGCCGCCCGTCGCGGTGAGGTGCGCGGCGGCGAGTTCGAGCGAGGCCATGCCGCCGTTGGAGGTCTGCCGCAGCTCGATCGCCGGGCACCGGTTGCCGACCGCCCTGTGCTGCACGTAGGACGCGGGCGCCCACATGTCGTGGCCCTGGTGGTATGAGCACGCGTGCAGGACCAGCGCGATCTCGTCGGGAGCGCAACCGGAGCGCGCCAATGCTTCCGCTGCGGCGGCCACCGCCATGTCCGGCGGGGATTCCTCGGCCACGGTGACCCCGGTCACCTGCGCCCGCCGCACCGCCTCGGCCTCCACCAGCCCGCGCGAAACCGCCTCCGCCGCGGGCATCGCGGGCGGCAGCCAGCTCGCGCAGGCGCGCAAATAGATGTCGTCCCAACGCATCCGCGAAGCCTGACCGCACGCTGTGGAACCCGGCTGGAGCCCCGCTCTAGCAGATCTCGAACAGCGCGCGCCAGCCTCGCCCAGGCAAGCGGAGCCCACATTGGAGGATCGTGGTGAGCGAGGAACGAGTCGCGCTGGTGACCGGATCGTCGTCCGGCATTGGCGCCGAGGTGGCCAGGAGGCTCGCGGCCGACGGCATGCGGGTCGTGATCAACTCGGCGCGGTCGGTCGAGGCCGGCGAGGAACTGGCCGCCGCCCTGCCCGGCGCGGTGTACCTGCGCGCCGACATCGCGCAGCAGGACGAGGCCCGGCAGCTGGTGGACGCGACCGTCGAGCGCTTCGGCCGGCTGGACGTCCTGGTCAACAACGCCGGGACGTCGCGCCCGATCCCGCACCACGACCTGGATGCCGCGGATCTCGCGGTGTGGCAGGAGATCTTCGGCGTCAACGTGTTCGGCACCTGGCAGACCACGGTCGCCGCGATGCCGGCGCTGCGGGACAGCGGCGGCGGTGTGGTCGTCAACATCTCCTCGATCGCGGGCAGCCGCCCCGCGGGCAGCTCGATCCCCTACGCGGTCAGCAAGGCCGCGATCGAGCACATGACCCGGCTGCTGGCCAAGGCGGTCGGCCCGGACGTCCGGGTCAACGCCGTCGCCCCCGGGCTGATCGAGACGCCGTGGATCCAGGGCAAGGACTTCTTCAAGCCCATCTTCGAACAGGTCCGGGACACCACGCCGCTGCGCCGCGTCGGCTGGCCCGACGACGTCGCCGAAGCCGTGCACTCCCTCATCAACTCGACCTACACCACCGGCCAGGTGCTGCTCGTCGACGGCGGCGCGCACCTGCTCTGAACCACCGACGACGGAAGGGGAAAGCCATGCGCCTCGGCGCGAATCTCGTCTACCAGGGTGCCGGAGAACTGGCGCGGGAAGCCGAACGGCTCGGCTACGACCTCGTGCTCGCCGCCGAGGGCTACCGGGCCGACGCGCCCAGCGTGCTCGGGCTGGTCGCCGGCCAGACCGAACGCATCGGCCTGGCCTCCGGGATCATGCAGATCCCGGCCCGGCCGCCGGGCACCGCCGCGCTCACCGCGGCCACGCTCGACTCGCTCAGCGGCGGCCGGTTCCGGGTCGGCCTCGGCGTGTCCAACCCGCACGTCTCGGACGGCTGGTACGGGGTCCGGTTCGACAACCCGCTCGCCCGCACCCGCGAGTACGTGGAGATCGTGCGCCAGGCCATGCAGGGCGGGCCGGTGCGCTACGCGGGCGAGCACTTCGCGCTTCCCGCGTGGGGCAAGGAAGACGCGCCGCTGCACCTGTTCACCGAACGGCCGAGCACCCAGATCCCGCTGTACCTGGCCGGGGTCGGCCCGAAGAGCCTGCAGCTGGCCGGGGAGCTCGCCGACGGCTGGCTGAGCGGGTTCACCACGCCGGAGCACGTCGCGAAGTCGATCGACGAGATCCGCATCGGCCGCGACCGGGCGGGGCTGGACTTGGCCGGCTTCGAGGTCGTGCCGTTCGTCGCGATGCAGGTGGCCGAGGACGGCGCCGACATCGCGTCGGCGGCCGACGCGCTGCGCGGGCACTACCTGTTCCTGCTCGGCGTCGGCGACCCGGCGGACAACTTCTACTGCGGGCTCGCGCGGACCATGGGGTTCGAGCAGGAGATCGCCGAGTTCCGGGAGCGCCTGATGAGCGGCGACCGGCGGGGCGCCGCGGCGGCGATCCCGCTGGAGTTCATCGACCGCACCGCGCTGATCGGCCCGCTCGGGCGCATCGCCGAGCGGATGCAGGCCTTCGCCGAAGCCGGCGTGACGGTGCTCAGCATCATGGTGTCGGCCAACGACACCACGCTCGACGGACGGCTGCACATCCTCCGGAAGGCCGCGGAGGCGCTCGAAATGTCCGGTGTGACCGGATGATTCGACGGCACCTTGAGGTCAGCTCAAGCGGGCTGCGGAAGTCTCGGTGACCATGACCGACACCGAGATCTCCGTCAACCACGTCGAGCACGAGACTCCGCTCGACGCGCCGCCTGCCCGGGTGTACGACCTGATCGCGGACGTGACGCGCTGGCCGCTGATGTTCGCGCCCTGCGTGCACGCCGAGGTCCTCGACCACGGACCCGACTTCGACCGCATCCGGCTGTGGGCCCGGACCGGGGACTCGGTGCGCAGCTGGACCTCCCGCCGCCGGCTGGATGCAGCCGCGCCGCGGATCGACTTCGAGCAGGAGAACAGCAAGCCGCCGCTGGCGTCGATGGGCGGCAGCTGGCGGGTGGACGACGGCCGGCTGGTGCTCGCCCACCACTGGTCGCTCAGCGATCCCACGCCGGAAGCCGAGCGCTGGGCCGCCGATGCGCTGGACCAGAACAGCAACGCCGAGACCGCCGCGGTGCGGACTTGGGCGGAGTACGGCACGGACTTCGACGGCCTGGTGTTCGCGTTCAGCGACGAGGTCGCCATCCCCGCGTCGGCTTCGGCGGTCTACGACTTCCTGCACCGGTCGGACCTGTGGCCGAGCCGGCTGCCGCACGTCACCGAGCTCGACCTGGAGACCGTCGAGGCCTCCGAGCTCACCGGCGGCGCGGAAGTGCAGACGATGACGATGACCACCAAGGGCCACGACGGCAGCACCCACACCACGCGCTCGATCCGGCTGTGCTTCCCGCACGAACGCATCCTGTACAAGCAGACCGCCGTGCCGCGCCCGCTGCAGGCGCACTGCGGGGAGTGGCTGATCAGCCCGATCGAGAGCGGTGTCCGCGTGGTGGCCCGCCACCAGGTCGCGCTCGCCCCGGACGAGATCGAGGACTACTTCGGCGCGGGCACCACGATCCTGCAGGCCCGCACGAAGGTGCGTGAGCTGCTGCGTCGCAACAGCCTGACGACGCTGGAGCGGGCCCGGGAGTCCCTCGCCTGATTTCGCGGCGAATAGAGGTTTTCACACACTTCAGGAGTAGGAAAATGACCGCTGAATCACCGCCGGTGCGGCAGCTGCCGTCGCTGACCGGATATCGCGCGATCCTCTTCATCGCCGTGTTCCTGACGCACGCGTTGGGGGCGGGGTACTTCTTCGCCGACCAGTCGATCAACGAGCTGGGCACCATCCTCCCCTACGGCACGGCGGCGCTGGCGACGTTCTTCGTGCTCAGCGGTTTCGTGCTGACCTGGGGCGAGCCGTGGCGCACGTCGATCGGCCGGTTCTGGCGCCGACGCGTGGTGAAGATCTACCCGGGGCACATCATCATCTGGGCCGCCACGCTCCTGATGCTGGCGGTGATCGGGCCGATGTCGATGATGGGCACGCTGGAGGGCGTGGGGCCGGGGCCGATCCTGGCGAACCTCTTCCTGGTGCAGACCTGGATCCCGGACGAGCAGTACCTGTTCAGCGTGTACGGGGTGAACTGGTCGGTCTCGTGCGAGATCCTGTTCTACCTGGCGCTGCCGCTGCTGATCCGGCCGATCCTGCGGATCCGGGACGACCGGCTGTGGGGGTGGTTCGCCGGCACCGCGGCCCTGATCGTCGCGATCCCCACGGTGACGCACTTCTTCGTCGGCGGGGAGCTGTGGGGCGGGGGCGAGATGTCCTTCGCGCAGGTGTACCTGACGAACTTCTTCCCGCTGAGCCGGATGACGGAGTTCCTGCTCGGGGTGTTCCTGGCCCGCATCGTGCAGACCGGGAGGTGGCCGCGGCTGAACTCGTGGTGGGTGGCGCTGATCTCGATCCCGCTGTGCGCGGTGATGTACGTGCTGCCGCCGACGTACCGGATCAGCGGCATCCTGACGATCGGGATCTGCCTGTTCGTGCCGGTGATCGCGATGCGGGACCTGCAGGGCAAGCCGTGCTGGCTGAACAACAAGCCGATGGTGCTGCTCGGCAACGCGTCTTATGCCGCGTACCTGGTGCACTTCCCGGCACTCGGCCTGACCCGCTACCTGGTGGGTGAGAACGAGATGTTCGACGTCGGCACCGGCCTGCTGATCGTGCTCGCGCTGTTCGTCGTCACGCAGCTGCTCGGCATCCTGATGTTCCAGTACGTCGAACGCCCGCTGATGCGGCGCTTCGGGTCGCCGCGCAAGCCCGGGCAGGTCCCGCCGCAGAACTCGAAGATCCAGGAGCCAGCGTGACAACGCCCCAGGACGAGCCGATGAAGTACCCGTTCGAAGACGATCACCGCCTGACGGTCCCGGCCGAGTTCGCCGAACTGCGGGCCAAGTGCCCGGTGCAGCGCATCACGCTGCCCTACGGCGGTGACGGCTGGCTGATGACCAAGCACGCGGACGTCAAGACCGTCCTTGGTGACCCGCGGTTCTCCCGCGCGGCCACCGTGGACGCCGACATTCCCCGCACCACGCCGTGGAAGACCGAGGGCGGCGGCGATCTGCTGGCGATGGATCCGCCCGAGCACGCCCGGCTCAGGAGGCTGGTCGCGGCGGCGTTCTCCCGCAAGAACGTGGAACGCTGGCGCCCCCGCACGGAGCAGATCGTCGACGGCCTGATCGACGACGTGCGCGCGGCCGAGGCGCCGGCCGACCTGGTCGAGCTGTTCTCGATGCCGTTGCCGATCACGGTGATCTGCGAACTGCTCGGGGTTCCGGTGGCCGACCGGCACTTCTTCCAGCGCTTCTCCGAGCTGGTGTTCGGCGGTGCCGGTGTGTCGGCCGAGGACGTCGAGAACGCCTCCACCAGCCTGGCGACCTACCTCGCGGAGCACGTCGCCAGGCACCGGGCCGAACCCCAGGACGACCTGCTCTCCCAGCTGATCACCGCGCGGGACGAGGACGAGGACCGGCTCACCGAGGAGGAGCTGGTCACCCTGGGCGTGACGATCCTGGTGGCCGGGCACGAGACCACCGCCAACGAGATCGCCAACATCGTCCACACCTTGCTGGTCAACGACCTGTGGGCCGGGCTGGTGGCTCACCCGGAACGCGTCGACACCGCCCTGGACGAGCTGCTGCGGTTCGTGCCGCTCGGCGGCAGCGAGGCGATGCCCCGGGTCGCGACCGAGGACATCGAGGTCGGTGGCACCCTGATCCGCAAGGGCGACACCTGCTTTCCCGCGATGATCTCGGCCAACTTCGACGAGGACGTCTTCTCCTTTCCTGACGTCCTCGATCTGGATCGGCCTCACAACCCCCATCTGGCCTTCGGTTTCGGGCCGCACTACTGCCTCGGCGCTCAGCTCGCTCGGATGGAGCTCCGTGTTGCTCTCACGGCTCTCCTTCGCGCGTTTCCCGCTTTGCGCCTTGCTTTGCCTGAATCCGAGGTTCCTTGGCGCGGTAAGGACACTCTGATCCGGGGGCCTCGGGAGCTTCTCGTCTCCTGGTGACCTGTTCTTGGTTCCTCTCTTGAGTTTTCAAGGTGCTGGGACACGTGCGGTTGTTTAGGTCCTCGCAGGCGGCACGGTCGGGTCGTGCGCCTGCGAGTCGGCATCAGGGGGTGCCCTCCGGAACACGTGGTGTTGGGATCAGGTCTCGGAGGTTCTCCTGGTACGCAGCAGGCAGGGCTTTGCCTCCTGGTCTGGGGGTTCTGGTTCTGTCCACGCTTGTTGGCGGGATGAATATCGGCCTGCCGTCTTGCATTTCGATCCTCCAGTGCTGGTTGTGGATCGCCCTGTGGTGGTGGGCGCAGGTCATGACCATGTTGTTGACCTCGGTGGGGCCACCGTCCACCCAGTGCACGATGTGGTGCGCTTGGGGCGTTCCCGGCGGCCTGTCGCAGCCCGGGAAGGCGCACGCGCCGTCTTGGTGCAGCAGGGCCGCTCGGATGTGAGTCGGCGCCGTTCGCTGGGACATTCCCACGTCCAGCGGGAGGCTGTCTCCGCCGAGCACGGTGGGCAGCACCTCGCAGTCGCAGGCGATACGGCGGATGTTCTCCACGGTGATGGACTGCTCGGTGACTCCCAGCGTGCCCGGCATTCCTTCGTCGGCCGCCTGCAGCAGGGTGCGCTTGAGGTTGTCGAAGTCGATCGTGACGTTCAGGTGGGGCCGCTGGCCTCCAGTGCGGGGCATCTGGTCGGAGTCGAGCACGATGTCGACCATCGCCGCGAATCCGTCCGCGTTTCGCTGCCCCGCCGTGCGCGGGTCCTTCTCCCCGTCCACCTCCGGACTAGGCGCGGAGAGCGGGCGGATCGCCTCGACGAACTTCGCCCCCGTTTCCCTGTCCAGACGCGCCTTGATCACCAGCATTCCGTCGCGGGCCGTGGCGTAGTGCAGTTCCCGCGCCTCGTGCTGAGCTTCTTCGTCTCGGTGAGCACCGTCGTGGTCGAGCAGGTAGCGGATGCGGTCGGCGAGCTTCGCCAGGTCGCGCGGGCACATTCGCGTGGCGTGGTCGGCAAGGATCGCCTCGACCTTCGCCAGGTCGTGATCACGAGAGCTTTCGAGCAGGTTTTGTTTGCACTTCGAGATGACCTTGGCATGCTCCAGGCCGATGGCTCCCTCGGCGAGAGCCGCCGCAGTGGCGGGCAGATCCGGCAGCTGCGGCCCACCCTCCGAGTCCGCTTCCTGCACGTCGCCCGCCACCCTGATCCGGGTCTTGGCGTCGTGGGAATCGACGTTGAGCAGGCTTTGCAACCACACACTCATAGACCGAGCGCCCTGCTCGACGAACAAGCGACGACGCTCCGCCTCGGCGATCAACCGCAGCTGCTCCATCCGTGCCGCGCGAATCTCCTGCTCGATTTCGGCAATGCCGCCAACAAGTTCGGCATCGCTGTACGACTCCGCCGAACGCACCACCACGGACCCGCCGGCCACAGCTGCTGACACGGCCGGAGCACCGGCGCCAGCCGAGCTCGCGGCCGCGTCGGCACTGAGGCCGAGGGCCAAACCAGAGGTGTGCAGAAGCGGTGTCATGCTTCAAGTATTCCAAGCATCGAACGCATTTTCGAGCAAATATAGGTCGCTAGATCAGGTGATCATCACGACGAAAACCCTCTACACACAAGGATTTTTCAGAACCCACAAGCCAACCCGATCCCCCAAGCCAACCCAACGACACGAACGACCACACGCCGCCAGGCGACTCCTATCAAGGCCGCAGAATCAGTCCCATACGAAGAACAGGCTGCCCGCAACGCCACCAAGCCCACGACCAAAGCCCCCGGAAGCACCGAACAAGCCGCCACACAACCAGAAACGGAACCAGCCACCCCAAGTTCCGCCGCCCAGAACCGTGACGTACGTCCATCCCACACCGGGCCATCCCCGCGATATGAAGCCGAACGGGGCTGTGGGCCGGAGGTCAAGCCGTTCACCCCCGAAGGGGCGGCCGCGAGGCCGGGCTTGACCTCCGGACCACAGCCCCCACAATCCACCGAACCGCGGGGATGGCTCCACCCAAAACCAAACCAGAAAAAGCCCCAACCCCGCCCACCACGAAAGCAAGAACCCCGACGAAGCCCTCAAAGGAGCCCCGCCGGGGCGAGAAGCCAAGAGATCAGTAGTTCCCCAACCCCCCGCAAACGTTCAAAGCCTGAGCGGTAACGGAGTTGGCCCCGGGCCCAACGAGGTACTCGACCATGGCGGCGACCTCCTCGGGAACGACGTACCGGCCGATCGGCACCCGCGCGTTGACCCGCTCGCGAACCTCCTCGACGGACACGTCCCACATCCCGGAGTAGACCTCGCGAACCCGCTCGGCCATCGGCGTCTCGACGAAGCCCGGGCAGACGGCGTTCACGGTGACGCCGGTCTTGGCCAGTTCCAGGCCGAGCGCCTTGCTGAAGCCCACCACGCCGTGCTTGGACGCCGAGTACGGTGCCCCGTGGATCACGCCCTGCTTGCCGCCGGTGGAGGCGATGTTGATGATGCGCCCCCAGCCCTTCTCCAGAATGCCGCCGTTGTTCAGGACCTCCTTGGTCATCAGGAAGACGCTGTTGAGGTTCGTGTTGATCACGTCGAACCACAGCTCGTCCGGCACGTCCTTGGTGACACCGCCGCCGGAGCGGCCCGCGTTGTTGACCAGGATGTCGACCGGGCCGAACCGTTCGGCGCCTGCCTTCACGAAGGCCCTGATGTCCTCCTGCGACGTGACGTCGCAGGTCTGCCCGTCCACCTCGAAGCCCTCGTCCTGGAAGGACTTGACGGTGCTCGC
The DNA here is from genome assembly GCF_040654735.1 of Saccharopolyspora sp. NPDC050642. Taxonomy (NCBI): domain Bacteria; kingdom Bacillati; phylum Actinomycetota; class Actinomycetes; order Pseudonocardiales; family Pseudonocardiaceae; genus Saccharopolyspora; species Saccharopolyspora sp. NPDC050642. Next base: position 121,795 of record NZ_JBFAIN010000005.1, on the reverse strand, counting down.
GAGCGTGTCCGCGTTGCGCGCGCAGATGTAGACGCGCCGGCCGCTGCTCGCCAGCCGCCTGGTGATCTCCAGTCCGATCCCGCTGGTGGCGCCCGTCACGAGCGCCACCTGGTCGACCTCAGCCATGTTCCCTCCGCTGTCCGTCCACTTCAGACCGGTCGGTTCCGGTCGGTTCGCCTGTCAGACCGCCGCTACTCGGTCGAGCATCGCTCGCGGGGTTTCGAGGCCGCCCAGTTCGTCGTCCGGGATCACCACTCCGAACTCGCGCCCGATGACCGCGGCGGTCTCCATCAGGGCCAGCGAGTCGTAGCCGAGGTCGGCGAAGGTCAGATCCAGGATGTCGCCGCCCAGGTCGACGTCTTCGGCCGCACCGGCGCAGCCGGCCAGGATCCGGCGAAGGTCGTCGAGCGTTATCGGGTTGCTCATCGTGCTTCTCCCTCTCAGTGCGCCGCGGCGCGAACGACGATCGCCGCGTTGTAACCCCATTTACCCCTGGCCAGCACGAGCGCGTTGGTCACCGGCTGGTAGCGCGGTCGCCCGCAGACCAGGTCGATCTCGCAGTCCGCCGGAACCCCGTCGACACCCGCCGTGGCCGGGATGACCCCGTCCCGCACGGACAGCAGCGCCGCGACCACGTCCAGCGGCCCGCCGCCGGCGAACAGCCGCCCGGTCAGCACCTTCGGCGCGGTCACCGCCACTCCGCCCGGCCCGAACACGCCGGCGATCGCCTCGGCTTCCTGCCGGTCCAGTTCGGGCACGCCGACCGCGTCGGCGAAGACCACGTCGATCTCCCCGGGTTCGAGCCCGGCGTCGGCCAGGGCCAGCTCGGCGGCGCGGCGCAGCCCCGGCGGGCGCGGCGATCCGGGCGGCGGGTCGAAGGTGGACGCGTACCCGGCGATCTCGCCGTACGCCCCGGCCGCTCCCCGCTCCCGCGCCGCGTCGGCGTCCTCCAGGACCAGGATCGCCCCGCCCTCGCCAGGCAGGTAGCCGGTCGCGTCCGCGGCGAAGGGCCGGTAGGCGGTCGGGCTCACCCGGCCGCTGGACAGGTGGGACACCCAGCCCCACGGGTCGAAGGCCGAGTCCACTCCCCCGGTCACCACCAGCCGGGTGCCGCCGCGGATGGTGCGGCGGGCGTGGCCGATCGCGTCCAGTCCGCCGGCCTGCTCGGCCACCAGCGCCTTGCTGGGGCCGCGCATGCCGTGCCGGATGGAGATCTGGCCGGTGTTCACCGCGTAGAACCAGGCGAACGATTCGTAGACGCTCACGTACTGCGGCCCCTGGGCCCACAGCTTGCGGAATTCCTTGTGGGTGAACTCGAATCCGCCCAGTGCGTTCGAGGTCACCACGCCCATGTCGAAGTCGGTCAGCGCGGCCGGGTCGGCGGCGGCGTCGGTCAGCGCCCAGTCCGCGGCGGCCAGCGCCATCTGCGTGGAGATGTCGGTCTGCGGCAGCAGCCGGGCGGGCAGGTGCTCCTTGGCCGTGAAGTCCTCCACCTGGCCGGCCAGCCGCGCCGGGTACCGGGCGGCGTCGAAGCGGGTGATCTCAGCGATCCCGCTGACCCCGTCCACCGTGGCCTTCCAGAACTCCTCGACGCCGAGCCCGTTGGGCGCCACCACCCCGAGACCCGTCACCACCGCCGCGGTCATCGCGCTCCTCCCGGCCGCTTGAGCACCATCGCGCTCTGGAATCCGCCGAACCCGCTGCCGACGCTCAGCACCGCGTCCACCCGCTGCTCGCGGGCGGTCAGCGGCACGTAGTCGAGGTCGCACTCCGGGTCCTTCTCGTGCAGGTTCGCCGTCGGCGGCACCACACCGCGCTCGATCGCCAGCGCACACGCCGCGATCTCGATCGAACCGATCGCGCCCAGCGAGTGCCCGACCATCGACTTGATCGAGCTGACCGCCGTCCGGTAGGCGTGCTCGCCCAGCGAGTCCTTGAAGGCCGCCGTCTCGTGCCAGTCGTTCTGCTTGGTGCCCGAACCGTGCGCGTTGACGTAGTCCACGGCGTCGGGGTTCAGCCGCGACTGGTCGAGCGCGTCGCGGATCGCGTCGGCCATCTCTCGGCCGTCCTTCTTCAGCCCGGTCATGTGGTAGGCGTTGGCGCGGTTGGCATATCCGCTTACCTCGGCGTAGATGTGGGCGCCCCGGGCGCGCGCCCGCTCGTAGCTCTCCAGCACGAACATCGCGGCGCCTTCGGCGAGCACGAAACCGTTGCGGGTCAGGTCGAACGGGCGCGAGGCGTGCTCCGGGTCGTCGTTGCGCGGCGAGGTCGCCTTGATCGCGTCGAAGCAGGCCACCACGATCGGCGTGACCGGGGCGTCGGTGGCCCCGGTGACCATGACGTCGACGGTGCCCTCGCGGATGAGCTGGACGGCGTTGCCGACCGCGTCCAGGCCGGAGGTGCAGCCGTTGGACACCATCGTCACCGGCCCCTCGGCGCCGACCGTCCACGCGATCTCCGCGGGCATCACGCCCGGCGTCAGGTAGTCGAACATGTGCGGCGACAGGTACCGGTGGTCCACCTCCCAGTCGCGGCCGGAGTCGGAGAGCACGCGGTACTCGTTCTCCAGGCTGGTGGAGGCGGCGATCGCGCTGCCGAGGCTCACGCCCACCCGGTGCGGGTCGAGCCCGGGCACGTCCAGCCCGCTGTCCGAGATCGCGTCCCGCGCGCACACCGCGGCGAGCTGCGTGGCCCGGTCCATCCGCCGGATCTGCTGCGCGCTCAAGCCCTCGGCTTCGGCGTCGAAGTCGCATTCGCCTGCGATCTGCGAGCGGAACGGCGCGGGGTCGAAGAAGCTGATGCGGCGGGTCGCGGTGCGCCCCGAGGTCAGCAGGCCCCAGAACCCCTCGGTGCCCGCGCCACCGGGCGCGCGCACCCCCATCCCGGTTATCACCACACGACGGGACATCGGATATCCGTTCCTCCCTTGACGCAGCGCCTTCGCGGCCCACGTTGCCAACGCGCGCTCGAGGAGCGCTCAACACCGGCTAATGAGGCGGTTCGAGCTGCTGTGGGGGATCGTGGTTCTTGAAGCGGCGCAGCCGCTTAGCCCACCCTCGCAACTCGCACCGCCGCGGGTTCTCAGAACGTCGCCTGGCGAGGACAGCCCCGATGCCGCGGGTCATACGTAGGTCGGGGCTCCCACAGTCCAGGCGGCGTCTGAGGTTCCGCCACCCGCACCGCCACGCAAAACGAGTTTGGAACACCGCTCTTGCTCTCCACAGTCGATCCAGCGTTTCTCTAGGCGTGGTAACCACTCTCGGCGCGGTGAAGCTCCTCTTCCTCACCGGCGGCAGCCCCGCGACGGTATTCGCCTTGTCCCCGTTGGCAACCGCGGCCCGGTTGGCCGGTCACACGGTCATCGTGGCCTCGCCCGAGGACATGACCTCGTTCGTCGCGGCGGCGGGCCTGCCAGCGGTTCCGGTCACCGACCGGAAGATGCTGGAGTTCATGTTCACCGACCGCGACGGCGGCAAGCTCCCGTTGCCCGAGGACCCGGACGAGCGGCTCTTCTTCAACGGGCGCGGTTTCGGCCGGTTGGCGGCCGCGAGCCTGCCCGCGCTCCGCGAACTCGTCGCGGACTGGCGCCCGGACCTGATCGTCGGCGGCTCGCTCTGCTACGCGGCGGGACTGCTCGCCGCACAGCTCGGAGTGCCGTTCGTGCGGCACACGTGGGATCTCGGCGAGCCGCCGGGGATCGATGCCGGGGCGGCCGCGGAACTCGCCGCGGAGCTGTCCGGGCTGGGGCTGACCGAGTTGCCGGAAGCCGACCTGTGGGTGGACATCTGCCCGCCCAGCCTGCGCGCGCCCGGGCTTGGTGAGCGCCAGGACATGCGCTTCGTGCCGTACAACCAGCAGCGCGCGCTGCAGCCGTGGATGTACCGCCGCGGCGACCGGCCGCGCGTGTGCGTGACCGCGGGCAGCCGTGTTGCCCACGATGCCGACCTGAAGTTCCTGCGCGAGCTCGTCGGGAGCCTCGGCGCGCTCGACGTCGAGATCGCCATCGCCGCGCCGGAGGCGGTCGCCGACGAGCTGCGCGCCGGCGAGCACGTGCGGGTCGGGTGGTTCCCGCTGGACACCCTGCTCAGCACGTGCGATCTGATCCTGCACCACGGCGGCGGGCAGACCTCGCTCAACGCGCTGCACGCCGGGGTTCCGCAGCTGCTGATCCCGAACATCCCCAAGATGGTTCCGCCGTGCGCCCGCATGTCGGATCGCGGGGCCGCGATCACGTTGCTGGGCGACGACCAGGCCCCGGAGCGGCTCGGCGCCGCGGCGGCGGAGATCCTGGCCACGCCGTCCTTCCGGGAACGGGCGGGGTCGGTGCGCGACGAGATCGCCGCGCAACCGCCCCCGGCCGAAGTGGTCGCGGTACTGGAAAAGCTCTGAAAGCACTACGTGGCGGCGGCGATTTCGCGAGGAATCAACCCACTCCGAGGCTCAGCCTGCCGCCAGTGCGGCCGCGGTCCGCTCGATCGCGGCCGCCAGCGGGGTCTGGCACTGCCATCCGGTCGCCGCCGCGAACGCCGACGGGTCGACGTCGACGCTGCGGAAGTCGGTGCCGTCCGCGTGCGACGGCGGGGGCACCGAGACCACCGGCACCGGATCGGTGCCCGTGTGCCTGGCGACGGCCCCGGCGATCAGCCGGAAGACGTCGCCGAGCGGTTCGGATTTGCCCGTGCCGATCAGGTAGTGCCCTCCGGCCAGCGCGTCGGCGTGGTCCATGGCGGCGGCGAAGGCGCGGGCCGCGTCGGCGACGTTCAGCAGGTCGCGCCGGATGGTTCCGTCGTGCCACATCGTCAGCGGCTCACCGGCCAGCGCCCGGCGGATCATGGTGGACACCACTCCCCGGTCGTCCGCGGTCGCCGCGGGCGGCCCGAACACCGGGGGCAGCCGCAGGCTGATGCCGCGCAGCCGCCCCGCCGCCGTGGCCTCCTTGAGGATCCGCTCCGCGGTGAGCTTCTGCCGGTCGTACGTCCCTTCGGGACGGTCCTCCTCGGTGCCGTCCAGGCGGCCTTCGACGTGCTTGCCGACCTGGGTGTTGCTGCCCGGGAAGACCACGACCGGCGCGGGATCGCCGTGCAGGACTTCGGCGAGTTCCCGGATCACGCCGACGTTGGTGCGTTCGGCCACCACGTCGTCCTCGGCGATCCGCCAGCCCGATGCCCCGCGGATCTGCGCGGCGAAGGGGAACACCGCAGCGGCGCCCTCGACCACCTCGGCGAGCACTCCCGGTTCGGTCAGATCCGCTTGGCAGGACTCGAAATCCGCCGTGCAACCGGCCGGCGCGGCGACCTCGCGGCGGGCCACAGCCCGCAGCCGCACCGGCCGCTCGGCCAACGCCGCCGTCACGGCCGAGCCGAGGAAGCCCGACGCGCCCAGCACGACGACGAGCGGCTTGTCGGGTTCAGGCATCGGTGTTCTCCATCGCGAGCTCGGCCGCCCGGCAGGCGGCGTAGTCCGGGAGCAGCCCGTCGGCCGCCGCGGCGGCCAGCGTGGGCGCGTTGCGGTCCCGTTCGGACATCACCAGGTCGAGGCCGTCCGGGATGGCCAGCCCCAGTTGCGGGTCCAGCGGGTGCACGGCGCGTTCCTTCTCCGCGACGTACCCCGCCGACAGCAGGTACACCATCACCGTGTCGTCCTCCAGCGCGACGAACAGGTGCCCCACCCCGATCGGCAGGTACAGCGCGGTGAACTCGGTCGCGGACAGCTCCACGGCCTCCGCGCGCCCGAAGGTGGGCGAGCCGACCCGGACGTCGACGACGAAGTCCAGCGCCCGCCCACCGGCGCAGTACACGTACTTGGCCATCGACCCGGGCAGTGCGGTGAAGTGCACTCCGCGCACCACGCCGCGCCGGGAGCGGCTGCTGCTGGCCTGCGCGACCGGGAACAGCGGCCGGCCCAGCGCCTCCCCGAACGCCTGCTCCTGGAACGGCGAGGAGAACGCGCCCCGGTCGTCGCCGAAGACCTGCGGGGTGAACTCGTACGCGCCGCTGATGCCGAGCTCGCGCACCTTCATGCCCGGCCGCCTTCCGCGGTGCCCGCGAAGATGCCGGGGGCGACGAGGTCGTGCTTGACGTACTCGGGCGTCAGCCCGGCCCGGCGGAACGCGGTTTCGTAGGTCGCCCGGTCGAACAGGCTCATCACGTGCGTGTCGGTGAAGTGCTCGATGCCGGTGTCCGGTGCGGCGACGGTGTAGTGCACCTCCATTCGGCTCGAGCCGCCCTGGCGCACCGTGTGAGAGACCCGGGCGATGGTGCGTCCGTCCACTGTGACCACGTCCGCGCCGACCCAGCCGGGGAGGAAGTTCTCCGGGAACCACCAGGGTTCCAGCAGCAGCACGCCGCCGGGCGCCAGGTGATCGGCCAGGTTCTGCACCGCGCGGTCCAGGTCGGCGGCGGTGGGCAGGTAGCCGGCGGAGCTGAACATGCAGGTCACCGCGTCGAACCGGCGGTCGAGCCGGAAGTCCCGCATGTCGCCCTGGTGCAGCTGGAGCTCCGGGTTGTGCCGCTCGGCCACGGCGAGCATCTCCGGGGCGAGGTCGACGCCGACCACCTCGCCGAACGAGCCGGCGAGCTCCCGCAGGTGCGCGCCGGTGCCGCAGGCGACGTCCAGCAGCGACGCCGCGCCCGGGGCGCGCTCCCGCACCAGGTCGCGCACCAGCGCGGCCTCGGCCCGGTAGTCCTTGCCGCGACCGTGGTAGAAGTCGTGGTAGATGTCGGCGCGCTGGTAGATTCCGGTGTCGGTTGCCATCTCGGGCCCTTTCCTCACAGTTCGCGCAGCACTTCGCGCAGCGCGCTGATCACCTTGTCCTGCAAGCCTTCCGGCATGGCCGGGTACATCGGCAGCGAGAAGATCTGCTCGGCGAGCGCCTCGGTGACGGGCAGCGAGCCCTTGGCGACGCCGAGGTGCACGAATCCGGTCATGGTGTGCACCGGCCACGGGTAGCTGATGTTCAGCGAGATGTCGTGCCGGTCCTTGAGCCGCTGGATGATCTCGTCGCGCCGCGGGTGGCGGACCACGTAGACGTAGTAGACGTGCTCGTTGCCCTCCGTCACCGAAGGCAGCTGCAGGCCGTCGGGCCCGCAGAGGTCGCCGAGCTCCTCGGCGTAGCGGCGGGCGATCCGGCGGCGCCCCTCGACGTAGTCGTCCAGGCGGGTCAGCTTGCGGCGGAGGATCTCGGCCTGCACCTCGTCGAGCCGGCTGTTGTGCCCGGGTGTGGCCACGACGTAGTAGGTCTGTTCCATGCCGTAGTAGCGCAGCCTGCGCAGCGCGCGGTCGACCTCGGCATTGGCGGTGATGACCGCGCCGCCGTCGCCGTAGGCGCCCAGCACCTTGGTCGGGTAGAAGGAGAAGGCCGCGGCGTCGCTCATCGTGCCCGCGAGCTCGCCGTTGTGCCGCGCGCCGTGCGCCTGCGCGCAGTCCTCCACGATCTTCAGGCCGTGCTCGTCGGCGAGGCGCCGCAGCGGCGCCATGTCCACGCACTGCCCGTACAGGTGCACCGGCAGGATCGCCTTGGTGCGCGGGGTGATGGCCGCCTCGACCAGGGCGGTGTCCATCAGGTAGTCCTCGGCGCGCACGTCGACGAACACCGGTGTCGCGCCGACCTCGTCGATGGCCACGACCGTGGGCGCGGCGGTGTTGGAGACCGTGATCACCTCGTCGCCGCGGCCGACGCCCACCGCCTCCAGCGCGAGCTTCACCGCGTTGGTGCCGTTGTCGACGCCGACGCAGTGCTCTACGCCGTGGTAGGCGGCGTACTCGGCCTCGAAGCCGCGAACGCTTTCGCCGAGCACGAGGCGACCGCTGGCGAACACCTTCTGCACCGCGTCCAGGATGTCGGCTCGTTCCGCCTCGTACTCGGGCAGGTAGTCCCAGACATAGGTGGTCATCGGTCGTCCTCCTGGTAGAAGCGGAAAAACGTCAGCAGGCTCCGGGCCTCCACGTTGAGGTGGTTGCCGTAGCGCACGAACTCGGTGAGCTGGCGCAGCGTGATCCACGTGTAGTTCGCCGGCACCTCCAGCGGGAAGTCGTCGTCGACCTCCACGAGCAGGTAGCGGTTCTGCGCGTGGTAGAAGCGCCCGCCCTCCTCGGAGTGGATGCTGTCCCAGCGGATCTGCTCGGGTCGCGCGCCGAGGACCTCGTCGAGGAACAGCGGCTTGCGGTCGGCGGGCACGAACCGGTAGTTCTCCGGCTGGCACTGCACCGTCGGGGCCATTTCGACGCCGTCGAACGCGCCGGTCTCGGTCCGCGCCTGCACCAGCAGGTGCAGCACGCCGCCGATGCGCCTGGTGAGGAAGGCGATCACGCCGCGGCTGCGCGGCTCGAACATCGGCTGCTGCCAGCCGGTCACCTCGCGGTTGCTGGCGCGCACGTCCACGCCGACGACCGCGAAGTGCTGGTCCCGGTCGTGGCAGATCGTCCCGTCCCGCCACGACCAGCCATCCACTTTGGACAGCGGGATGAGCTGCCGGGCGAGCGTGCAGCGGCCCTTCGCCTCGGTGAACCAGCTGAGCAGCTCCACCGTGGCGTGCAGCGAGGCGCCGTCCCGGTCCCAGGAACGGGTCAGCGCGCCGTGGAAGGTGCCGGCGGCCGGATCGGCGCCGCGGGCGCGCCGCACCACCGCGCCGGAGAGCACGGTGCGGGTGTCCATGTTGATCAGGTCCGGCACCCGCAGCAGCTCGGCGATCTGCGCGAAGCTCAGCCAGCAGAAGTCGTCCAGCACCGGGACGTCGTCCTCGACCTGCACGATCATGTTCCGGTTGCGCTTGGCGAGGAACCAGGACGCCTGCTCCGACTGCAGCACGTCGGACACGATCCGGCCGGGGCGCGGCGCGGTGAAGTACTCCAGGTACGGCACCGCCTTGCCGCCGTGCACGCCGGTGAAGTTGCTCCGCGTGGCCTGCACGGTCGGCGAGAGCTGGAAGCCGTTGATGTTGCCCGGCTCCATCTTGATCTGCAGCAGGCAGTGCGCGACGCCGCCGAACTCCTTGACCAGGATGCCGAGCACGCCCTGCTCCGCCTGCACGATGATCGGCTGGCGCCAGGCCTCGACCTCGCGGCCGGACCGGCTCACGTCCAGCCCTTCGATGGTGAAGAACTTCCCGGTGCGGTGCACGATGTTCCCGGAGTCCGGATCGGTGTGCCAGCCGTCGAGCCCGTCCAGCGGCACCTTCGTCGCCCGGTAGTCCTGCGCGCGGCACCGGTCCTGGAACCAGGCGTGGAATTCGGCCGTGTCAGCGAACATTCGGCCACCACCCGCGCGGGGACGCGGCGTATCCTCCGCGAAACAAGGGTTTTCCGCAGAATCGCATGCCGAGGAGACTGCCAGACGACCGGCCCGTTGGTTAACCCTCTTGCGCCACATAACTTTTCGTCGCGAGCGCGGCAGTACCCAGATTTGAGCGAGTCCCGAGTCGAAACCGGATCATCGCAGCATGGGCAAGATCGGGCATGGGGGTATCGCGCAGTGAACGAATTCCCGCGGGGAGGGGTGGCCACCCATCCCTTCGCCGAGGTGAACCTGGCCTTCCGGGCCAATTTCGCCACCGGCGCGGAAGTGGGCGCCGCGGTGTGCGTGTACCACCGCGGTCGTCCGGTGGTGGACCTGTGGGGCGGGTACGCCGATGCGGACCGCGGCGATCCGTGGCGGGCGGACACCTTGGGCGTGCTCGCCTCGCCGACGAAGTCGTTGGTCACGGGCGCGGCGCTGCTGCTGGTCGACCGCGGGCTGCTCGACCTGGACGCCCCGGTCGCCGAGCACTGGCCGGAGTTCGCCGCCAACGGCAAGGGCGGGATCACGCTGCGCATGGTGCTCAGCCAGCGTTCCGGCGTCGTGTGCCTGGACCACGACCCGATCACCAACGACAAGCTGCGGGCGCACGAGCCGATCGTGGCGGCGCTGGAGTCCGCCCGGCCGGAGTGGGAACCTGACACCGCGCACGGGTACCACGCCACCACCTACGGGCACCTGATCAGCGAACTGGTCCGGCGCCGCACCGGGCTGACCGTCGGGCAGTTCTTCGCCAAGGAGATCGCCAACCCGCTCGGGCTGGACTGCTACATCGGCCTGCCCAACCCGGACACGGCGCACCTGGCGACCATGATCGAGTGCAAGGCCGAGGAGCTGATGGCCGGCGCCGATCCGGGCGAGATCGAGGAGCTGCGCGACGCGGCCACGCTGACCTACCGCGCGACGATGGCCAGCATGTCGCAGGATCCCGCCGACCCGACGGTGGAGGAACCGTCCTACGGCGGACTGGCCAGCGCGCAGTCGCTGGCCAGGTACTTCGCCTCGTTCATCGGGGAGGTCGACTGCTTCCGGCTGACCAGCCCGCAGATCACCGAGCAGATGCGCGAGGTGCACTCCACCGGCGACTGCCTCGTCATGCTCTCGCCGTGCACCTGGGGCCTGGGCGTGCAGGTGGCCGACAGCCCGGTGTTCCCGGCGTCGGCGGGTCTGGGCACCGCGTTCGGCTTCAGCGGCGCGAACGGCGTGTTCGCGTTCGCCGATCCGGCGAACGACCTCGCGTTCGCCTACATCCCGAACGCCGGTTCCGAGGTGATGGGCAGCATGGACGCGCGGATTCGCCGGCTCATCGAGGCCACCTACCGCAGCATCCAGAAGGTCCGCTGAGCGATCCTCCCGGAAAGGAAACGACATGCGAATCCTGTTCCCGGCGGCGCCCGGCTACGGGCTGATGCTGCCGCTGGTTCCGCTGGCGTGGGCGGCGCGGGCGGCGGGCCACGAGGTCCTGCTGGCCACCACCGCCTACATGACCAAGGTGGCCGCGGAGTCGGGGCTGCCGGTGACCGACGTGTTCCCCGCCCGGGACGTCGGGGAGGACCTGGTGGCCGGCGCGGCGGGCGAGACCGGCGCCGATGACGACGCCGTCCCGCCGGGCTACTGGGACCTGGTCCGCGGGATGCGGCCGTTCGAGCTGTTCACGCTGGCCATGACGGGCGGCACCATCGCCGCCGGCCGCGAGTTCGACGCCGACCTGGTCGTCTTCTGCTCCGACCACGCGGCGGGCAAGCTGGCCGCGACGGCGCTGGGCGTCCCCTCGCTGGAGGTTGGCAACCGGGTGTCCTGGTCGATGCGCGACGAGGGGTTCCGGGACGCGAAGAACCTCAACGCGCGCATGGGGATCGTGCCCGACGACGCCCCGGTGGTGCGGGCCTTGCGCGACGAGCTGGGCCTGGGCGACCGGCAACCGCACCTGCTGGCGCGCATCGATCCGCGCGCACCCAGCCTCGGCGGCCTGGCCGGCGAGGAACCGGACGCCGTCGACGGCGTGCCGTGGCTGCCGATGCGGTACGTCCCGTTCAACGGCGGCGCGCTGCTGCCCTCCTGGGCGATGCGCCGCCCGCAGCGGCCGCGGATCTGCCTGACCCTGGGCACGGTCGCGCCGCTGCTGCCGGGCGGTGGCGGGCTCGGCACGCTGATCCAGGCGCTGGCCGAGCTGGACGCCGACATCGTGCTCGCCGACGCGGAAACGGATCTGTCGCAGTTCGAGCCGCTGCCGGAGAACGTGCACCCGGCGGGATTCGTGCCGCTTTCCGGGATTCTGCGGGATTGCTCGCTGATCGTGCACCACGGCGGATCGGGCACCACGGCCTCCGCGCTGCACTACGGCGTGCCGCAGCTGATCGTGCCCGGCGGTGCGGACAACGAGCTGTGCGCGCAGCGGGTGGCGGACCGCAAGGTCGGCCTGGCCGCCGATCCATCCACACTGGACGCAGACGCCATCCGGGAGCTCGCCGAGCGACTGCTCGCCGAGGAATCCTTCCGCCAGGAAGCGGCGGAGGTGCGCGCCGAGATGGCCGCCCAGCCGAGCCCGGCCGCGATCATCGACCGCATCGCCGCCGAGATCGCCGGCTGACGAACGACGATCGCGGGTGGTTCCAGCCAGGAACCACCCGCGATCTCGTGCGCTCACGGGATGTTCGGCGCCGGGCCCATCTTGTTGAGGGCGTCGACGACCGTCCGCTCCTCGTAGGCGAAGTGCTCCTCGAGTTCGGATGCCAGGACTTCCAGCCGCTCCCGCAGCTGCACCGGGTCGCTCTCGCCCGGCACGTAGCCCTCCACGAGCTGCCGGATCCCGTCCTGCAGCCGCGCCACCACCTTGTGCTCCTCGCCCAGCTTCTCCAGCTCCGGGGCGAGTTCGGGGTACTGCTGGGCCAGCATCGGGAAGGCACCCATGTCCTCGCCCGTGTGGTGCTCCTTCACGGCCGCGCAGAACTCCAGGCAGTGCGCGCGCATCTGCTCCGCCAGCCCGGGCTTCGCCCGCTCCAGCGCGGCGTCGTCCGCACCTCCGGCGATGATCTCGTCCACCTGGGCGCGGAGCTCGGTGAGCTCCTTGCGGAGCCAATCGTGTCCCTCCACCAGGAAATCGCCCAAGCCGCGCACCCGGTCGGCGCCGGAATCCGATGTGGACTCCGCCGCCGGCTCCACCCCGGCGATCGGCTCGGCGTCGATCCGGCGCAGGGTGATCACCGGCAGCACGCGGGTGGTCTTCTCCTGGTACTCACCCATGCCCGGGTCCTGCGCGACGACCCCGGCGAACAGCGCATCGCGCTCGGCGCCGGTGGTGATGGTCGCGATCGCCTCGTAGGTCTCGGTGCCGGTCTCGACCGTCACCTGCTGGTTCTTCGCGATGTTGTGGTACCAGGCGGGGTTCTTCGGGCCGCCCATCGCCGACGCGACGACCAGCGGCTGCCCGTCGACCTCGAAGTAGCCCACCGGGCCCTCGCGGCGCCGGCCGGACTTGGCGCCGATCGTGGTCAGCACGACCAGCGACCAGCCCTCCATCCAGCCGCTGAGCTTGCCGTTGTGCTGCCTGAATTCCTCGACGACCTGCCGGTTGAACGCGTTGGCGTCGAAGTCGGCGTAGTCGTCGGTCTGTCCGTCGGTCATGCAGTCCTTCCCAATGGATCGGTTGATCGGAGGAAGAGCACCACCAGGAGCGGACACGAAAAGAGCCCCGCAGGCCAGGAACGCTGGAGGGAAACGTCGTACCGCAGGCGAGTTACCGCAATAAGACGAGACCAGGTGCGAGACACGCAGAATCGTGTCGCAACTCAAAAGGTGGCTTAGAAGCCGCTACCTCCATGCGTAGGCCCATCCGGGGCGCACCGAAAGATTAGCAGGGGCCGACCACGCCCGCAAGGCGGGACACCCCGGAAACCGCCCTCACCCGGACCGCACGAAGCCCCCGGAAACCGTTCCGCCGCAACGGTTTCCGGGGCTTCTTCGGCGAGCCGGCGGATCAGCTCATCTGGTCGTGGTGCACCTGCCGGGAGCGGTTGCGCAGCTCGCCGTCTTCGAACGCGAGCACGTCGCGCACCAGGCAGCTGGGGCCGACCACCGGCTCCTTGACGCCCGGCCGCGTGGTGAGCACCAGCGCGTAGAAGGTCGTGTCCAATAAGCCGTCCTCCCGCGGCCGCACGTCGATCATGTTGAACCAGTGCCTGCGCTGCACCGGGTCGTTGTCGAACCGTTCGTTGAACCGCGTCAGTTCGGCCGTGATCCCGTCGTGGCCGTGGGCGGCGGGCTGCCCGGGCGTGTGCTGGAACTCGCCGTCGGCGGTGAACGTCGCGGCGTACTCCTCGAATCGGCAGCTGTCGAGCAGCTGGACCTGGCGCGCGTAGTGCAGCTGGACGGCTGCGTAGAGCTCGGTGACAGTGGTCGTGCTGGTCATCGGTGATTCCTCCAGAAGACTTCTTCGTTGCCAGGAAGGGGAAATCAGGCGTGGCAGACCAGCGGTCCGCCGTGGTAGTCGACCATCTCCTGGAAGACGACGCCCATCTCCTTGATGGCCGCGGCCATGTCCAGCGCCTCGCCGTGGGTCGCCAGCCGCTCCTCGGCGAACGCCCGGTGCAGGTTGGGGATCAGCCGCTCCGGCTCCAGGAACCCCGCGAACTCCCCCAGGTCCGCTTCGCGCGCGACCTCGGCCGGCGTCGACCCGGCGGCCACGCCGTCGCGGGCCATTCCCTGGACCCACCGCAGGTACTTCTCGGTGCCGTCCAGCACCTCCGGGCCGCCGACCGGGCCGTGCCCGGCCACCACGGTGACCGGCTCGAAGGCGCGCAGCCGCTCGATCGCCCGCAACGAACCGGAAACCGAGCCCAGCGGGCAGAACGGGGTCACGCCGGACATCACGATGTCGCCGGTGAACAGCACGCGCCGCTCCGGCACCCACACCACGGTGTCGTTGGTGCTGTGCGCCAGGCCGACGTGCACGAGCTCCGCGGTGAGCTCGCCGACCTGCAGCGTCAGGCCGTCCTGGTAGGTCGCGGTCGGCAGGGCCAGCTCGATGTCGCCCCACGCCACGTCCGGCCACAGCTCGGTGAGGTGCAGGCCCGCCAGGTGCATCTCGCGGCGGGTCTCCCGGTGCGCGAACACCACCGCCTCCGGGAAGACGAAGTTGCCGAAGGTGTGGTCGCCGTGCGAATGCGTGTTGATGACCGCGAACGGCGGCCGTTCGGCGACGGCGAGGACCTGTTCGCGCAGCCGGCGCGCGCGGGCCTCGGTCGCCACGGTGTCCACCAGCGCGGCCGAACCACCGGAGACGAGGACGCCGGCGTTGTTCACGCACCAGCCGCCGGCCGGCTGGACGTAGGCGAAGACGCCGTCGGCCACCTCCACCAGCTCGGGCCGGGCCGTCGTTGTCGCTGAAGCTGACAAGGCAAACTCCCAGGTGTCTCTAGGCATCTCAGACCGTCTCGGCCAGGCGCTGCTCGGACGCGAAGATCGACCGCAGCGGGATGTCGGCGGCGTTGGACAGCAGGGCCTGGTGCAGCTTCTGCAGGCGGGCGGACGGTTCGACGCCCAGCTCCCGGATCAGCGCCTGGCGCAGATCCCGGAACACCTGCAGCGCGCGCGGCGCCGACCCCGAGCGCTGGAAGGCGATCATCAGCAGCGCGGAGATGTTCTCGTCGGTGGGGTTCTCCGCCACCAGCTTGCGCAGTTCGGGGATGAGCATCGCGTGCTTGCCGAGGTAGAGGTCGGCGATGATGCGCTGCTGGTGCACCCGCGAGCGGGCCTCCTCGATGCCGATGACCTCCATCGCGAGCATCCGGCCCATCGGCACGTCCATCAGCGCCTGACCGCGCCACAGGTCCATCGCCTGCGCGAGGAATTTCGAAGCCGCCTCCGGGTCGCACTTCTCCAGCGCCGCGTCACCGCTGACCGCGAGCCGGTTGAATTCGACGAGGTCGAATGAACACGGCGTCGCGGTGAGCTGATAACCGTTGTAGCTGGTGGCGAGCAGATCCTTCGCCGTCCACGACGAATCCGGCGGCAGCGATTCGGCGATCAGCCGGCGCAGCTGGAGGACGTAGGTCTGAAGCGTGGTCGCCCCGCTGCGCGGGATGGCATCGCCCCAGACCTCTTCCATCAGGGTGGACACCGGCACCACCCGGCCGCAGCGCAATGCCAGGAGCGCGAGGATTTGCCTCGGCTTTCCCGCCGTCGGCACGATCGACGCACTCCGCAGCCGAACCGTTAAGGGCCCCAGCACGTTGATTTCTAATGACTGCATTCTCAGTCGCCTATCCGACTAGAGCTGAACAAAGTACTTAACTTACGGACACCGTCCCAGCAATGGCTGACATTCCTGTCGATCACGCATTGATCGGCGGAAATCGGACCTGTCCGACCGCGCTCCGCGCGCGTCGCTTCCGGGCGTTATCCGCACCGGAGGAGCGCAGCGCGAAGCCCCCCTTTCCCGCATTCAACCAGTCGAGAAGTCGCCAACGGATTTGGCGCGGCACTCGAACCGTTCTTTACCCGGATTTCACGGGATCATGTGCAACGGCACGCCTGGCCCCCGGTCCAAATGTGAGCCGTCATCCGGCGGCGTGGCATACCCCAAACGGCCCATCGTTTACCCCAAAAGGCCTCGGTCGGCATACTCTTGGACCTTTCGCTCGTTACGCCCGTCACTCCAGGAATCTATCATCGCAATTCACACTACAGGGGGAAACCGCGAGTGCACCGACGACGACAAAGCGAGCCTCAAGGCTGGCTCTAGCGGAAGTCAACACCGGACCAGGAAGACCAGGCCAGAGGAGGTTCAGCGGGTCCGACAACGGCCGATGACGGCCGTTCGGCTCAGCTTTCTACTACTTTCGTATGTAATGCAGTTCTGGAGGTTGAATCCGACGGCATCGACTCTAGTGGTGTTCCAGCCGAGCGCGATCGAGTCGCCCCAATATCGGCGGCAAGCGAAGGAGGCGACTCGATGCCCGACCAATTCCCGTCGAACGCCGGGATGGCCCGCGCCGCACAGGAAGTCGCGGGGCTCGCGGCCCAGCACGCCGACCGCGCGGAACAGGACCGCGTGCTGGACCCGCAAGTGCTGCGGTCGGTAGTGAACGCCGGATTCGCCCGCCATTTCGTGCCGGCCGAACACGGCGGGAACAGCGGCACTTTCGCGGAGTTGGGCGCCGCGGTCCGCACCATCGGCGAGCAGTGCCCGGCCACGGCCTGGTGCGCCTCGATCGCCGCGAGCCTGGCCAGGATGGCCGCCTACCTGCCGGCCGAAGGCCGCAAGGAGATCTGGCAGCACGGGCCCGACGCGCTGGTGGTCGGCGCGATTTCGCCGCGGGGCAAGGCGAAACCGGAAGGCGACGGGTGGCGGCTGTCCGGCGCGTGGTCCTACATCAGCGCCGTCGACCACTCCGACTGGGCGCTCGTGCTCGGCCTGGTGCCCGGCGACGCCGGCCCGGAGCCGCGGCTGTTCGCGCTCCCCCGCGCCGCGTACCGCATCGAGCACACCTGGTCGGACATCGGGATGCGGGCGACCGGGAGCAACACCCTCATCGCCGAGGACGTCTTCGTGCCGGAGGCGCTGAGCGTGCCGGCCAGGAATCTGCACGAAGGCCGCGCGCCCGGCCTGGATTCCCGCTGCCATGCGGTGCCGCTGACGGCGGTGAACGGGCTCTTCTTCACCCTGCCCATCCTCGGGGCCGCGCGCGGCGCGTTGCGGCATTGGTCCGAGTACGCCGAGGAGAAGATCCGCGCCGCGGCGAAAGCGCCCGGCCCGGGCCCCGGCCGGTCGTTCTACGAGGAAGCGCTGGCCCGCTCCTCCGGCGAGATCGATGCCGCGCAACTGCTGCTGGAGCGCGTCGCGGCGGTCGCGGATCTAGGACCGGAGATCACGCCCGCGGAAACCGCCCGCAACCAGCGCGACTGCGCATTCGTGGCGGATCTCCTCGTCGGCGCGGTGGATCGGCTGTTCCGCGCGTCGGGCACCGGCGGCCACAGCGTGCACAGCCCGTTGCAACGCTTCTGGCGCGACATCCACTCGGCGGCCGGGCACGTGGTCCTCCAGTTCGGCCCAGCCGCGACCGCGTACGCGAACAGGACCCTCGACGTCACGCCCTGAACACCCCCAGCACAACGATGAGGGGCCTGCCATGTCGGCAGGCCCCTCATCAGGTCGAAAGCCAGGGTCAGACGGTGAATCCGAGGGCGCGCAGCTGTTCGCGGCCTTCCTCGGTGATCTTCTCCGGGCCCCACGGCGGCATCCACACCCAGTTGATGCGGAAGTCGTCGACCAGGCCGCCGCCCGGGCCGGTGGTCAGCGCGGCGCGCGCTTGGTCCTCGATGACGTCGGTCAGCGGGCAGGCCGCCGAGGTCAGCGTCATGTCGACGGTCGCCGTGTTGTCCTGGTCCACCCGGATGTCGTAGACCAGGCCGAGGTCGACGACGTTGATCCCCAGCTCGGGGTCGACGACGTCGCGCAGGGCCTCCTCGACGTCTTCCAGCGCGGCCACCTCGGCGGCCGGCGCGGCCTGCTCGGGCAGCGCCTCGGCGCTGCGGGCCACGTCGGTTTCCTCCTGCACCGGGGCTTGCTCGCTCATGCCAGTTCCGCCTCTCCGCGTTTCACAGTTGTGGTTGCGCCCGGCTCAATCCCGCGTTTCGCAGTTTCTTGTGGCTGGTTTGCGTCACGTTCCCCTGAGGTGCGGTTGAGCAGAACCGGGGCTGACACAGGGCTGCTCATGACGCCTCCACGGTGTTCTGCGGTACACCCGCACCCGGTCGGCTTACACGAGCGCGGAAGAGATTGTCGCTCATGACGCCTCCACGACAACACGCGAAACCGCGTCCTTGAAAGCCATCCAACCCAGCAGCGCGCACTTCACGCGCATCGGGTACTTCGCCACTCCCGCGAACGCGACGCCGTCCTCCAGCACGTCCTCGTCCGGCTCGATCTTGCCGCGGCCGTGCATCAGCTCGCTGAACGCGGCCTCGGTGGTCAGCGCCTCCCGCAGCGGCTTGCCGACGACCAGGTCGGTGAGCACCGACACCGACGCCTGGCTGATCGAACAGCCCTGCCCCGCGTAGGACACGTCGTCGACGATCGCGTCGGTGTCCGTGCCCGTCAACCGGACCCGGAGGGTGACCTCGTCGCCGCAGGTGGGGTTCACCTGGAACGACTCGGCGTCGAACGGTTCCCGGAGGCCGTGCCGGTGCGGTTTGCGGTAGTGGTCCAGGATTATCTCCTGGTACATCTGCTCAAGCTGCATGAAGAGTTCTCCGGCAGTCCCCGATCAAGCCACCCCGAAGAAGCGCTGCGCCTCGCGCACCGCGTCCACCAACGCCTTGACCTCGTCCAGTTCGTTGTACAGGTAGAAGGACGCCCGCACGGTCGCCGGAATTCCCATCCGGCGGTGCAGCGGCCATGCGCAGTGGTGTCCGACGCGGACCTCGACGCCCTTGTCGTCCAGCACCTGACCGGCGTCGTGCGGGTGCACGCCGTCGATCACGAACGACACGGTACCGCCGCGGTGCTCGGTGTTGGTAGGCCCGATGATGCGCACCCCGTCGATCGCCGACAGCTCCCGCAGCGCGACCTCGGTGAGCTGCTGCTCGTGCTCGGCGATGCGGTCCATGCCGATCGCCGTGAGGTAGTCGACGGCCGCGCCCAGGCCGACGGCCTGCGAGGTCATCGGCACGCCCGCCTCGAACCGCTGCGGCGGCGGGGCGAACGTGGAGCGCTCCATGTGCACCAGCTCGATCATCGAGCCGCCGCTGATGAACGGCGGCATCGCGGCCAGCAGCTCGCGGCGCCCGTAGAGCACGCCGACCCCGGAAGGGCCGAGCATCTTGTGCCCGGAGAACACGGCGAAGTCCACGCCCAGCGCCTTGAAGTCCACCGGCTTGTGCGGCACCGACTGGCAGGCGTCCAGCACCACCAGCGCGCCGACCTGGTGCGCCCGCGAGACGATCTGCTCGGTCGGGTTCACCGTGCCCAGCACGTTGGACTGGTGGGTGAAGGCGACCACCTTGGCGCGCTCGGTGATCACACCGTCCACATCGGACAGGTCGAGGCGGCCCTCGTCGGTGACCCCGAACCAGCGCAGCGTGGCGCCGGTGCGCTCGCACAACTGCTGCCACGGCACCAGGTTCGCGTGGTGCTCCATCTCGGTCACCACGACCTCGTCGCCCGGCCCGAGGCGGAAGCGCTCGGCCTCCGCCCCGGACGTGGCGGCATTGCTCATGGCATAGGCGACGAGGTTGACGCCCTCGGTGGCGTTCTTGGCGAACACCACCTCGTCCGCGTCGACGCCGACGAAGCGGGCGATCCGCTCCCGGGCGCTCTCGTACGCGTCCGTGGCCTCCTCGGCGAGCTGGTGCGCGCCGCGGTGCACTGCCGCGTTGGAGTGCTCCAGGAAGGAACGCTCCGCGTCGAGCACCTGGCGCGGCCGTTGCGAGGTCGCCCCGGAGTCCAGGTACACCAGGCGCTGCCCGTCGCGGATCGTACGACCCAGGATCGGGAAGTCCGCGCGGATCGCCGCCACGTCCAGCGGCGTGCTCGTGCGAGGAGGCTCAACGGTCATGACTGGGCTGCCGCCTCCTTCTTGCCGGTGAAGCGCACGTAGCCGTTCTCCTCCAGCTCGTCGGCGAGCTCGGCACCACCGGACTCGACGACCTTGCCCTCGGCGAACACGTGCACGTAGTCCGGGGTGATGTGCTTGAGGATCCGGGTGTAGTGGGTGATCAGCAGAACACCCTTGCCGCCCTTGCCGTGGTACTTGTTGACGCCCTCGGAAACCACCCGCAGCGCGTCGACGTCGAGGCCGGAGTCGGTCTCGTCGAGGATCGCGAACTTCGGGTCCAGCAGGTCCAGCTGCAGGATCTCGTGGCGCTTCTTCTCACCACCGGAGAAGCCCTCGTTGACGCTGCGCTCGGCGAACGACGGGTCGATGTCCAGGTCCGACATGGCCTGCTTGACTTCCTTGACCCACTTGCGGATCTGCGGCGCCTCGCCGCGGACCGCGGTCGCGGCGGTGCGCAGGAAGTTCGACATCGACACGCCCGGCACCTCGACCGGGTACTGCATCGCGAGGAACAGACCGGCGCGGGCCCGCTCGTCGACGCTCATCTCCAGCACGTCCTCGCCGTCCAGCAGCACCGTGCCGGAGTCGATCTGGTACTTCGGGTGCCCGGCGATGGCGTAGGCCAGCGTCGACTTGCCGGAACCGTTCGGGCCCATGATCGCGTGGATCTCGCCCGAGCGGACGGTCAGGTTGACGCCGTTGAGGATCGGCTTGGCGCCGTCCTCGGTGAGGACCGAGCCGTGCAGGTCCTTGATCTCCAGGGTGGCCATGTTCTTCTTCGTTCTCCTGGTGTGTTCGAAAAGCTTGCGGGTCAGGCGCCGACGACGGCGAGTTCGGCCTCGATGGCCGCTTCGAGCCGCTCGCGGACCTCGGGCACGGTGATCTTCTGCAGCAGCTCGCCGAAGAAGCCGCGCACCACCAGGCGCCGGGCCTGGTCCTGCGGGATGCCCCGGGCCTGCAGGTAGAACAGCTGCTCGTCGTCGAAGCGGCCGGTGGCGCTGGCGTGCCCGGCGCCCTCGATCTCGCCCGTCTCGATCTCCAGGTTCGGCACCGAGTCGGCCCGCGCACCCTCGGTCAGCACCAGGTTGCGGTTGAGCTCGTAGGTGTCCGTGCCCTCGGCCGCGGCCCGGATCAGCACGTCGCCGATCCACACCGAGTGCGCCGCGTCGCCCTGCAGCGCGCCCTTGTAGAGCACGTTGCTGCGGCAGTTCGGCACCGCGTGGTCCACCAGCATCCGGTGCTCCAGGTGCTGGCCGGCGTCGGCGAAGTACAGGCCGAGCAGCTCGGCGTCGCCGCCCTTGTCGCCGTAGGTGATGGTCGTGTTGACCCGCACCAGGTCGCCACCGAGGGTGACGGCGAGGTGCCGGAACACCGCGTCGCGGCCCAGGTAGGCGTGCTCGGAGCTGACCTGGGTGGCGTCGTCGGCCCAGTCGTGCACCGACACCACGCGCAGCTGCGCGCCGTCGCCGGCGACGAACTCGACGTTGTCGCCCAGCGTGCCGGAGCCGCGGTAGTCGACCACCACGACGGCCTCGGCGAACTGCTCGGCGCGGACCTGCAGGTGCCCGAAGGCGACCTGGCCCTCGCCCGGGCCGTGCACCGTGATGGTGATCGGGCCCTCGGGCTTGGTGTCCTTCGGGACCGTCACGATGGTGGCCTCGGTGAAGGAGCTCCAGGCCTGCGCGGCGATGCGGTCGGACGGGATGCCGCCGTTGCCGATCCGCGCGTCGTCGCGGCCCACGGTCTCCACGGTCGCGCCGTCCCCGGTGACCTCGACCTTGATGTTGCCGGTGGCGGTGGCGGTGCCGTCGTGCAGGCCCTTGAGCCGCTTCATCGGCGTGAAGCGCCAGTCCTCCTCGCGGCCGCCGGGGACCTCGAAGGCCTCCACGTCGTAGGACGTGAAGCGCGCCCCGCGGGACGACTGGGGGATGCCCGAGCCACCACCGTGCGAGTGCTCGGTGAGGCCGTGCTGGGCGTCGGTCTTGGTGGTGCTCATCTCAGCCGACGGCCCCTTCCATCTGCAGCTCGATCAGGCGGTTCAGTTCCAGCGCGTATTCCATCGGCAGCTCGCGGGCGATCGGCTCGACGAAGCCGCGCACGATCACCGCCATCGCCTCGTCCTCGGTCAGGCCCCGCTGCATCAGGTAGAACAGCTGGTCGTCGCTGACCTTGGACACGGTCGCCTCGTGGCCCATCGACACGTCGTCGACCCGGACGTCCACGTACGGGTAGGTGTCGGAGCGGCTGATGGTGTCCACCAGCAGTGCGTCGCACTTGACGTTGGACGACGAGTGGTGCGCCCGCTTCGCGACCTTGACCAGGCCGCGGTAGGAGGTGCGGCCGCCGCCCCGGGCGATCGACTTCGACACGATCGTCGAGGAGGTGTGCGGCGCCAGGTGCTCCATCTTCGCGCCCGCGTCCTGGTGCTGGCCCTCGCCGGCGAACGCCACCGAGAGCACCTCGCCCTTGGCGTGCTCGCCCATCAGGAACACCGACGGGTACTTCATGGTCACCTTGGAGCCGAGGTTGCCGTCGACCCACTCCATGGTGGCGCCCTCTTCGGCCTTGGCGCGCTTGGTGACCAGGTTGTAGACGTTGGTCGACCAGTTCTGGATCGTCGTGTACCGGCAGCGGCCGCCCTTCTTGACGATGATCTCCACGACCGCGGAGTGCAGCGAGTCGCTGGAGTAGATCGGCGCCGTGCAGCCCTCGACGTAGTGCACGTAGGCACCCTCGTCGACGATGATCAGGGTCCGCTCGAACTGGCCCATGTTCTCGGTGTTGATCCGGAAGTAGGCCTGCAGCGGGATGTCGACGTGCACGCCCGGCGGCACGTAGATGAACGAACCGCCCGACCACACCGCGGTGTTCAGCGCGGAGAACTTGTTGTCGCCGGCCGGGATGACCGAGCCGAAGTACTCCTTGAACAGCTCCGGGTGTTCCTTGAGACCGGTGTCGGTGTCCAGGAAGATGACGCCCTGCTCCTCAAGGTCCTCGCGGATCTTGTGGTAGACGACCTCCGACTCGTACTGGGCGGCCACACCCGCGACGAGGCGCTGCTTCTCCGCCTCCGGGATGCCCAGCTTGTCGTAGGTGTTCTTGATGTCCTCCGGCAGGTCCTCCCAGGTCTGGGCCTGCTGCTCGGTGGAGCGGACGAAGTACTTGATGTTGTCGAAGTCGATCCCGGAGAGGTCGGCGCCCCAGTTCGGCATCGGCTTGCGGTCGAACAACCGCAGCGCCTTGAGCCGGGTCTCCAGCATCCAGTCGGCCTCGTCCTTCTTGGCCGAGATGTCGCGGACGACGCCCTCGTCGAGACCACGGCGGGCACTGGCACCGGCGGCGTCCGAGTCGGCCCAGCCGTACTCGTAGCTGCCCACGCTGGCCAGGATCTCGTCCTGGCTGAGCTGGCCATTGCCTTCGGACGGCGTGGTGGGTGTGCGCTGCTCCGCAGCGGCAGTCATACGGACTCCCCTCCATCAGGAATCGGGGCGGTGATCTGCTGGCCCTTCGGGAGCGGGCCGGCAGGTGTCTGGGCGGAGCCCCGGGTGTCGCCACCCGGATCCGCGAACCGCGCGGTTGGTACGTGCGTGGTGCAGGCCGCATCACCGTTCGCGATGGTGGCCAGCCGCTGCACATGGGTGCCGAGCACTTCGGCGAACGCCGCCGTCTCGGCCTCGCACAGCTGCGGGAAGTCCGCAGCGACGTGCGCGACCGGGCAATGGTGCTGGCAGAGCTGCTCGCCGCTGGCGACGCTTCGCGTCGAGGCAGCGTAGCCCTCCCTGGTGAGCGCGTCGGCAAGGACCTCCGCGCGCTCGGCCGGGCTGGCCGCGGCCGCCAGCACCTCCCGGTGGTTGGCCACCAGAGCGGCCATCCGCCGGTCGGCGAACTCGCGGACCGCCTGCTCCCCTTCGTGTTCGGCGATGAACCGCAGCGCGGCCACCGCCAGGTCGTCGTAGGCGTGCCCGAACCGCGCCCGGCCCACCTCGGTGAGCAGGAACAGCTTCGCGGGCCGGCCGCGACCCCGGCGGCCCCGCGAGGAGGCTTCCCGGGTGTAGGCCTCGCCCTCGGCGACCAGCACGTCGAGGTGCCGGCGCACGGCGGTGGGGCTGAGCCCGAGTTCGTCGGCCACCGCGGCAGCGGTGATCGGCCCCCGTTCCAGCAGCAACCGCGCGACCGTGTGCCGGGTGCGCCCGTCGCCGTGCGCGGCCGCACCCTGCTGGGCCGACTGGGCCTCAGCGGCGGCCGCGGTGCCCACAGCTGGGGCAAGCGGAGACGTCCCGACGTTTTTCACAACACGAATGTTACCTATTTCGTCGCGAGGCACCAGGGTGCGGGGTCACCGCGTGAGCTGACTCACCCGGTTACGCTTCGTCGTCGTGGCGGCAGTCGAATCCCAAGGCGCAGCGGCGGTCGATCCCGCGGCGCAACAGCCCCTGGACCGCACCGAGCGGCGTCAGCTCGACGTCGTGCGCCGGTTCGGCACCACCGGGTCGCTGGTGCTCGCGGTCGGCGCGATCGGCGCCGGCGCCGCCCCGGTGGACAACCCGCTGTCCGGGGCCCGCCTGATCGGCCTGCCCGTCCGCATCCCGACCGTGGCGATGGCCTCCTGCTGGCTGGGCATGCTGATGATCGTCATCGCCTGGCTGTGGCTGGGCAAGCTCTGCTGGCCGGGCCGCGCCCGGATGCTGTCGGTCACCCAGCTGGCCCGCACGCTGGCGATGTGGGCGCTGCCGCTGGCCCTGGCCCCGCCGCTGTTCAGCACCGACATGTACAGCTACCTGGCGCAGAGCGAGGTGGCCGCGCGCGGCTTCAACCCGTACGTGCTGGGCTCCGCCGCCGCGCTGGGCGTCGACCACCCGTTCACTGCCAACGTGCCCAACATCTGGCGCGACACCCCATCGCCGTACGGGCCGCTGTTCCTGATGTTCGGCCAGGTGATCTCCCGGATCGTCGGCGACAACGTGGTGTTCGGGGTGCTGGTGTGGCGCGCGGTGATGCTGTGCGGGCTGGCGCTGGCGATCTGGGCGATCCCGCGGCTGGCCCGCCGCTGCGGGGTGCACCCGGCCGCCGCGCTGTGGCTCGGCGCGGCCAACCCCATCGTGCTGTTCCACGTGGTCAGCGGCATGCACAACGAGGCGCTGATGGTCGGCATCATGCTCGCCGCCATCGAGCTGGGCCTGCGCTACCAGACCGTGCCGGGCACCATCGCCGCCGGCGTGCTGCTGAGCGTCGCCGGGGCGATCAAGCCGCCGGGCTGGATCGCGCTCGGCTTCTTCGGCATCTACCTGGTGCTGCGGCGCGGCGGCCGGTTCCGCGACCTGGTGCGGGTCGCGGCGCTGCTGAGCGCGGTGTTCCTGGCCACCATGACGGTGATCACGGTGGCCAGCGGCTGGGGCCTCGGCTGGATCGACACCTTCGACGTGCCCAACCGGGTCAAGACGTTCATGGCGCCGCTGACCGCGTTCGGGATGACCGGCGGCGGCCTGAGCACGCTGCTCGGGCTGGGCAACCAGACCGACGCGATGCTGGTCATCACCAAGATCATCGGATATCTGATCGTCGCCGCGATGTGCCTGCGGATGCTGTGGCTGTCCTTCCGCGGGCGCATCGAACCGCTGGCGGCGATGGGCATCACGTTCCTCACCCTCGCGCTGGCGGTGCCGGTGCTGTGGCCCTGGTACCTGCTGTGGTCGGTGGTGCCGCTGGCGCTGTCCACCAACAGCAACCGGTTCCGGATCACCGCGACCGCGATCTGCGCCGCGGTCTCGCTGCTGGTGCCGCCGACCGGCGCGGGATTCGTGCTGCGCGCCTACCAGATCCCGTTCGCCGTGATCGCCGCGGCGATCGCCTTCGCGATCACGCTCTGGCTGGTGCGCGGCAAGGTGCCGGGCCTGCTGCCGACCCGCGGCGGTGTTCGGCCGGTCACGCAATAGGCTTGGATGTCGTGAGCAACGCCGACAGCCCGGCCGTCCGGTTGCGGGGGCTGAAGAAGCGCTTCGGCGACACCGTCGCCGTTGCCGGACTCGACCTGTGCTTGCCGCGCGGCAGCGTCCTGGCGCTGCTCGGCCCCAACGGCGCGGGCAAGACCACCACCGTCGAGATCTGCGAGGGCTTCCAGCGCCCGGACGAAGGCGAAGTGCGCGTGCTCGGGCTCGACCCGCACACCCAGTCCGAGGCGCTGCGGCCGCGGATCGGCGTGATGCCGCAGGGCGGCGGCGCCTACCCGGGCGTGCGCGCCGACGAGATGCTGCACCTGGTCGCCGCCTGCGCCGCCGACCCGCTGGACCCGGCGTGGCTGCTGGACGTGCTCGGCCTCGAAGCCGCCCGCCGCACGCCCTACAAGCGGCTCTCCGGCGGCCAGCAGCAGCGCCTGTCGCTGGCGTGCGCCCTGGTCGGCCGCCCCGAGCTGGTGTTCCTCGACGAACCCACCGCCGGCCTGGACCCGCAGGCGCGGCGGCTGGTCTGGGACCTGGTCGGCGCGCTGCGCAGGGACGGCGTCAGCGTGCTGCTGACGACCCACCTGATGGACGAGGCGGAGGCGCTGGCCGACCGGGTGCTGATCGTCGACCACGGTCGCGCGGTCGCCGAGGGCACCGCGAAGGAACTCACCGAGCCCGCGGACGGCAGGCAGGAACTGCGCTTCCGCTCGCAGACCGGGCTCGACCTGAAGCTGCTGCTGGCGGCGCTGCCGGAGGGCTGCGAGGCCACCGAGCTGCGCCCCGGCGACTACGTGGTGCGCGGCGTCGTCGACCCGCAGGTGGTGTCGACGGTGACCGCGTGGTGCGCGCAGCACGGCGTGCTCGCGCAGGAACTCCGGGTCAGCCGCCGCAGCCTGGAGGACGTGTTCCTCGAACTGACCGGACGGGAGCTGCGATCGTGAACGCCGAGACCAACGCGCCGGCCCAGCTCGGCGCCCAGTTCCCGGCGGGCACGTTCGCGCCGAAGCCGGGCCGGGGCCGCGCGGGCCGGATGCTGGCCGCGCAGACCAAGATCGAGGCGCTGCTGATCATCCGGCACGGCGAGCAGGCCCTGCTGACGCTGATCATCCCGCTGGCGCTGCTGATCGGGCTGAGCACGCTGCACATCGGCGCGCTGCCGGAGCCGCGGGTGAACTCGGTGATGCCGCGGATCCTGGCGCTGGCGGTGATGTCCACGGCGTTCACCGGCCAGGCCATCGCGCTCGGCTTCGACCGCCGCTACGGCGTGCTCAAGCGGCTGTCCGCGACGGCGCTGCCGCGGTGGACGCTGGTGTCCGGGCGCGTCCTGGCGACCCTGCTGGTCGTCGCGCTGCAGGCGGTCGTGCTCAGCGTCGCCGCAGTGCTGCTGGG
Organism: Saccharopolyspora sp. NPDC050642; assembly: GCF_040654735.1. Taxonomy (NCBI): domain Bacteria; kingdom Bacillati; phylum Actinomycetota; class Actinomycetes; order Pseudonocardiales; family Pseudonocardiaceae; genus Saccharopolyspora; species Saccharopolyspora sp. NPDC050642. The sequence goes on along the minus strand of NZ_JBFAIN010000005.1, from coordinate 94,619 downwards.
CTGGTCGCCGGCGCTTTACGGGCTGCTGCCCGCGATCCCGCTGCTGGTGCTGGGCACGCTGGCCTTCGGCGCGGCCGGGGTGCTGGTCGGCGGTGCGCTGCGGGCCGAGATCGTGCTGGCGCTGGCCAACGCGATCTGGTTCGTGCTGCTGCTCGCCGGCGGCCTGGCGCTGCCCGCGAGCGACCTGCCGGGCCCGGTCGCCGCGGTCGCCGGATACCTGCCCTCCGGCGCCCTCGCGGAAGCGCTCGACGCGGCCCTGGTCAACGGCGCCCTGCCCGGCGTCCAGCCGGTCGCGGTCCTCGCGGCGTGGGGCGTGGTGTGCGGCGCCCTGGCGATCCGCACCACCCGCCTGACCTGACCTGTTCCCGCGAGCAAGTGACCGTGTGCACTTTGCGTTGCTGTAGAGGCTGTTTTGAATGTCGTGGTGCGAGGTGCGGTAACGCGGGTCTTGTCGAGAAGGCGCCTGAGGTTCCGCTATCCGCACCGCTACGCGCGATGAGTCTGGAAACAGTCTCTGTGGCAGCACAAAGCGCACACGGGCCTGAGCCCGGTGAAGCCGCGCGAGGGCAGACAAATACTGGAACGGCGTTCTACGATGCGCGCATGACGGAGATCGCGCGGCGAGCGAAGCAGTCCCTGGAACTCATCCACGCCATGATTTACTTCGCCCCCGAGGCCGCCGACGGCTTCGCCGGGCTCGGCCTCGAACGCGGCCTGATGTCCTACTACGCCGGCCGGTCCGCCGCGATGGGCCCCGTCGGCCCCGGCGTCGTCGCGGCGACGTTCTACAACTTCAACCCCGAATCCATCGCCCCCGTGATCCCCCGGGCCTGGTCGATCGCCACACCGGAAGCCGTCCTCACCGCCCGACTCAAGGCCGCCGACGCGGCGCTGCGCCGGCTGCTCGGCGACGACACCGTCGCCTCCGACGCCGTCGCCGAAACCGCCGAACTGGCCCGCGAGGCCGCGCAGGCCTGCACCCCGGACGGCAAACCGCTGTACGCCGCGCACGCCGACCTCGACTGGCCCGACCAGCCGCACCTCAAGCTCTGGCACGCGATCACGCTGCTGCGCGAATTCCGCGGCGACGCGCACATCGCCGCGCTGCAGCAGGGCGACCTGAGCGGCATCCAGGCGCTCGCGCTGCACAGCACCGTGCCGGGCGGCTTCAGCGGGGACGCGGCCAAGAAGCTCCGCGCCTGGTCCGACGAGCAGTGGGACCGCGCCTTCCAGCAGCTGCGCGAGCGCGGTCTGGTCAACGCCGACCGCGAGATCACCGAGGCCGGTCACGCGCTGCGCGAGAAGATCGAGGCCGCGACCGACGCGATGTCGATGGCCCCCTGGTCCGCGCTCGGCGAAGCCAGGACGACCGAGCTGATCGGCAGCGGCGGACGGCTCAGCAAGGCGCTGGCGGAGGCGGGCGCGATGCCGCAGGGACTCCGCCGCACGCGCTGAAAATCATCGGCTCCGCGTTGTCAAGCCCCTGCGGGCGGGCGGGCCCCGGCGGCGTCATACCATCGAGGTCGTGCCAACGGCCTCTCTGACTTCCCGGATCTCCCGCCCGTCGCCGCGCGTCGTGCGCGCGCTGGCCATCGCCGTGCTGGTGACGCAGGCGCTGATCTCGGTGACCGGCGTGATCGTCCGGGTGACCGGCTCCGGGCTCGGCTGCCCCACCTGGCCGCAGTGCTTCCCGGGCAGCATGGTGCCCGTCGAGCACCCCGAGGTCGCGACCCTGCACCAGGTGATCGAGTTCGGCAACCGGCTGCTGACCGGCGTGATCGGGTTCATCGCGCTGGCCTGCCTGCTGGCCGCGTGGCGCTGCCTGCCCTACCGGAAGCGGCTGGTCGGGCTCGCGCTGATCATGCCGCTGGGCGTGGTCGCGCAGGCGGTCATCGGCGGCATCACGGTGCGCGTCAACCTGGCCTGGTGGAGCGTGTCGATCCACTTCATGGCCTCGGCGGTGCTCATCTGGCTGGCCACGATCCTGGTCAAGGCGACCACCGAGGGCGACCGCCCGCCGGTCGGCGTGGTCCCGCCGCCGATGCGCAAGCTGCTGGCCGCCCTCGTCGTGGTCACCGCGGCGGTGCTGGTCCTCGGCACCCTGGTCACCGCCGCCGGCCCGCACGCCGGCGACCCGGACACCCCGCGGCTCGACATCCCGGTGCCGACCCTGGTCCAGGCCCACGGTCTGCTGGTGATGGCGTACGTGCTGCTGCTCGCGATCTTCGGCGTGTGGCTGCGCAGCGCCCGCCCGACCAAGGCCCTGCTGAAGACCTACGGCACCGCGTGCGTGCTCGTCCTGGTGCAGGGCGGGATCGGCTCCGTGCAGTACTACCTCGGCGTGCCCGAGGCGATGGTCGTGCTGCACATGCTGGCGGCGACGCTGGTGATCATCGTGACCGCCATGCTCTGGTGCGAGGCCCGCTACCGCGGTCCGCTGCCGCAGCCGGCGACCGAGGCCACCGCCAAGGAATCCGTCACCGCCTGACCGCGGTCTCCTGCGTGCCCGCCGTCGAGCGGGACCGGCGCAGCACCCACCAGATCGCCACCAGGCACAGGGCGTTGAGTCCGAACAGGACGATCGGAACCGATGTGGCGGAGGCGCGTTCGATGCCGATGCCGAGCAAGGGCGGGAACGCGACGCCGCCCAGCATCGAAGCCGCGATCACGTACGCCCCGGCACGGCGCGCATCGGGCACCAGCCGGTACAGCCACGGCAGGCCGGTCGGGAAGACCGGCGCGATGAACAGGCCGAGACCGGCGTAGGCGAACGGGGCGAGCGGCGGGACGACCGCCAGCGCGAGGCAGACCGCCATGCCCACGCAACTCCCGGTGAGAATGGCCTGCTCCGACCAGCGGAGCGTCAGCGGCGCCACGAGGAACCGGCCGACCGTCATCATGAGCCAGTACACGGCGGTGGCGGTCGTCGCCGCGCCGACGGTGTAGCCGACGGACGTCAGGTGCGTCGGCTCCCACCCGCCGGCCCCGGACTCGACGCCCATGTTGAGCACGTACAGAACGATGAACGCGACGGTTATGGCGATGCCGCGGCTGCGCAGGTGCGCGCCCCGGTCCACGGCCTCGGCCGGGCCGCTCCCGCCCCGCTGCTCGCGCACGCCGCGGACCAGCACCACGACCGCCGCCGACGCGAGCGCGAAGACGAAGAAGACGCGGGTATAGCCGTCCGGACCCAGCTGCGCCAGCACCGCCGGGGCGAGGATCGACCCGACCCCGAAGAACGCGTTGAGCAGGTTCAGCATGGCCGGGCTGCGCGCGCCGAACCCGATCGCGAACAGGTAGTTGAGCCCGTAGTCGATCGCGCCGTACCCGAGCCCGGCGACGAACGCGCCCAGGAGCGCGACCGGCCACTGCGGCGCCGCCGCGAACACGGCGGCGCCCACCGCCATCGCCACGTAGGACCAGCCGAGGAGGACTCGGTTGCCGACCCGGCCGCAGGCCAGGTGGAACGCCATCACGCCGAGCAGGCCGCCGACGAAGTGGGCGCTCAGCGCCAGTCCGGCCACGGCCGGCGAAACTCCGTGCGCGGCGCGCACCGCCGGGATCGCGGGGCCGTAAAGCGCCTGGAGCGCACCGATCAGGACGAAACCCGCGAACGCCCCGACGATTCCCACGCCGCTGAACAATCGCGGCGCGGCGTCCTTCGCATTGCGCAACGCTGCCTCCCGTGACCGTTCACGTGAACGTTCACGAGGATGCCGCGACGACATGCCGGCGTCAAGGCCGCGCGCTTCTCCGGCGCACGCCGGTGTGGTGAGATGGACCGATGGCGGCCCCGGTTCGCAGACCCACGATCAAGGACGTCGCGCGCGCCGCCCGGGTGTCGTACCAGACCGTTTCCCGCGCGATCAACGACAAGCCGGACATCGACCCGGAGACCAAGCGCCGGGTACTCGCGGCCGCCGAGCGGCTCGGATACCGGCCGAGCAGGCACGCGCGGGCCCTGGTCAAGCCGCGCCCGAGCACCATCGGCCTGGTCATCCCGGACCTGACCAACCCCTTCTTCCCCGAGGTCATGGCCGGGCTGATCGACTCGGCCGCGACCCGCGGCTGGCAGGTGAACGTCGTCAGCAGCGCGGGACCGGCCGACGAGGCCGACCTGCTCAGGTCGTTCGCCGCCGAGGTGGACGCCCTGGTCGGCTACTTCAACCACCTCGACCGGACGCCCGCCGAGCTGGACGTGGACATCCCCGTCGTGCTGCTCGACGCCGAGGACGAGGCGCCGCGCCGCGGTGCCGTCACCGTGGACGTCGACGCGGGCGTGCGGGCCGGCGTGCGGCACCTGCTGGACTGCGGGCACCGCGCCCTCGGCATGATCGACTGCTCCACCAGCTGCGACCGCCACCAGCGGCGGCGGTCCTTCGTGCAAGCCCTCGGGGAGAACGGGATCGAACTCCCCGCCGACGCGATCGAGCAGGCCGAGCAGTCCATCCCGGACGCCGAGCGGGCGACGCACCGGCTGCTGGACCGCCGACCCGGTTCGACCGCGATCTTCGCGTTCAACGACCTGACCGCGGTGGGGGTCGTGCGCGCCCTGCACGCGCGCGGGCTTCGCGTTCCGCAGGACTGCGCGGTGCTGGGTTTCGACGGCCTGGCGCTGGGCGAGTTGATCACGCCGCCCCTGACCACGCTGCACATCGACAAGCGACGCCTGGGAAGCCTCGCGGTCGACGAGGTGGAACGCCTGCTCGCGCGGCAGGACGAAACGGCGAGCGTCGAGCTGGTCCCCGAACTCGTCATCCGGGAATCGGCCTAGCAGCGCGGGAATCAGAAACGCACCTCGCGCTCCCCGCCGGACGACACCGGCAGAACTCGTTCACCGCGCGAGAAGTCCGTCGGTCAGCCGAGGATGCCGCGGTCGTAGGCCGCGGCTACCGCGGCGGCCCGGTCGTTGACCTCCAGCTTGCCGTAGAGGTGGGTGAGGTGGGTCTTGACCGTCGCCTCGCTGACGAACAGGTCCGCCGCGATCTCGCGATTCGACCTCCCCTTGGCCACCAGCCCCAGGACCTCGCGCTCGCGCGCGCTCAACGGCTGCTCGCCCGGCGACCGCACCCGGGACACCAGCCGCGAGGCCACGGCCGGCGAGAGCACCGTCCGGCCCGCGGCCGCCGCCCGGACCGCGGCGAACAGCTCGTCGCGCATCGCATCCTTGAGCAGGTAGCCGGTGGCGCCGGCCTCGATCGCCGCGAGGGTGTCGGAATCCGTGTCGTAAGTGGTCAGCACGAGCACCTTGCAGCGCTGACCGCGCCGGACCAGCTCGGCGATCGCCGCCACCCCGCCGCCACCGGGCATCCGCAGATCCATCAGGACCACGTCGGGATCCAGCTCCGCGGCCAGCGCGACTGCCGACGGCCCGTCCGATGCCTCGCCGAGGACCTCGATGTCGGCCACCGAATCGAACATCCCGCGCAACCCGTCGCGCACGACCGGATGGTCGTCGACGATCAGCAGCGTGATGGCGCGGTCAGGCATGGCGCACCAAAGGTACGCGCGCCGAAACCGCCGTCCCGCACCCGGGCTCGGACTCGATCTCGAAGGTCCCCGCCACCCGCTCCGCGCGGGCGCGCATCCCGCCCAGCCCGAAGCCGCCCGCGCGCTCCCGGGCGTCGACGCGGTGCGGATCGAAGCCGCGGCCGTCGTCGCGCACGTCGACGCTCACCTCGTCGTCCATGTACGACAGGGTCACGCCGACCCGGGTCGCGCGGGCGTGCCGCCCCGCGTTGGCCAGCGCCTCCTGGGCGATGCGCAGCAAGGTCGCCTCGATCTCCTCGTGCAGGGCCTCGACGTCGCCGGTCACGGTGAACTCGGCCCGCACACCGGCGGTGGCCGACCATTCCTCGACCGTCTTGTGCAGCGCCACGGGCAGCGCGTCGTGCTCCAACGCGCTGGGCCCGAGATCCTGCACCGACCGACGAGCTTCGCCGAGACCGTGGCGCGCCAGGACCGCGGCCCGCTCGACGTGGCCGCGAGCCACCGCCGGGTCCTCGCTGTCCGCGGCCGCCTGCAGCTGCGTGACGATCCCGGCCAGGCTCTGCGCGATGGTGTCGTGGATCTCGGCCGCCAGCCGCCGGCGCTCGTCGCTGACACCCGCTTCCCTCGCCTGCACCAGGAGCTGCGCGTGCAGACCCGCGTTCTCCTCGTGCGCCTGCCGCAACTGGGCGTTGGCCCGCTGAAGCTCGTCGATCGTGAGCGCCCTGGCCCTGACGTTGTCGTCCCGCTGCACCTCCAGCCGCACGAACAAGAGCACCAACCCGGCGTTGATCGCGAACAACGCGACGAATGCGAACCAGTTCATCGGGCTCTGCGGCGGCAGCCCGCCGGACTGCGAACCGGCCATCGTGACCGCGGTGGCCACGAACCCGGCGTTCGCCGTGCGTGGCGACAGCAGCTGCCTGGCGTCGAAGTAGCCTTGCAGCGCGTAGAGCGCGAAGAACGGGTTGAGCCAGGTGAGCACGAACGCGAGCGCCCACCGCACGGCGAAGTAGACCTGCCCGTGCACCCCGTGCTCGGGCACGCCCGGCCGGATGCGCTCCCAGCACAGCTGCCAGACGAGCGACACCAGGACCAGTGCGGCCGCGACCTCCATCTCCGCGCTCGTCATCACCGCATCCGCCGCGAACGCCGAAACCAGCGTGGCGACGCCCAGCAGCGCGTAAGGACCCCAGCGGACGGCCCAATCCTCCCGCTGCTCGACCGTCGTCATGCCCCGCTTCACCGTCCCGGCTGTTCCCAGCGGAACCAGCGCACGGCGGCACCGACGAGAACCCTGATCCACACCACCAGGACCACCAGGTGCAGCCAGTTCGGCCAGCTGCCCCCGGCCGCCTCGCCGAGCGCCAGCGACGCCGCCCCCAGCGGCGTGAACGAGACGATCCGTTGCAGGAGTTCCGGCATGACCGGAACCGGAATCCACACCCCAGCGGTGAACATCATCGAGAAGAACGCTACCGAACCGAGCGCCGCCGCGGCCTTCGAACTCCGCGCCACGGCGGACAACGCCGCGCCCAGCGCGAGCGCGCTGAGCATGGCGAGGAACAAGATCAACGCGTAGGCGGCGAACCGGTCGGGCAGCGCGACGCCGAAGGCGACGCGGCCGACGGTGATCGCCAGCACCGCCGAGCAAAGCACGCCAGCACCGTGCAGGCCGATCTGCGCGGCCAGCAGCGCGTTCGGCCGCACCGGCGTGGTCGACATGCGACGGAGGATGCCGCGCTCCCGGTAGCCGGAGAGCACCGGCGGCATGGCCTGGACACCGGCCATGATCATGGCCGTCAGCACCACCACCGGGACGTAGAGGTCGATGACGCGCCGGCCGCCGAGGTCGGGATCGGCCTCCCGGAACGCCGGGATCAGGCCGAGGATCGTCAGCAGCACGGTGGGCGACAGCACGATCCAGAACAGGTTCCCCGGCTCGCGGGCGAACAACCGGGCCTCGGCCTTGAGCACCGCGACGGATGCCGATGCCGCCATGTCAGGCCTCCCTCCCGGTCAGGTCGAGGAAGGCCTCGTCCAGCGTCGTGTCGGTGACGCGCAGCTCGCGGGCGGTGACGCCCTGCCGGGCCAGCAGCGTGAGCACCGCGTTGACCGTCTCGTCGGTGCCGCTGATGACCAGCCGATGGCCCTCGCGCCGCACCGACGCCACGTCCGGCAGCGAAGCCAGCTCGGTCTCGTCGAGCCGCCCCGAGGGCGCGAAGGAGATGACGGTCGACGCGGCGGCCCGGCCGACGAGCCCGGCCGGCGCGTCGAGGGCCACCACCCTGCCGCGGTCGATCACCGCGACCCGGTCGCACAGCCGCTGGGCCTCCTCCATGAAGTGGGTGACCAGCACGACCGTCACGCCGCCCGCGCGCACCTCCTCGATCAGCCGCCAGGTGTCCCGGCGGGCCCTTGGGTCCAGTCCGGTGGTGAGCTCGTCGAGCACCACGATCTCGGGATTGCCGATCAGGGCCAGCGCGATGAACAGCCGCTGCTGCTGGCCGCCGGAGAGCGCGTCGAAGCGGGTCTTCAGCTGCGCGGTGATCCCGAGCCGCTCCGCGAGGCCCCGCCAGTCCGCGGGTCGCGGGTAGAAGGCGGCGTAGAGCTCCAGCGCCTCGCGCGCGGTGATCTTGGGTTGCAGCTGGGATTCCTGCAGCTGCGCGCCCAGGATCCGGGTGAGCCGGTCCCGGTCGGCCGCCGGGTCGAGACCGGCGACCCGCACCTTCCCGGCATCGGGCGTGCGCAGGCCTTCGATGCATTCGACGGTGGTCGTCTTGCCCGCGCCGTTGGGGCCGAGGATCCCGAAGATCTCGCCCGCTTCGACGGTGAAGTCCACGCCGTCCACGACGGGTCTTCCGCCGTAGGACTTGCACAGCCCGTCGACTTCGATGATCGCCATGCCGAGAGTCTCGCGGGACGGCGCTCCGCCGGACATCGCCCGGCTCGCTCGAACCGGCATCAGCCGATCGGCCGATGCCGCCATCCCCCGCGCCCCGGCGGAGCGGTGGTCAGAAGCGCAGCTTGGGCTTGCCCTCGCGCTCCCAGCGGCGCCAGAGCTCCGGCATCTCGCCGGACAGCCACTGGTAGAACTCGTTCACCGTGCGCAGGCGGCGGGCCCGCTCGCCCTGGCCGCTGAACATCCGCAGCCCCTCCGCGGTGAGCGCTTCGAGCGCGGTCACGCGCTCCATGCGCTGGCGCACCAGCGCCGGCCAGCGGTCCTCCTCCACCTGGTACAGCGCCGCTTCGCGGCCCTGCCGCGTGGTCTTGGAGATCACCCCGAGCCGCATCAGCAGCCGGACGTTGGTGCTGATCGAACCCGTGCTCGCGGCCAGCGCGTGGGACAGCTCCGCGGCGGTGCGCTCCGGCGGGTCGCAGACCAGCAGGAACGCCAGGATGCGGCCGGCGATCAGCGGCATGCCCTCGCTGGCCTCGAAGTGCGCGGCCATCTGCTCGATCCACTCCGACATGGCTGGCCGGTCGGTGCGCTGCAAGTAGTCGGACACGACGACTCCAAGTGATCGACTTTAGTCATCGCTGAAAAAATAGACCACAGCGAAGATTTCGGCCAGCATCGACCACCGGTGTGTCGCGGGACGTCAGTGCCGGGCGAACGTCACCGGGCGCGCGGACCCGCCATCTTCCGCCGGTGCGCGGGGCCGATCTTCAGCGCCGCGACCGTCTCGCCGTCCCACTCGTGCGACGACAGCCCGTCGACGGCTTCGACGAGGGCCTCCCCCGCCGCCACGTCGGGCACCATCACGTCGCCGAGCAGCCCGTCCTCGCCGACCAGCACGACCCGGGCACCGGCCCGCCCCAGGTTCTCCACCACCGCGCGCGCGGACCCGCCGTGCGCGGCGACGAACGCCTTGGCCGCGGCGATCGCCTTCGGCGACGGTGCGGTGGTCTGTTCGGTGTCCTTCTCAGCAGCCGTCATGCCCGGAATCCTAAACACGTTTCACCCCTTGGAGGGCTGCCACGTTGCGCACGACACCCGCGCGATCAACGGGCCCGCCGGGGATGATTTCGGCTGCCGGCCGGTTTCCGGGGAAGGATGGTTCGGTCTTCTTCCTCGCCGTGCAAGATGAGTTTGGAAACCTTCCTTCGGGGAAGATCGGGTCGGAGTGCGGAGTTGCACCCGTCGAACGACAACAGGCGAAGGAGCGAGCATGCGTGCGATTCGGGTGGCGGCCAACGGCGGGCCGGAGGTCCTGGAGTACGGCGAAGCCGAGCTGTCCGACCCGCAGTCCGGCCAGCTGCTGGTCGAGGTGGCCGCGGCCGGGGTCAACTTCATCGACACCTACCAGCGCAGCGGGATCTACTCGATGCAGCTGCCGTTCACGCCCGGCTCGGAGGGCGCGGGCAAGGTCGTCGCGGCGGGCCCCGACGTGACCGGCTTCGGCGTCGGCGACCGGGTCGCCTGGGCGATGGCGCCGGGCGCCTACGCCGAGCAGGCGCTGGTGCCCGCCGACAAGGCGGTGCGGGTGCCGGACGGGGTGGACGACCAAACTGCGGCCGCGGCGCTCCTGCAGGGGCTGACCGCGCACTACCTGATCACCTCCACCTACCCGGTGGGCACCGGCGAGACCGCCCTGGTGCACGCCGCGGCCGGCGGGATGGGCCTGCTGCTGACGCAGCTGATCAAGTCGCGCGGCGCCAACGTGATCGGCACCGTGTCCACGGCGGAGAAGGCGGAGCTGGCGCGAGAGGCGGGGGCCGACGAGATCATCCGCTACACCGAGGAGGACGTGGCCGAGGAGGTCGCGGACCTCACCGACGGGCGCGGCGTGGACGTGGTCTACGACGGCGTCGGCAAGACCACCTTCGACGCGAGCCTGGCCAGCCTGCGGCCGCGCGGCATGCTGGCGCTGTTCGGCGCGTCCAGCGGCCCGGTGCCGCCGGTGGACCCGCAGCGGCTGAACGCGGCGGGCTCGGTGTTCCTGACCCGCCCGAGCCTGGCGCACCACATCCTGACCCGCGAGGAGCTGGACTGGCGGGCAGAGGAGCTGTTCGCCTGGATCGCCGCCGGCACCCTGAAGATCCGCATCGGCGGCACCTACCCGCTGCCGGACGCCCGCCGGGCGCACGAAGACCTGGAAGGCCGCCGGACCACCGGAAAACTCCTCCTCCTGCCCTGACCGCCTGTTCCCGGACTCGTTCCGAGTGGCGGTGCGGGTCGCGGGGGTGGGCTGAGCGGCTGCGCCGCTTCAGAGAAGACAAAGAGCTCGTGCGCACTTCGGGCTGCCATAGCGGCCCGAAGTGCGCACGAGCTCTTGTCAGAAGGGCCAGCCGAGGACCGGGAGGCTCAGCGCCGAGTCCACCGCGAGGGCCACGCACACGATCATCAGGTACGTGTTCGACATGTGGAACAGCTTCATCGGCTTGGTCTTCTCGCCGCGCTTGGTCGCGGCGTGCAGCCGGTGCGCCAGGAGGATGAACCACGCGCCCGCCAGGACCGCGAACGCCGCGTAGAGCCAGCCGGTCGCCGGGACCAGCAGCAGCGTCCAGGCCACCATCAGCCAGGTGTAGATCACGATCTGCCGCGACACGTACGTCGGCGCGGCCACCACCGGCAGCATCGGGACGCCGGCGCGCTCGTAGTCGTCCTTGTACTTCATCGCCAGCGACCAGGTGTGCGGCGGCGTCCAGAAGAAGATCACGCCGAACATCACCAGCGCCGGCCAGTCCACCCCGCCGGTCACCCCGGCCCAGCCGATCACCACCGGCATGCAGCCCGCGGCGCCGCCCCAGACGATGTTCTGCGCGGTGCGCCGCTTGAGCACCAGCGTGTAGACGAAGACGTAGAACAGGATGGTGCCGACGGCCAGCGACGCGGCCAGCAGGTTCGTCGTCGCCCACAGCCAGCCGAAGGACGCGACGCCGAGCACGATCCCGAAGATCAGCGCGTGCCGGTTGGACACCGTGTGCCGCACCAGCGGGCGCGCCCGCGTGCGCTTCATCACCTGGTCGATATCGGCGTCGGCGACGCAGTTCAGCGCGTTCGCGCTGCCCGCCGCCATGGTGCCGCCGATCAGCGTGGCGATCACCAGCCAGGGCGACGGGATGCCCCGCGCGGCCAGCAGCATCGCCGGGATGGTGGTCACCAGCAGCAGCTCGATGACCCGCGGCTTGATCAGCCCGGCATAGGCTTTCAGCAGCTCAGCGGGCCGCCGGGCGCGCTGCGTCCGGGGGGCGTCGACGACGGTGGTCACGACGCTGCGCTCACCGACGGCATGGCACTCCTAAGGCGATTCGGACGACCTGGACCAACCCGGGCACCCCGGAAATGGACCGACCTCGAATAGTAGGCGCGCTACTGAAGCCGCCCTCGCGCGGGTCGCGCCCGAGGGGCCGCGAACGGACCGGTGGCCCTGGTCACGCCCCTTCCCCGGTATCCTGGCCGTGTTCCCGCCGCGATCGGGAACGGGTCGCCCCTCAGCGCAAAACCGCAGGGCACGGGCAGGCGGCAGCCGAGTCTCCGACATCACCCGGATGGCGCAACCGTGGTCTCCCAGGCGCAGTGCCGGGCGCCGACCGCCGCCGCTCCCCGCGAGCGGTGGACATCAATCCAGACGGGTCGGCACGTGGCTGATCGGACACGACTAGGCTGCCCGTCGGACGAGGGATAACCGCGGTTCGAATCGGTCCAGCACCGCATTCGCCGTCACATACGAAAACCGCCGAAGGAAACTTGGAGCTGCGTCCGTGTCCGTCACCGACGACCTTGCCCGCTTGACCACCAAGCACCTGCCCGAAGACTGGACCGAGCTGGACCAGCGCGCGGTGGACACCGCCCGCGTGCTGGCCGCCGACGCGGTGGAGAACTGCGGCAGCGGCCACCCGGGCACCGCGATGAGCCTGGCGCCCGCCGCCTACGCGCTGTTCCAGCGCGTCATGCGCCACGACCCCACCGACCCGAACTGGATCGGCCGCGACCGGTTCGTGCTGTCGGCCGGGCACTCGAGCCTGACGCTGTACGTGCAGCTGTTCCTGGCCGGCTACGGCCTGGAGCTGGACGACCTGAAGGCGCTGCGCAAGTGGGGTTCGAAGACCCCGGGCCACCCCGAGTACGGGCACACCGACGGCGTCGAGACCACCACCGGTCCGCTGGGCCAGGGCCTGGCCACCGCGGTCGGCATGGCGATGGCCGCCCGCCGCGAGCGCGGCCTGTACGACCCGGAGGCCGCCGCGGGTGAGAGCCCGTTCGACCACCACGTCTACGTGATCGCCTCCGACGGCGACATCGAGGAGGGCATCACCTCCGAGGCGTCGTCGCTGGCCGGTACCCAGCAGCTGGGCAACCTCACGGTGATCTACGACGCCAACGAGATCTCCATCGAGGACGACACCCGCATCGCGCTGTCCGAGGACACCGCCAAGCGGTACGAGTCCTACGGCTGGCAGGTCCTGGTGGTGCACGGCGGCGAGGACGTCAAGGGCCTGCTGGAGGCCATCGAGTCGGCCAAGGCCGAGACCTCCCGCCCGACGCTGATCGTGCTGCGCACGGTGATCGGCTTCCCAGCCCCGACCAAGATGAACACCGGCAAGGCGCACGGCGCCGCGCTGGGTGCCGACGAGGTCGCCGGGGTCAAGCAGGCGCTGGGCTTCGACCCGGAGCAGTCGTTCCAGGTCGACGCCGAGGTGCTGACCCACGCCCGCGAGGTCGTGGCCCGCGGCAAGGCCGCCCGCGCCGAGTGGCAGGTCGCCTTCGACAAGTGGGCCTCGGCCAACCCGGAGCGCAAGGCGCTGCTGGACCGGCTGAGCACCCGCGAGCTGCCCGCCGGCTGGCAGGAGAAGCTCCCGACCTGGGAGGCCGACGGCAAGGGCATCGCCACCCGCAAGGCCTCCGGCGAGGTCCTCAACGCGCTGGCCGACGTGCTGCCGGAGCTGTGGGGAGGCTCGGCCGACCTGGCGGAGAGCAACAACACCACGATGAAGGGCGCCGCCTCGTTCGGCCCGGAGTCGATCTCCACCAGCACCTGGAACGCCAACCCGTACGGCCGGACGCTGCACTTCGGCATCCGCGAGCACGCGATGGGCGCGATCCTCAACGGCATCGCGCTGCACGGCGGCACCCGCCCCTACGGCGGCACCTTCCTGGTGTTCAGCGACTACATGCGCCCGGCGGTCCGGCTGGCCGCGCTGATGAAGACCCCGGTCATCTTCGTGTGGACGCACGACTCGATCGGCCTCGGCGAGGACGGCCCGACGCACCAGCCGATCGAGCACGTCGCCTCGCTGCGTGCGATCCCCGGCTTCTCGCTGGTCCGCCCGGCGGACGCCAACGAGACCGCGGCCTCGTGGAAGGCGATCCTGGAGGACCCGAGCGGCCCGGCCGGGCTGGCGCTGACCCGCCAGGGCGTGCCGACGCTGGAGGGCGTGGACGCCGACGGCGTCGCCAAGGGCGCCTACGTGCTGGCCGAGGCCGGCAACGGCAAGCCCGAGGCGATCCTGATCGCCACCGGCTCCGAGGTCCAGCTGGCCGTCGAGGCCAGGAAGATCCTGGAGGCCGACGGCGTTGCCACTCGTGTGGTGTCCGTGCCGTGCGTCGAGTGGTTCGACGCCCAGGACGAGGCCTACCGCGAGTCGGTGCTGCCGAAGGCGGTCAAGGCCCGCGTCTCCGTCGAGGCCGGCATCGCGCTGCCGTGGTACCGGTTCGTCGGGGACGCCGGCGAGTCGGTGTCCCTCGAGCACTTCGGCGCCTCGGCCGACTACAAGACCCTTTACAACGAGTTCGGCATCACCGTCGACGCCGTTGTCGCGGCGGCCCGGCGCAGCCTGAGCAACGCCGAGCAGGCGTGAGCGGAGGAATTCCTGTGACCACCAACCCGAACCTCAAGGCGCTCAGCGAGGCCGGGGTCTCGATCTGGCTGGACGACCTGTCGCGCCAGCGGATCTCCTCGGGCAACCTGGCCGAGCTCATCACCGACCAGGCGGTCGTCGGCGTCACGAGCAACCCGACGATCTTCGCCAACGCGCTGTCCAACGCCGCCGACTACAACGAGAAGGTGCGCGAGCTGGCGGCCCGCGGCGCGAGCGTCGACGACACGGTGCGCGAGCTGACCACCGCCGACGTCCGGGACGCGGCGGACATCTTCCGCAACGTCTACGAGTCGACCGGCCGCGTCGACGGCCGGGTCTCCCTGGAGGTCGACCCGCGGCTGGCGCACGACACCGACCGCACCGTGGCCGAGGCCATCGACCTGTGGAAGGCCGTGGACCGGCCGAACCTGATGGTCAAGATCCCGGCCACCCTGGCGGGCCTGCCCGCGATCACCCGCGTGCTCGCCGAGGGCATCAGCGTCAACGTCACGCTGATCTTCTCGGTGCAGCGCTACCGCGACGTGATGGACGCCTTCCTGGCCGGCCTGGAGCAGGCCAAGGCCAACGGCCACGACGTCAGCCAGATCGCCTCGGTCGCGTCGTTCTTCGTGTCCCGGGTGGACACCGAGATCGACAAGCGGCTGGCGAAGATCGAGGGTGGCGAGGAGCTGCGCGGCAAGGCGGCGATCGCCAACGCCCGGCTGGCCTACGCGGCCTACCTGGAGGTCTTCTCCTCCGAGCGCTGGAAGGCGCTGGAGGCCGACGGCGCCAAGGCGCAGCGTCCGCTGTGGGCGTCCACCGGTGTGAAGGACCCGTCCTACTCCGACACGCGCTACGTGGACGAGCTGGTCGCGCCGAACACGGTGAACACCATGCCGGAGGCGACCCTGAAGGCCACCGCCGACCACGCCGACGTGCGCGGCGACCTGGTCACCGGCACGGCCGCCGCCTCGCAGCAGGTCTTCGACGACCTCGCGAAGATCGGCATCGACCTCGACGACGTCTTCGCGGTGCTGGAGAGCGAGGGCGTCGAGAAGTTCGAGAAGTCCTGGACCGAACTGCTGGAGACCGTCAGCCAGCAGCTGGCCCAGTCCGAGTAACGAACAGCCGAAGTCTCCGGGAATTCCGGGCCGGTGCGCATCTGCCGCACCGGCCCGGATCGGCGACACTGTGGTCGCACGAAGTTGGCTTCCAAGATCGAACTCCGGAGACGCAGGTCGAACTGGGGTTCGAGTCCAACTAAATCGAGCGCTGAAGGAACTACATGGCAACCGAAACCTCCGTCGACATTCGCGATGTGGCGCTAGCGGCCGAGGCCCGACCGCTGGTCGAGCAGTTGGCCGCCGATGCGGTTGCCGGCAAGCTCGCCGCCCAGGACGCCACGCTGTGGGGCCCGGACGCGGAGAGCGAGGCATCCATCCGGCTGTCCTGGACGACGCTGCACGAGAGCTCGCGTCCGCTGCTCGCCGAGATCGACGCGCTGCGCGCCGAACTGCACGCCGAGGGCCTGGACCGCATCGTGCTGGCCGGGATGGGTGGCTCGTCGCTGGCTCCGGAGGTGATCACCGCGACCGCCGGCGTGCCGCTGGTCGTGCTGGACACCACCGACCCCGGGCAGGTCGCCGACGCGCTGGCCGGTGATCTCGACCGGACCGTGCTGGTGGTCTCCTCGAAGTCGGGCACGACCGTCGAGACCGACAGCCACCGCCGGATCTTCGAGCGGGCTTTCACGCAAAACGGAATCGATCCTGTGACCCGCATCATCGTGGTCACCGACCCCGGTTCGCCGATGGAGTCGGCGGCGCGCGAGGCGGGCTACCGCAAGGTCTTCACCGCCGACCCGCACGTGGGCGGCCGCTACTCGGCGCTGACCGCCTTCGGCCTGGTGCCCGCCGGACTGGCCGGTGCCGACGTCGCCGCGCTGCTGGACGACGCGGCCGCCGCGTTCGGGCGGCTGAGCGCCGATGACACCGGCAACCCGGCGTTGCAGCTGGCCGCGGCGCTGAGCGCCGCGCACGCCAAGGGCGCCGAGAAGGTCGTGTTCGCCGACACCGGATCGGGCATCAAGGGCTTCGGCGACTGGGTCGAGCAGCTGATCGCCGAGTCCACCGGCAAGAACGGCACCGGCCTGCTGCCGGTGGTCGTGGAGAACACCGAGGCCCCCGGCTTCGCCGACGCCGGTCCGGACGCGACGACCGTGGCCGTCGGGCCGGCCGTCGACGGCGCGCGGATCAGCACCACCGGCCCGCTGGGCGGCATGTTCCTGCTGTGGGAGTTCGCGACCGCGGTGGCCGGCCGGCTGCTGGGCATCGACCCGTTCGACCAGCCGGACGTGGAGGCCGCGAAGAAGGCCGCGCGGGCGCTGCTGGACGGCCCGGCCGGTGGCCCGGCCGCGACCCCGGCGCTGGTCGACGGCTCGGTCGAGGTGCACGCCTCCGGCGACTGGCTGACCGCAGGCGTCGGCACCGTGGCCGAGGCGCTGCGGGCGTTCCTGGCCACCGCGCCGGAGCGCGGCTACCTTTCGGTGCAGGCGTACCTGGACCGACTCGACGACGCCTCGACCGCGGTGCTGCGGCCGGAGCTGGCGCGCCGCACCGGGCTGCAGACGACCTTCGGCTGGGGCCCGCGGTTCCTGCACTCCACCGGCCAGTACCACAAGGGCGGCCACCAGAACGGCGTGTTCCTGCAGATCACCGGTGCCGCCGAAGAGGACCTGGAGGTGCCGGACCGGCCGTACACCCTGGCCGGGCTGCAGCGCGCCCAGGCGCTCGGCGACGGGCAGGTGCTCGCCGACCGGGGCCGGCCGGTGCTGCGCCTGCACCTCACCGACCGGGCGGCCGGGCTCGTCGAGCTGGTCAAGGCCGTGCAGGACCTGCGCTCCTTGGAGGACCGGGCGTGACTCAAAGCGAACAGTGGCACAACCCGCTGCGCGACCCGCGGGACAAGCGGCTGCCCAGGATCGCCGGCCCGTGCGGGCTGACGATCTTCGGCGTGACCGGTGACCTCTCCCGCAAGAAGCTGATGCCGGCGATCTACGACCTCGCCAACCGCGGCCTGCTGCCGCCGGGCTTCGCGCTGACCGGCTTCGCCCGCCGCGACTGGGCCGACCAGGACTTCGGCCAGGTCGTCTACGACGCGGTCAAGGAGCACGCGCGGACCCCGTTCCACCAGAACGTCTGGGACCGGCTGGCGGAGGGCATCCGGTTCGTGCCCGGCTCGTTCGACGACGACGCCGCGTTCGACCGGCTCGCCGCCACGGTCAAGGAACTCGACGCCGACCGGGGCACCGGCGGCAACCACGCGTTCTACCTGTCGGTGCCGCCGTCGGCGTTCCCGACGGTGCTCAAGCAGCTGTCGCGGTCCGGGCTGACCGAGCCGACCGACGAGAGCTGGCGGCGGGTGGTCATCGAGAAGCCGTTCGGCCACGACCTGGAGAGCGCGCGGCACCTCAACGGCATCGTCAACGAGGTGTTCCCCGAGGAGTCGGTGTTCCGCATCGACCACTACCTCGGCAAGGAGACGGTGCAGAACATCCTGGCGCTGCGCTTCGCGAACCAGCTGTTCGAGCCGATCTGGAACGCGCACTACGTGGACCACGTGCAGATCACCATGGCCGAGGACATCGGCCTGGGCGGGCGCGCCGGCTACTACGACGGCATCGGCGCGGCGCGCGACGTGATCCAGAACCACCTGCTGCAGCTGCTGGCGTTCACCGCGATGGAGGAGCCGGTCTCCTTCTCGCCGCAGGACCTGCGCGCGGAGAAGGTCAAGGTGCTGTCGGCGACCAAGCCGGTCGGCCCGTTCGACGAGACCACCGCCCGCGGCCAGTACACCGGCGGCTGGCAGGGCGGTTCGCTGGTGCCGGGCCTGCACGAGGAGGGCGGTTTCGCGTCCGACTCGA
Organism: Saccharopolyspora sp. NPDC050642; assembly: GCF_040654735.1. Classification (NCBI taxonomy): domain Bacteria; kingdom Bacillati; phylum Actinomycetota; class Actinomycetes; order Pseudonocardiales; family Pseudonocardiaceae; genus Saccharopolyspora; species Saccharopolyspora sp. NPDC050642. Next base: position 76,405 of record NZ_JBFAIN010000005.1, on the reverse strand, counting down.
TCACCGAGACCTACGCGGCGATCACCCTCGAGGTGGAGAGCCGGCGGTGGGCCGGGGTGCCGTTCTACCTGCGCACCGGCAAGCGGCTGGGCCGCCGGGTCACCGAGATCGCGGTGGTCTTCAAGCGGGCCCCGCACCTGCCGTTCGACAGCACGATGACCGAGGAGCTCGGGGAGAACGCCCTGGTGATCCGGGTGCAGCCGGACGAGGGCATCACGATGCGCTTCGGCGCGAAGGTGCCGGGCACCTCGATGGAGGTGCGCGACGTGACCATGGACTTCGGTTACGGGCACGCGTTCACCGAGTCCTCGCCGGAGGCCTACGAGCGGCTGATCCTGGACGTGCTGCTCGGCGAGCCGTCGCTGTTCCCGGTGAACGAGGAAGTCGAACTGTCCTGGCAGATCCTGGACCCGGTGCTCGAGCACTGGGCCGCCCGCGGCAAGCCCCAGCCGTACAAGGCCGGGACGTGGGGTCCGCCGTCGGCGGACGCGATGCTGGCCCGAACCGGACGCGTCTGGAGGCGACCGTGATCATCGATCTGCCGTCCACCACCACTTCGCAGGTCAACAAGAAGCTGGTCGAACTGCGCGAGTCCGGTGGTGCGGTCGCGCTGGGCCGGGTGCTGACGCTGGTGATCGTCACCGGCGACGGCACCGAGGTGGAGAAGGCCATCCAGGCCGCCAACGACGCCAGCCGGGAGCACCCGTGCCGGGTGATCGTGGTGGCCAGCGGGGCGCGGCAGGCCGCGCCGCGGCTGGACGCCCAGATCCGCGTCGGCGGCGACGCGGGGGCGTCGGAGGTCATCGTGCTGCGGCTGTACGGGCCGCTGGCCGACGAGGGCGCGGGCTCGGTGGTGCCGTTGCTGCTGCCGGACGCCCCGGTGGTCGCCTGGTGGCCCACGGACGCGCCGGAAAGCCCCGCGAAGGACCCGATCGGCGCGCTGTCGCACCGGCGGATCACCGACGCGGCGGCCGACGGCGACCCGATCGCCTCGCTGCAGAAGCGCGTCGAGTCCTATGCGGACGGTGACACGGATCTGGCTTGGACCCGGCTGACCTCGTGGCGCGCGGTGCTGGCGGCGGCGCTGGACCTGCCGCCGCACGACGCGGTCACGGCCGCCACGGTCACCGGCGCGGCGGACTCGCCGTCGACCGACCTGCTGGCCGCGTGGCTGGCCAGCTACCTGGGCATCCCGGTTCGCCGGGTGGAGCACCCGCGCGGGCCGGGCATCGTCTCGGCGGTGCTGGAGCGCCCGTCGGGCAACGTGGAGATCGTCCGCCCGGACGGCAAGGTCGGGACGCTGACCCAGCCGGGCCAGCCGGACCGGCGGGTGTCGCTGCACCGCCGCGAGGTGCGTGACTGCCTCACCGAGGAGCTGCGCCGCCTCGACCCGGACGAGATCTACGAGGCCACCCTGCAGGGCCTGGACAAGATCGTGCGCGGCGAGGAGGAACCGGCGGCGGAGGCCGCCGAGTCGGCAGAGGCCGGTTCATGAGCCGACCGGAAGTGGTCGTGCACGCCACCGGCGAGCTGCTGGCCGCCGCGGCGGCGGCCCGGCTGATCACCAGGATCGTCGACGCGCAGGCCGCGCACGGCGTGGCGTCGGTGGTGCTCACCGGTGGCCGGACGGGCATCGGCGTGCTCGAACAGGTCAACCGCTCCCCCGCCAGGGACGCGGTGGACTGGGCGAACGTGGACGTGTACTGGGGCGACGAGCGGTTCCTGCCGGACGGCGACCCGGACCGCAACGAGACCCAGGCCCGCCACGCCCTGCTCGACCACGTCCCGGTCGCCCCGGAGCGGGTGCACGCGATGGCGCCGTCGGACGGCAAGTTCGGCCCGGACGCCGACGCGGCGGCGGCGCACTACGCGGAGGTGCTCGCGACCACGGCGTCGCGGGCGACCGACATCGCGGTGCCGCACTTCGACGTCCTGCTGCTGGGCGTCGGCGAGGAGGGGCACACGGCGTCGCTGTTCCCGGACACGCCGTACGTGCGGGAGGCCGAGCGGACGGTGGTGGGCGTGCACGACTGCCCGAAGCCGCCGCCGACCCGGATCTCCCTGACGCTCCCGGCGATCCGGGCTGCTACGGAGGTCTGGCTGATGACCACGGGCGAGGCGAAGGCCGAGCCGGTGGCGGCGGCGCTGGGCGGGGCGAAGCCGGTGGACATCCCGGCGGCGGGAGCCCGCGGCCGGGACCGGACCCTGTGGCTGCTGGACCCGACCGCGGCGTCGGCCGTCCCGACCGGAGGCTGATCTCCCGAGGCGAAGGGCACCCCGAGCACGAGTTGCTCGGAGGTGCCCTTCACTCGTTCCGCTGGTCGCACATCTGGTGGCGGGGCAGTTGATCGTTCCGGTTCCGCGGGCGGTCCCGCTGGTTCAGACTGGGCCGGTGCACCAGGAACGAGATGTGGTCCCGGAGTTCGTCGTCGAGATCGATGCCCGGACGGTCGCCCAGGGACGCAAGCTCATCCTGCGGTCGCGGCGCACCTCCGCTTGGACGTCGTCGATCGCCGCCGGGCTCATCATCGGGCTCGGCGGCGGCAGCGCCCTGGCGCTTCCCGACAACTGGCCGATGATGCTGCTGATCGCGTTGCCCGGCCTGTTCCTCGCGCTCGACGCCGGACGCCAGTTCACCGCGGTGCGACGCCTGCAGGAGACGTGGCAGCGAGCCGGGATTCCCGCGGTGGCGATGCGGTTCTCGGCCGCGGGACTGCACTGCAGCAACGAGGCGGCACCGGCCGTCTTCCTCCCCTGGCCCGCGATCGCCGGGATCCACCTCAAACGACGGCTCGGCCAACCGGTGCTCGCGCTGGAACTCGCGCCCAGCGCAGCCGCGACGCCGGGCGTTGTGGGGCTGGACCATCCCGACGTCCAGCGCGCACTGCGCAAGAAGACGCTCGGCGTCCGCGGCCTGTGGTTCGGAGTCCGCCCGCTCCGGCAGCCCCTCGAACAGATCGACCGGGCATTCGCCCACTTCACCGGCGGCCGGCTGCGCTGCCTGCCCTGAACGCACCGGCTCGAGATCGTTCCAATCCGCGTGAGCGGGAACAATCCGCTGCGGGCGCTGGGTAATCTTCCGCGTTATGCGCCGTGCACGAGGTCGACTTCTTCGCGTCTGCGCATTCGTGCTGGGGATTTCCGTCAGCGCCGTGCTGTTGCCGACCGCGATCAACATCGGCACCGGTGGCAGCGCGCCGGCGTTCCTCGCGCCGTACACCGGCTGGACCTGGCCGGTCATCGGTGTGCTGTGGGCCGTTTCCGTGGTGGTCGGGTTGTGGGAGATGCTGGCGCGCCAGCAGTCGGCCATCACCAGCCGCCCCGTCGATCACCCGCGCAACCGGCCGAACGCGCTGGACCGCGTCGAGCGCTACGTCGACCAGCGGTTCTCGCAGTCGCTCGCCGCCAAAGCGCGGATCGAACTGGACCTCGACGAACGGCCGGACGCGGTCATCCGCCCGCAGTCCCTGACGGTGCAACCCGTCGGCGGTGCCGAGAAGGCCATCGCGTCGAACGCGCCGATCTCCGAGGTCTTCGACGAGCTCCACCAGTCCATGCTCGTCCTCGGCGACCCCGGCGCGGGCAAGACCACGCTGCTGCTGGAGCTGGCTCACGCACTGGTCGGACGCGCCCGCCGGGACCCGGAGCAGCCGATCCCCGTGCTGGTCGACCTCTCGGGATGGCCCGGCACCGACGACAAGAAGCGCGGGCCGAACGATTTCGTCCAGTGGCTGCGCGACGAACTGCGGCGCAGGTACACCATTCCGCACGCGGTCACCGAAGCCTGGCTTGCCGCGGGAAAGCTGGCGTTGTTGCTCGACGGTCTCGACGAGGTGGCCCCGGAGCACCGCGAGGAGTGCGTCCGCGAGCTGAACTCCTTGCCGCAGAAGGTGTTCGTGCCGCAGATCGCGGTGTGCAGCCGCCTGGGCGAGTACGACAGGCTGCCCGAACGGCTCAGCCTGCACGGCGCGGTGCGCATCCAGCCGCTGACCCGCGACCGGCTGGCGGAGTACTTCGAGGGCACCGGGCGGGGACTCAGCGGCGTCCGGTCGATGCTGACCAGCGACCCGGAGCTGTGGGAACTGCTGGACTCCCCGCTGATGCTCAACATCATGGCGCTGGCCGTGCAGGGAGCCGACGGCGAGCAGCTGCGGGCCGAGGACACGACCACCGCCCGCCGGGAGCTGTTCGACGCCTACGTCTGCGAGGTGCTGGCGCGCCGGGTCACCCCGCCGTCCCGCTACACACCCCGGGAGACCATCCGCGCGTTGTGGTTCCTGGCGATGCTGGCCCGGGACTCCTACCGCGGGAACGCGACGTTGCGGATCCGGTTCCTGTCCCACCTCGACTGGTACAAGTGCGTCCCGCTCGACGTCACCGTGGCGGTCACGGGCGTTTTCACACCGGTGGCCCTGGGGGCTTTCACCGCACCGATCGTGCTCGCCGCAGTGGTGCGGTTCGGCCTGTTCGCGGGCGCGGTCACCGCGTGCGCCGCGGCGGTGGCGACAGCCATGACCAGCAACGATGCGCTCGCGCCCGCCCGTGCGCGGCCGTTGCCGCACCTGGCAAAGACCGTCCGCTCCGCAGTGGTCGTCGGCCTGACGGCCGGGGCGGGCACGATCGGTCTCGTACTGGCGGTACGCTGGATCCTCGCCGATGTCCCCGCACCGGTGTGCGCCGCCATCGTCGCCGCGGGCGCCGCCGTCAGCGCCGGTCTCACCGCATCGGTTTACCACGTGGCGGAAGCCGTCACCGCGTGGTTGGTCGGGCTCGCGTCCGGTCTCGCGGCCCTGGGGCTGGTGCTGTGGATCGGCCCGACCGAAGAACTGGTGGCCGGCTGGATGATCGGCCTGGCGGGCAGCGCCTTCATCGGAGCGATGGTCTTGGGCACGGACCAGTTCTGCATCTCCCGGCTGACCAGGGCCGCGCCGAGGAACTGGGGCTTCACCAAGCAGAACGTGCTCTGCGTGGTCGCGGGAGCGCTCGTCGCCGTGTTGCCGGGCATCGCCGTGGGCGCACCGCCCGACTCCCGGTTCCTCGGGTTCGCCGTTGGGTTGGTGATCGGCGGCTGCGGGCTCCTCGCCTGGGAAGACGGTCCAGGAGCATCGCTGCTCGGCCTGCTGGTGTTCCGCTTCACCGGCTACCTGCCGCCCAGGCGGCGCGACTTCCTCTCGCACGCCGCGGACCGGAGCCTGCTGAGCCGGTCGGACGGCGAGTGGCGGTTCGTGCACCTGCTGGTGCGCGACCACCTCGCCGAATGCGATCCGGCCCTGCTCGGGGCCCGAGCCGAGCAACGGGCCCGGGAACTGGCCGGGAACCGCTCCCGCCAGGCGGCGTGACCCGATCCGGCCGGGATCGGCCCGGATCGGGCGATATGGGTGTTCCTCGCCATTTCCGCGTCGTTGGTCGTACGCTGTGGCGCGCAGTTGTCGATCAGCGGCGAGGTGAGCTGGGATGACCCGCACGCAAGGGTTGCGTCGGATCCGGGCGGACGTGATGGGGCTGGCGCTGGGGTTGGTGGCGATCCTGCTCGGGCTCTTCGGGACCAGCGGGGCGGCCGCGAAGGAGCCGACCACCGCGATGCGCGGGATGTGGATCGCCGGGGTGGAGAACATCGACTGGCCGAGCAAACCGGGGCTGTCCGCCGCGCAGCAGCAGGACGAGTACCGGAAGCTGCTCGACCAGGCCGTCGCGAACAAGCTGAACGCCGTGTTCGTCCAGGTGCGGCCGACCGCCGACGCGTTCTGGCCGTCGCCGCACGAGCCGTGGTCGCACTGGTTGACCGGGCAGCAGGGCCGCGACCCGGGCTACGACCCGCTGCGGTTCATGGTCGACGAGGCGCACCAGCGCGGCCTGCAGTTCCACGCCTGGTTCAACCCGTACCGGATCAGCATGACCGACGACCCGCAGGCGCTCGTCCCGGAGCACCCGGCCCGCAAGCACCCGGAGTGGACCTTCGCCTACGGCGGCAAGCTCTACTACGACCCGGGCGTGCCGGCGGCCCGCGAGTTCGTGACCCGCGCGATCATGCACGCGATCGAGAACTACGACGTCGACGGCGTGCACCTGGACGACTACTTCTACCCCTACCCCGTCAAGGGCCAGCAGGTCCCGGACGAGAAGACCTTCGCCGAGCACGGCAAGGACTTCGACGACATCGAGGACTGGCGCCGGCACAACGTCGACCAGCTGGTGGCGGACCTCGACGCCCGGGTGCACCGGGCCAAGCCGGACGCGAAGTTCGGCGTCAGCCCGTTCGGCATCTGGCGCAACGCGTCCAGCGACCCTGCGGGCTCGGACACCAAGGGCCTGGAGTCGTACTCGGCGATCTACGCCGACACCCGCAAGTGGGTGCGGGAGGGCTGGGTCGACTACATCGCCCCGCAGGTCTACTGGCAGATCGGCCACCCGGCCGCCGACTACGCCGCCCTGATCCCGTGGTGGTCCAAGACGGTCTCGGGCACCGGCGTGGACCTCTACATCGGCCAGGCCGCCTACCGGGTCGGCAAGGAGGGCTGGACCGATCCCGGCGAGCTCTCCGCCCACCTGGCGCTCAACAGCCGCTACCGCGGCGTCAAGGGCGACATCTACTTCAGCGCGAAGTCGCTGACCACCAACGCCGCCGAAGCCATGGCGCGCGTCGTCAAGGAGCACTACTCGGACCGGTGAGCCGCCATCCCCGCCGGAACAGCGGCGGGCACCCGGTCAGGCGGTGGGGTCTTCGCGGTAGATCTGGAGGCGGAGATCGCGCGCCTTGGTCATGTGGTCCCGGGCCAGGTCGTGGGCCCGGGCCGCGTCGCGTTGTTCGATCGCGTCGATCAGGGCCCGGTGTTCGTCGAGGGCCTCTGCCCAGCGGCCCTGGACCTTGAGGGTGGTCGCCGGGTAGCGGGTCAGGTGGTTGTTCAGGCGGGTCAGCAGATCGACGATGGTGCCGTTGTGACTGGCCACCCAGATCGCTTCGTGCACCGCCCGGTTGGCCGCCGCCATCGCCGCCGGGTCGTCGGTCGAGGTGCCGTCCATCGCCGCCTGGGCGCGGCGGATGCGGATCAGGTCGAACTCGCTGTGCCGCTGGGCGGCCGCTGATGCCGCGGTGGCCTCCAGGGAGATCCGGACCTCGTAGATCTCGAGGATCTCCTCCGGGCTTCGGGTGCGGACCCGCATGCCGCGGTCGCCCCGCTCGACCAGTCCGTCCTGTTCCAGGCGGCGCAGCGCCTCGCGCACCGGCGTGCGGCTGGTGCCGTACCGCTCCGCCAGGGCCAGCTCCACCAGCTGGGCACCGGTCTCGAAGGTGCCGTCGACGATCTCGCCGCGCAGCCGGTCGTACACCTCGGACAGCGTCGTCACTCCTTCTGCCACGAAATCACCTCGTGAGCGCCGACCCCGGCTCTTACCGGAACGACCACTCACGACTACGTTCGGCCCGGTGCGTGGCGCCTTCGCGCCGGGCGACCCGGTCGAAGGCGCGACGCCCGAGCGCCGAACGAAAAGTATACCTCGGTATGCATTGCGTCCCTAGGCGATGCGGACGGCGAGTCCTTCCAGGCCGGGCACCGCCGGGAACCGTTGCAGCACCTGCGGATCGTGGCCAGGCACGATCAGCTCCGGGCCGGATGCCAACGCGTGCAAGGTGTCGAACGCGTCGTACATCGACGGCAGGACCCCGTAGGGCTTCTCCTGCTCGACGTTCTCGCAGAAGTGCGACGCATCGGCCGCCAGCACGACGTTCCCGGCGTGAACCCGGCGTCGACGAGCGCGGCGTGGGAGTCCGACATAGTAGGAGATCGGCCAGGCGTCCAGGGCGCACGGGTCGTGGCCGTAGAAGTGCTCGCCGCGCACCGATGCGTCCCGGTGCGCGAACCGGATCGCGTAGACCTGGAAGTCCTCAGCCATTGCGCACCGGCTTCGCAGCACCGGCGCCGGCCAGCCGGCCGAACACCGCGCCCGAGGTCAGGCCGCTGCCGCCCGGGTAGTTGCCGGAGAACAACCCGCCGACCATCTCACCGGCGGCGTACAGCCCGTCGATCGGCTGCCCCTCGGTGTCCAGCACCTGGGCGGATTCGTCCACGTGCACCCCGCCGAAGGTGAAGGTGATCCCGCAGCCCACGGCGTAGCCGTAGTACGGGGCGGTGTCCAGGGCCTGCGCCCAGTTGGACTTCGGCGGCTGGACCTGCGCGGCGCGCCCGTCCTTGACCGCCGGGTCGAACTGCTTGTCCACAATGGATGCGTTGAACTCCGCCACGGTGCGCCGCAAGCCGTCGACGTCGATGCCCAGCTCGTCCGCGAGTTCGGCCAGCGAGCCGGCCTGCGCGCCCGCGATCGGCCGCGAGTCGTACTCCTCCTTGCGCAGCAGCGGGCGGGTCTTGGCGTCGAACAGCTGGAACGCCCGGCCCTGCGGCTGGCGCAGGATCTCCCGCCCGTACTTGGCGTAGGTGTAGTTGCGGAAGTCCGCGCCCTCGTCGACGAACCGCTCGCCCTCGATGTTGACCACGATTCCGATCGGATAGCTCTGCCGGGTCAGCTGGTTGGTCAGCTCCCGGTTGCCGCCGGTCGGGCTGCCGTCGGCGTCCCACGCCACGCTGTGGCAGGAACCCCAGTCGCCGTGCGGGGCGGCGCCGGCGGCCAGCGCGAGGTCGAGCACGTCACCGGTGTTGGTCGGCGTGCCGCGCACCAGCGCGCGGTCCCAGCCCTCGCCGAGGTGCTCGGCGCGGCGCTCGGGGTCGGATTCGAAGCCACCGGCCGACAACACCACCGCACGGGCCCTGATCCGGTGCTCGGCGCCGGTGGAATCGCGATAGGTGACGCCTCGCCCGGCCGCGTCGGAGAGGTGCAGCGCCGTGACCTCCGCGTCGTAGCGGATCTCCACGCCCTCTTCCAGCGCGGCCTTGGTGTGCTGGGCGATGAGCCCCTTGCCGCCGTCGACGGTGCCGACGAACAGGCCGCCGGAGAACACCCACTTGCCGTCGGACAGGTAGGCCTGGCGCTCGTACATCAGCCGCCACTGGATGCCCTTTCCCGCCAGCCAGCGCACGGCATCGGCGGAGCGGGAGACCAGGATCTTGGTCAGCACCGGGTCGCACTTGCCGTCGGTGACCCGGCGCATGTCGTCCTCGAAGGCGCTCTCCGGGTAGGCGGGCACCACGGAATCGGCGTGCCGCTCGTCGGGTTCGAGCAGGTCGGCGACGTCGTCGAGGCCGTCGAAGGCGAACCGGAACGCGCCGGCGGTGTAGAAGGAGTTGCCGCCGGCGGCGTCTTCCGGCGCCTTCTCCAGCAGCAGCACCTTCGCGCCCTGCTCCACGGCCGAGTGCGCGGCGGAGAACCCGGCGTTGCCGCCGCCGACCACCACGACGTCGAACCGGTCGGTCTCCGGCTTGCTCATTCTTCGTCTCCCTTGTCGTTCGAGGTTTCGGTCATGGGGCGCCCGGTCCAGCGCTCCCAGAGCGTGGCGATCGAGGCGTAGTCGAGCCGGCCGAGCCCTTCCGAGACGCCGAGCTCGTAGACGGTGTGCGCGCCCTGGATGCCGAACAACGGCACCCCGGTGTCCTGGGCCATGGCCAACGCCAGGGCGGAGTCCTTGCGGGCGGCCTCGGTCGGCATGCCGCCGTCGTACTCGCCGCGCAGGATCCGCTCCACGAAGCGGTGCGTCAGCGGGCGGGTCAGCCCGGCCTCGGGGCCGGACAGCAGCGCGGCCAGCGCCGAGCCGGACACCCCGGTGGCCGCGCCCAGCGCACCGGCCTCGGCGAGCACCACCATCACCGCGTGCGCCACCGCGTTGTTGATCACCTTCGCGGCCATGCCGCTGCCCACCGGCCCGAACCTGGTGATGGTCGCGCTGATCGCCGCCAGCACGTCGGCCACCTTGTCCACATCGGACTCCTCGCCGCCGACCAGCAGCGTCGCGGTGCCACCGGCCATCTGCGACACCCCGGACAGGATCGCGGCGTCCACGATGCCGATGCCGTGCGCAGCGCAGATCTTCAGCTCCTCGGCCATGTCGGCCGGATTGACCGTGCTGGTCTCCACGATCACGCTGCCGGCCCGCATCCGCGGCGCCAGCTCGGCGATCACCTGCAGCGAAACCTTCGGCGCGGGCAGGGAAAGCACCACGACGCCGGACTCGGCCAGCTCGGCCACCGCGCCTGCGGCGGTGACCTGCGGGTGCTCGGCGACCTGGGCGACCCGCCCCGGATCGAGGTCGAACACGCGCAGCGGGCCGTGCGCGGCGAGGCGACCGGCGACGGCGCCACCCATGTTCCCCAGGCCGCACAACGAGACGGTGTCACTCACCGATGTACTCCTTTCCGGTTGCGCCCAGATCGGCGTTCTGGTCTCTCAGAGGCGGATCGAGAAGGGGTCGGGGGTCTGGCCGGTGAGGTCGACCATCACGTTCTTGGTGTTGAGGTATTCGTGGAGGGCTTCTTCGCCGCGTTCGCGGCCGTAGCCGGACTTCCGGGTGCCGCCGAAGGGCGCCTGCGCGGCGCTGGCCCGGTAGGTGTTGACCCACACCGTGCCCGCTCGCAGCCGCTTGGCGACCCGGTGGGCGCGGGTCAGGTCGTTGGTCCAGATCCCGGACGCCAGGCCGAAATCGCTGTCGTTGGCGATCTTGACGGCTTCGTCGTCGTCGGCGAACGGGATCGCGCTCAGCACCGGTCCGAAGATCTCCTCGCGGGCCAGCTTCGAGTCGTTGGCGACGTCGGCGAACACCGTGGGCCGCACGAACAGCCCCTCGCCCAGTGCCGGGTCGTCGACCGGCTCGGCGCCGGCCACCGCGCGGGCGCCGGCTTCGACCCCGGAGTCGATGGCGCGCTGGATTCGGTCGCGCTGCGGCTCGTTGGCGACCGGCCCCATCTGGGTCCGCGGATCCGCCGGGTCACCGAGGCGGATCTCCGCGGCTCGCGCCGCGACCGCCTGCACCACCTGCTCGTAGACCGATTCCTGGACCAGCAGCCGGCTTCCGGCGATGCAGGTCTGGCCGCCCGCGGCGAAGATCCCGGCGACCGCGCCGGTGACCGCGCGGTCCAGGTCGGCGTCGGCGAAGACGATGTTCGGGGACTTGCCGCCCAGCTCCAGCGTGACCGGGATCAGGTTCTTCGCCGCGGCGGCCGCGATGGCCCGGCCGGTGGGCACGCTGCCGGTGAAGCTGATCCGGTCCAGGCCCGGGTGCTCGGTCAGCGCGATCCCGGCCTGCGGCCCACCGGTGACGATGTTGATCACTCCCGGCGGGAACCCGGCCTGCTCGACGAGGTCGGCCATGCGCAGCGTGGTCGCCGACGCGTGCTCGGAGGGCTTGATGACCACGGTGCACCCCGCCGCCAGCGCCGGGGCGAGCTTGTTGGCCAGCAGCTGCATCGGCGAGTTCCACGCGGTGATCAGCGCGGCGACACCGATCGGCTCGGCGAGCGTGTAGTCCAGGGTGTCCGGGTTGTCCAACGGGATGGTGCGCCCGTAGAGCTTGTCGGCGTAACCGGCGAAGAACCGGTAGTTGCGGGCGGCGAAGCGCGCCTGGCCGGTGGTCTCGCGGACCAGCTTGCCGTTGTCGGTGGACTCCAGCCGTCCCAGTTCCTCGGCGTGCTCGTCCACCAGCGCGGCCAGCCGGTTCATCAGCTCGGCGCGGCGCACGCCAGGCGTCGTCGACCAGCCGCCGTCGAAGGCGGCGCGGGCCTCGGCGACGGCGGCGTCGACGTCCTGCGGGCTCGCGTCCGGAATGGTGGCGAACTCCGCCGCGGCGAAGGGGTTGATCGCGGGCAGCTCCTGCCCGGTGGACGCCCGCACCCGCTGCCCGCCGATGAGCATCCGGTCACTGGGGTTGGTCATGAGACGCACTCCATGGTCGGTCGACGTCACCGCGCCGGGGGCAGGTACCTCCACAGGCCCCGCGAACCCCGGTACGCCGTTGTATACAGAAGCATACTCTCGCTTCGGCGCGGCATGTCAAGCCCGAACCCTTGTGCCCCAACGGAGTCGAGTCGACGACGAAGAAGCTCTTGACCTCGCGCCGCGCGTCCGTATTCTGCTGCATACAGTCGCACACTGCTGCATTCGACTGAATTCTTTCGTCGCCCAACCCCGCAGAGAGGAACAACGATGTCCGCTGCGATCGCGGCCAGCGTGGGTTGCCTGGTCCTGATGTTCGCCCTGGCGATCGCCTTCAACGTCAACATCGGCGTGCTCGGCTTCGTCGGCGCGCTGGTGGTCGCCGGCATCGGCGGGCTGTCCGTGGACCAGGTGCTCGAATCCTTCCCCGCCGACATCTTCGTGCTGATCGCCGGGGTCACGTACCTGTTCGCGATCGCCCGCGAGAACGGCACCGTCGAGCTGATGGTCCGGACCGGCGTTCGGCTGGTCGCCGGCAAGGTGGCGCTGATCCCGGTGGTGTTCGGCGTGATCGCCGCGGTCCTGGTCGCCTTCGGCGTCTTCCCCTCCGCGGCGCTGGCGCTGCTGGCGCCGCTGGCGATGACCTTCGCCGCGCAGTACCGGGTCAGCCCGCTGCTGATGGGCCTGATCATCCTGCACGGCGTCAACGCCACCGCCATGTCGCCGATGAACTCCTACGGCGCGGTGACCAAGAGCGTGCTGGAGAAATCCGGTCTGGCCGACGTGTCGATCTGGACCGTGTTCACGCTGTTCCTGGCGATGTACGTGCTGCTGATGGCGGTGGTGTACTTCGCCTTCGGCGGGATGCACCTGATCCGGCACGGACACGGCAAGGAACCCGCGGTCGACGGCGTCGACACCACCGTGGAGCGGACGAATATCGCCGGCGAGCAGAAGGTCACGCTGCTGGCCATCGCGGCGCTGATGGTGCTGGCGCTGGGCTTCGGGCTGGACGTGGGCATCACCGCGTTCGGGCTCGGCGCGCTGCTCACGCTGTTCTTCCCGAAGCGCGCCGACGGCGCGGTCAAGGGAATCTCGTGGAGCGTCATCCTGCTGACCTCGGGATTGTTCGTCTTCGTCGGCGTCGCCAAGGAGGTCGGCGCGATCGACTACGCCTCCAACGCCATCGGCAGCCTGGGCAACCCGCTGATCACCACCCTGCTGGCGTTCGTGATCGGTGGTGTCGTGTCGGCGTTCGCCTCCACCACCGCGACGCTGGGCGCGACCTTCCCGATCCTGATCCCTCCGCTGCAGGCGGCGAACTTCGCGCACATCCCCGGCGCGGTGGCCGGTTTCGGCGTGGCGGCCAGCGTGGTCGACGTCAGCCCCACCTCCCCGAGCGGCGCGATGCTGATGGCCAACGTCCGCAATCGCGACAAGCAGGTCTACTTCCGCCAGCTGCTGAGCTACGCCGGCGCCATGCTGGTCTCCGGATCCCTGGTGCCGTGGTTCCTGCTGGTGGTGCTGGGCCTGGGCTGAGCGGTCGTGAGCGCGTGACCGGGCGCCGACCCGGTTGCGCGCTCACGACCCCGGCGAAGCGCTCGACCTGGGCGGGACTGCCCGCGACACGGCCGGGCGTTCGCGCACCGCCGCCAACCGCCGGAACGTGATCGGGACAGCCTGCGCGTGCGCTCGGCCGTCGGACCGCTGAGACTACGGCTCGGTGATCACCACGATGCCGTCCTGGTCGGACACCACGTGCTCGCCGGGGACGAACCGGATGCCGCCGAGCTCGACGACATCGTCGACGGTTCCCTCGCCGGTCTTGGTGCTCTTGCGCGGGTTGGTGCCCAGCGCCTTGACCCCGAAGTCCATCCCGGCCAGCACCGCCGAGTCGCGCACCGCGCCGTTGATGATGACCCCGCTCCAGCCGTTCGAGCGGCCGATCTCGGCGATCAGGTCGCCGATCAGCGCGGTGTGCAGCGAGCCGCGGCCGTCGATGACCAGCACCTGGCCGTCGCCGGGCTCGGAGAGGACCTTCTTGAGCAGGGCGTTGTCCTGGAAGCAGGTGACCGTGCGGATCCGGCCTTCGAACGCCTCGCGCCCGCCGAGGTTGCGGAACTGCACGTCGCAGCTGCGCACCTCCGGGCCTTCCCGGTCCGCGAGATCAGCCGTCGCCTGAGCCATGAGTCCTCCCGGATCGCCGCTGTCGTGGACGGCGAGCGTACCCACCGGTAGCCGGACGCGGCCCAACACCGCGACCAACGCCACACCGGCCCGGTACCGCAGTTTCAATTGAAACTGCACATCCGGCGCCGGCGGCGTTGGCCTTGACCATCATCGGGAACCACTCCCTCGTCGGTGAGCGGCCGGCCGCTCCGGCCGCTCACCGACGCATCGAACGGGCTCCCCGGGAATCGACGCGCCCGACGAATTCATTCCGCGAATTCCTATCCGCCCAGGTGGCGGCGGATCAACTCGTTGGTCTCCTGCGGGTTCTCCATGCTGGCCATGTGCCCGACGCCGGCCATCTCGACCAGTTCGGCGTTCGGCATCCGCTCCACCGCGTCCCGCGCCATCCGGTGCAGGTCGACCGCCTCCAGCTCGCCGACGACCAGCAGCGTCGGCGCGGTGATCTCCGCCAGCCTGCTCGCGACGTCGCGTTCCAGCAGCCGCCCGGTCGCGGTGTGGTGGTTGCCCACGGTCGTCATCGCCATGTCCCGGCAGCGCGACCGGATCTGCTGGTCCACCTCGTCCGGCCGGCGGTGCGGTCCGTCGACCCCGATGCGCAGGAACGCCTCGACGTACCGGTCGATGTCCATCGCCTGCCTGGCGGCCTCCTGCTCGCGGTGCCCTTCCTGGATGAACGGGTCGCGGAAGTCGACCGGCGGGATGCCCGGGCCGAACAGCACGATGCGGTCCACCCGCTCCGGGTGCTGCAGCGCGAAGGTCAGGGCGGTGGCGCCGCCCATCGAGTTGCCCATCAGCGACGCGGTGCCGACCTCGAAGTGGTCCAGCAGCGCTAGCAGGTCTTCCTCGGCCCGGACGTCGGCCATCGCGGTGCTGGAGCGCCCGTGGGAGCGGGCGTCGTAGCGGATCAGCCGATGGTCGGCGGCGAGTTCGAGCTGCTCGTCCCACATCCCCACGCCCAGGTAACCGGCGTGCAGCAGCACCAGCGGCGGCCCGGAACCGACCACCTCGGCGTACAGCTCGCCGTCCGGGACCGGAACTCGTACTGATTCGATAGTGTTCATGACAACCAAGGTGTCATAATGACACCGTGGTTGACAACTCAGATTCCCCGCTGCCGCCCACCGAGCTCGGACCGCGACTGGCCGAGGTCTACGCCGTCCTAGGGCCGCTCTACCGCCGGGTCGCGCGCCTGGTCGAACAGCAAAGCCCCAGCAACGGGCTGTCCGTCGGCGTGCGCGCGGTGCTCGAACGGCTGGAAATAGCCGGCACCGCCGAGACTGTCCCCCAGATCGCCCGAACCCTGGAGCTCAGCAGGCAGTTCGTGCAGCGCATGGTCAACGACGCGCAGGCGGCGGGGTTCGTCGCACTGAAGCCGAATCCCGCGCACCGCCGCTCATCGCTCGTCGAGCTCACCGAGGCCGGCTGCACCGCCATCCGCGCGGTGCAGGCGGAGGAGCACAGAACGATGGGGTTCGTCGGCGGCGACCTGACCGACGCCGAGGTGGCGACGACCATGCGGGTGCTGCGGCACATGCTCGCCGCGGTCAACGAGATCGACGTCGAGCCGTCGTGAGCGCTGAAGCCGGAACGAGCACTCACGAGAAACGAACCGGGCCGGGTGAGCTGTCGCCCACCCGGCCCGGTTCGTTGATTTCAGCGGCCCTTGCGCTCGCGGAGCTTGGCCAGCGCTTCCTCCAGGATGGCCATCCCGTCGGCATCGCTGCGCCGCTCCTTGACGTACGCGAGGTGGCTCTTGTACGGCTCGTTCCGCCGCGCCTCGGGCGGGTTCTCCTGGTCCAAGCCCGCCGGCAAACCGCAGCGCGGGCAGTCCCATTCCTCCGGCACCTCGGCGTCCATCGCAAACGACGGCCGGCTGTGGTGCGCGTTGGCGCACCAGTAGTCGACCCGCTTGCGCGGCGCGGCTTCCCCCCGCTCCGACTCGCCTACCGTGGGGCCCGAGCCCACACGCGTGCCGCGAATGGCGTTGCCACCAGTCATCCGTCTTCACCCACCAAGCGGCCCGGGGTTGTCGACCGGCTGGGTGCCCGGTCGATCAACCGATCTTGATCAACACGCCGACACCGATGATGGAGATGACCCACAGCGCCATGACGAACAACGTCATCCGGTCGAGGTTCTTCTCCGCCACACTGGAACCGGCCAGGTTGGACTGCATACCGCCGCCGAACAGCGAGGACAGACCGCCGCCCTTGGCCCGGTGCAGCAGCACCAGCAGCACCAGCAGCACACTCGTCACGATCAACACGATCTGCAGGAAAAGAGTCATCACGTCCTCGTTCGCACAGCGGTCCGCGACCAAGCGTACCGGGCCACCAACAGCGAGTTGACCACCGTCCACCCGTTTGCCGCCACGACGGTCTCACAACCCGGGCCGACAGCCACCACAGGGGCCGATCCCGATCAGGTGATGAGCGAAGGGCACCGTCGACCGAGCACCCCGGTCAACACGCCCTTCACCCTGTCCGACCTCGCCCCCGTGGCCCGGGGACCGCAATTTCAATGGAAATCAGAGGTCCGATTTCCATTGAAATTGCGGGAAGATCACGGGATGGGGCCGCCCGCGGCCATGGCGGAGAGCTTGGCGAACTCGTCGCCGTTGAGGCTCGCGCCGCCGACCAGGGCGCCGTCCACGTCCGACTGGCCGATCAGCTCGCCGATGTTGCTCGACTTCACCGAGCCGCCGTAGAGCACCCGCACCTCGTCGGCGATCTCCTTGCCGTACTTCTCCTCCAGCGCCGCCCGCAGCGCCGAGCAGACCTCCTGCGCGTCCGCGGCGGTGGCGACCTTGCCGGTGCCGATCGCCCACACCGGCTCGTAGGCCACCACGACCTGGCGCACCTGCTCGGCCTTGAGGCCCTTGAGCGCGTTGATCAGCTGCGTCGTGCAGTGCTCGACGTGGCCGCCGGACTCTCGCACGTCGAGCTGCTCGCCGACGCACAGGATCGGCGACATGCCGTGCTTGAGGGTGGCGCGAACCTTCTTGTTCACCAGCTCGTCGGTCTCCGCGTGGTACTCGCGGCGCTCCGAGTGGCCGACCACCACGTAGCTGCACCCGAGCTTGGCCAGCATCGGCCCGGACACGTCACCGGTGTAGGCCCCGGACTCGTGCTCGGAGATGTCCTGCGCGCCGTGCTTGAGCAGCAGCTTGTCGCCGTCGATCAGGGTCTGCACGCTGCGGATGTCGGTGAACGGCGGCAGCACCGCCACCTCCACCTTCGCGAAGTACTTCTCCGGCAACGCGAAGGCGACCTTCTGCACCAGGGCGATCGCCTCCAGGTGGTTCAGGTTCATCTTCCAGTTGCCGGCGATCAGTGGCTGCCTGGCCATGTTCAGCGCTCACCTTCCAGGACGGCCACACCGGGCAGGTCCTTGCCTTCAAGGTATTCCAGCGACGCGCCGCCGCCGGTGGAGATGTGCGAGAAGCCGTCCTCGGGCAGCCCGAGGGTCCGCACCGCGGCGGCCGAGTCGCCGCCGCCGACCACGCTGAACGAGTCGGAGTCGACGATGGCCTGCGCGACGCCGCGGGTGCCGTCGGCGAACGCCGGGAACTCGAACACGCCGGCCGGGCCGTTCCAGAACACCGTGCCGGCTTCGCGGAGGATCCCGGCGAACTGCTCGACGCTGCGCGGCCCGATGTCCAGCCCCATCCAGTCGGCCGGGATCGCGTCCGCGGCCACGACCTGCTTCTCCGCGTCCGCGGCGAAGCGATCGGCGACCACCACGTCCACGGGCAGCACCAGCTTGTCGCCGTGCTCGGCGAGCAGCTGCTCGGTGGAGGAGATCTGGTCCTCCTGCAGCAGCGAGTTGCCGACGTTGTGGCCCTGGGCGGCCAGGAACGTGTACGCCATGCCGCCGCCGATGAGCAGCTTGTCGACCTTGGGCAGCAGGGCCTTGATGACGCCGAGCTTGTCGGAGACCTTCGAGCCGCCGAGCACCACGACGTAGGGATGCTTCGGGTCGCCGGTCAGGGTGCGCAGCACCTCGACCTCGGCGAGCACCAGGCCGCCGGCGTAGGCGGGCAGCCGCTTGGCGACGTCGTAGACCGACGCCTGCTTGCGGTGCACCACGCCGAAACCGTCGGAGACGAAGGCGGCGTCCGGGCCGACCAGCGCGGCCAGCTCATCGGCCAGCGCGCCGCGCTCGGCGTCGTCCTTGCTGGTCTCGCGCGCGTCGAAGCGGACGTTCTCCAGCAGCGCGACCGACCCGTCGGTCAGACCCGCCACCGTGGACTTCGCCGAGTCGCCGACCAGGTCACCGGCCAGCGCGACGTCTGCGCCGAGCAGCTCGCCGAGGCGCCGCGCGACCGGGGCCAGGGAGAACTTCGGGTCCGGCTCGCCCTTGGGACGGCCGAGGTGCGCGGTGAGCACCACCTGGGCGCCGGCCCCGGTCAGCTTCCGGATGGTCGGCAGGGAGGCTCGCACCCGGCCGTCGTCGGTGATCTTCTCGCCGTCCAGCGGCACGTTGAGGTCGGCACGCACCAGAACACGCCGACCCCGAACGCCCTCGGACAGCAGATCGTCGAGGTTCTTCACGTCTGCTCCTACGCAGTTATGGAAAAGGCCCGCACGAGCCGGGGTTCGCCGAACGGCTCGTGCGGGCCTTCAGAGACTGGTCCTTGCAAGCGGCGCAGCCGCTTCCAGCGGTAGACCGGCCGCCGCGGTGCTCGGCTCACTAGCTACCTGAGCTGCCGCAAGCGGCGAAGCCGCTTAGCCCACCTGCGCAACCGGCACCGCTGCGGGTTCTCAGAAGCTTTGTCGCGAGGACAGCCCCGGCGCGACGTATTGGTCATACGTGCGTCGGGGATCCCGGAGTCGAGAAAGCTTCTGAGGTTCCGCTACCTGCACCGCTACGCGAAACGAGCCCGGAACTCTCAGGAAAGCTTCTTGCCGACCAGGTCGACGAGGTCGGCGAGGCGGTTGGAGTAGCCCCACTCGTTGTCGTACCAGCCGACGATCTTGACCTGGTTGCCGATGACCTTGGTCAGCGGCGAGTCGAAGATCGTCGAGTGCGGGTCGGTGACGATGTCGGAGGAGACGATCGGGTCCTCGTTGTACTTGAGGATGCCCTTGAGCCTGCCCTCGGCGGCCGCGGCCTTGAACGCCTCGTTGACCGACTCGACCGTGGCGTCCTTGCGGACGGTGGCGGTGAGATCGGTGACCGAGCCGGTCGGCACCGGCACGCGCAGCGCGTAGCCGTCCAGCTTGCCGTTGAGCTCCGGCAGCACCAGGCCGATCGCCTTGGCCGCACCGGTGCTGGTCGGCACCACGTTGACCGCGGCGGCGCGGGCGCGGCGCAGGTCGCTGTGCGGAGCGTCCTGCAGGTTCTGGTCCTGCGTGTAGGCGTGGATGGTGGTCATCAGGCCCTGCTCGATACCGAAGGCGTCGTCGAGCACCTTGACCATCGGGGCCAGGCAGTTCGTGGTGCAGGAGGCGTTGGAGATGATGGTCTGCGAGCCGTCGTACTTGTCGTCGTTGACGCCCAGCACCACGGTCAGGTCTTCGCCCTTGGCCGGGGCGGAGATGATGACCTTCTTCGCACCGCCCTCGTCGACGTGCTTGCGGGCGTCCGCAGCCTTGGTGAAGAAGCCGGTGGACTCCACGACGACGTCGACGCCCAGGTCGCCCCACGGCAGCTTGCCCGGGTCGCGCTCGGCGAGGATCTTGATGAGCTTGCCGCCCACCTCGATGCCCTCACCGGTGACCTTCACCTCCTGGTCGAGGCGGCCGAGGATGCTGTCGTACTTGAGCAGGTGGGCCATGGTCGCGACATCGCCCAGGTCGTTGGCGGCCACGATCTCGATGTCGTGATCACTGGCGGTCGCGGCCCGCCAGAAGTTCCGCCCGATCCGACCGAAGCCGTTGATACCTACGCGAACGGTCACGCCGATCTCTCCTCGTGACTGACCCGGCCGGCGACGCGGCGGGTGAGGTTGATGGTCTCGGCATCACCCTATCTGCCACCGGGGCCTTCGCACGCGGGCGGGCGAGCGGGCTCACGCTCCGGAAAGGCGATGTCTCCCACCAGCCGCACCCGGCCCGCGGCCAACGGCGACCCCACCCGCATCAGCGCAGGTCAACGCGCCGCGGAGCGAACCGATCGGGGCGGCCGCGACGATCGCGGCCCGTGATCGGCATCTCTGCACCGGTTCGGCGCCGTGCCGGATTTTCACAGTTCGAATTGAAACGGTGATTTACCGGCCGGCGGGACCGCAGTTTCAATTGAAACTGCGGTCGACCGGTCAGGCGTCGGCTTCCAGCATCTCGGCGGTCACCGCGGATTCGGTGTCCGGGACGCCCAGTTCGCGTGCTCGCTTGTCGGCCATCGCCAGCAGGCGGCGGATCCGGCCGGCCACCGCGTCCTTGGTCATCGGCGGGTCCGCCAGCTGGCCGAGCTCCTCCAGCGATGCCTGCCGGTGCGCCAGCCGCAGCCGGCCCGCCACCGTCAGGTGATCCGGGGCCGTCGGGCCCAGCAGCTCCAGCGCCCGCTCCACCCGGGCGGCCGCGGCGACCGCGGCGCGCGCCGAGCGGCGCAGGTTGGCGTCGTCGAAGTTCGCCAGCCGGTTGGCGGTCGCCCGCACCTCGCGGCGCATCCGGCGCTCTTCCCACGCGAGCACGCTGGAGTGCGCGCCGAGCCTGGTCAGCAGCGCGCCGATGGCGTCGCCGTCGCGCACCACCACCCGGTCCGCGCCGCGCACCTCGCGCGACTTCGCCGCCACGCCGATCCGCCGCGCGGCACCGACCAGCGCCAGCGCCGCCTCCGGGCCCGGGCAGGTGACCTCCATCGACGACGACCGGCCCGGCTCGGTCAGCGAGCCGTGCGCCAGGAAGGCGCCGCGCCACGCGGCTTCCGAATCGCAGGCGCCGCCGGAGACGACGTGCGCGGGCAGGCCGCGCACGGGGCGGCCGCGCGGGTCGAGCAGTCCCGTCTGCCGGGCAAGGCCCTCGCCGTCCTTGACCACCCGCACCACGTACCGGGTGCCCTTGCGCAGCCCGCCGGAGGTGATCATGTGCACGTCGGACTGGTGCCCGAACAGTTCGTGGATCTCCTTGCGGAGCCGGCGCGCCGTGGAGCCGCTGTCCAGCTCGGCCTCGATCACCACCCGGCCGGCGACGATGTGCAGCCCGCCGGCGAAGCGCAGCAACGAGGACACCTCAGCCCGTCGGCAGCACGTCTTCGTCACCGACAACCGGCTCAACTCGTCCTTGACCGCCGCGGTCATCGCCACCGGTCCGTCCTCCTCTCCAATGCGGCCCGCAGGCTGGCCGCCAGCGCCTCCGGGTCGTGCCGTCCCGGCACGGCCGGCGCGGCGATCTTGTCCAGCAAAGTCTGCGCACCCAGATCGGCGGCCGCAGCTCGAAGCCGATCAGGGGTAGGCACCGAGTCAGCGTCGGCCAACACGGCGTCGACCCGCAGCCGCGGTGCGTGCTGCGAGAGTACGTCCAGGTGCTGTTCGGGTGAGAAGCCCGCCGTCTCACCCGGCTGCGGGACGAGGTTGAGCACCACCACGCGGCGCGCGGTAGTGCTCACCAATGCCTCGTGCAGCTCCGGGACCAGCAGGTGCGGCAGCACGCTGGTGAACCACGAGCCGGGTCCGAGCAGCACCAGATCGGCGCCCAGCACGGCCTCCACCGCTTGCGGGCAGGCTGCCGGTTCTTCGACACCATTCGCGTGCAAGCGCACTTGTTTCACTCGTCCGGGCGTACTGGCGATGGCCACCTGTCCCCGGATCGTGCGAATCGCGTCGGGATCGGAGTCGAGCCCGACGACGTCGGCGGCCATGTCCAGCGGCACCGTCGACATCGGCAGGACCCGGCCCTGCACGCCGAGCAGCCGGCAGGCGTGGTCGAGGACCTCGACCGGATCGCCCAGCACCTCCAGCAGCCCAGCGAGCAGCAGGTTGCCGACGGCATGGCCGGCGAGGGCCCCACTGCCGCCGAAGCGGTGCTCGAACACCGTCGCCCACAGCTGGCCGTCGGCGTCGGAGTCGGCGAGGGCGGCGAGCGCTTTGCGCAGATCGCCCGGCGGCAGCATGCCCAGCTCGCGGCGCAGCCGCCCGGACGACCCGCCGTCGTCGGCCACCGTCACCACCGCCGTCACGTCGGTGGTGAGCTGGCGCAGCGCGGACAGCGTCGCCTGCAGGCCGTGGCCGCCGCCGAGCGCGACCGCGCGCAGCGGGGCGCTCACTCGCGCCCCAGGTCCCGGTGCACCGTCTTGACCATCATCCCGTCGTCCTCGGCGAGTCGGCGGGCCAGCTCCTCGGCGAGCGCGACGCTGCGGTGCTTGCCGCCGGTGCAGCCCAGCGCCAGCGTCAGATACCGCTTGCCCTCGCGGTGGTAGCCGGCCCCGACCAGCCGCAGCAGCTGCTGGTAGCTCTGCAGGAACTCCTCCGCGCCCTCCTGGCCGAGCACGTAGTTGCGGACCTCCTCGTCGAGGCCGTTGAACTCGCGCAGCTCCGGGATCCAGAACGGGTTCGGCAGGAAGCGGCAGTCCATCACCAGGTCGGCGTCCATCGGCAGGCCGTACTTGTAGCCGAAGGACAGCACGGTCAGCCGGGTGCGGGTGCTCGCCTCGGTGCCGAACGCGTCCTCGATCTTGGACCGCAGCTGGTGCACGGACAGGCTGGTGGTGTCCAGCACCAGGTCGGCCTCGGAGCGCAGCTTCGACAGCAGCGACCGCTCCGCGGCGATCCCGTCGGCCAGCCGCCCCTCCCCCTGCAGCGGGTGGCCGCGCCGCACCTGCTCGAAGCGGCGGATCAGCACCTCGTCGGTGGCCTCCAGGAACAGGACCTTCGGCTTGTAGCCGCGGGCGTCGAGGTCCTTGATGACCGCGCCCAGGTCCTCGGTGAACGCGCGGCTGCGCACGTCCATCACCACCGCGACGCGGGTGACCGCGCCGCTGGAGCGCGCCCCCAGCTCCACCATCGTGGCGATCAGTTCCGGTGGCAGGTTGTCCACCACGAACCAGCCCAGGTCTTCCAGGCACTTGGCCGCGGTGCTGCGCCCCGCCCCGGACAGGCCGCTGACCACGGCGACCTCGATGCCCGACTGCTCGTCAGTCACTGCTCTCCCCTTCAGCGTTGTCGGCGCCGGGCCCCGCCCGGTCGTCCGGCACCGGGCTCGGCCCGGTTCCCCCTTCGGCCGCCAGCGCCGAGTGCACGGTCTCGGCGGTGCGGCGGCCGATCCCGGGCACCGTGGCGATCTCGTCCACCCCGGCCTGGCGCAGTTTGCGCACCGAGCCGAAGTGCTTGAGCAACGCCGAGCGGCGGGTTTCGCCCAGTCCCGGAATCGCGTCCAATGTGGAGCTTGTCATGCGCTTGCCGCGCTTCTTGCGGTGGTAGCCGATGGCGAAGCGGTGCGCCTCGTCGCGGACCCGTTGCAGCAGGTAGAGCGCCTCGCTGGTGCGCGGCAGGATCACCGGGTCCGGGTCGGCGGGCAGCCAGACCTCCTCCAGCCGCTTGGCCAGCCCGATCACCGCGACGTCGGTGATGCCCATTTCGGTCAGCGCGTCCGCGGCCGCGTTGGCCTGCGGCGCGCCGCCGTCGATCACCAGCAGGTTCGGCGGGTAGGCGAACTTGCGCGGGCGGCCGGTGTCGGGGTCGATCGCCGCGCCGACGGGCCCCGAGCCGGTCTGCTCCGGCGGGATGTCGGACTTCGCCGTCTCGCTGAGGTAGCGGTGGAAGCGGCGGCGCACGACCTCGTCGATGGAGCCGACGTCGCCGCCCTCGGCGCCCTCCCGGACCTCGAAGCGGCGGTACTCGGACTTGCGCGGCACGCCGTCCTCGAACACCACCAGCGACGCCACCACGTCTGTGCCCTGCACGTGGCTGACGTCGATGCACTCGATGCGCAGCGGCGCGGTGTCCAGCGCCAGCGCTTCCTGGAGCTCCTGCAACGCCGCCGACCGGGCCGTCAGGTCGCCGGCGCGGCGCAGCTTGTACTGCTGGAACGACTCCTTGGCGTTGCGCTCGACGGTTTCCATCAGCGCCCGCTTGTCGCCGCGCTGCGGCACCCGGAGGCTGACCCGGCTGCCGCGCAGCTCGCCGAGCCAGCCGGCGATCGCCTCCGCGTCGTCGGGCAGCTGCGGCACCAGCACCTCGCGCGGCACCGGGCTGCCGCCCGCGTCGGCCTGGTCGGCCAGCGACGCCTGCTCGCCGTAGAACTGGGTGAGGAACTGCGAGGTGAGAGCCGAGGTGTCCATTTCCTCGACCTTGTCGATGACCCAACCGCGCTGGCCGCGCACCCGACCGCCGCGGATGTGGAAGACCTGCACGGCGGCGGCGAGCTCGTCCTCGGCGAAGGCCACCACGTCGGCGTCGGTGCCGTCGCCGAGCACCACGGCCTGCTTCTCCATCGCCCGCCGCAGGGCCTCCAGGTCGTCGCGCAGCCGGGCGGCGCGCTCGAACTCCAGCTCCGCGGAGGCGGCCTGCATCTCCTTGTCGAGCTTGCGCATCAGCTGGTCGGTGTGCCCGGCCAGGAAGTCGCAGAAGTCCTCGACGATGTCCCGGTGCTCGTCGGCGTCGACCCGGCCCACGCAGGGCGCCGAGCACTTGCCGATGTATCCGAGCAGGCAGGGGCGGCCGATCTGCGAGTGCCGCTTGAACACCCCGCCGGAGCAGGTGCGCGCGGGGAACACCCGCAGCAGCAGGTCGAGGGTCTCGCGGATCGCCCACGCGTGCGCGTACGGGCCGAAGTACCGCACGCCCTTGCGGCGCGGGCCGCGGTAGACGTGCAGGCGCGGGAACTCCTCGTGCAGGGTCACCGCCAGCACCGGGTACGACTTGTCGTCGCGGTAGCGGACGTTGAACTTCGGGTCGTACTCCTTGATCCAGGAGTACTCCAGCTGCAGCGCCTCGACCTCGGTGCCGACGACGGTCCACTGCACGCCGGTGGCCGTGGTAACCATCTGCCGGGTCCGCGGGTGCAGTCCGGCGAGGTCGGCGAAGTACGACGAGAGCCTGCTGCGCAGGCTTTTCGCCTTGCCGACGTAGATCACTCGGCCGCCGGCATCGTGGAACCGGTAGACGCCGGGGGCGTCCGGGATCGTGCCTGGCGCTGGTCGGTAGGTGGACGGGTCGGCCACGCCTCCACCCTACGTGCGGGGACCGACCGACCGGATCTCGGTGCGCCGACCGTTCGGTCTACCACCCGGGGCGGCCCGGCGGGGCACACTGGGGGACGCCCGTGATCGCGCACCTCGGAAGAGCCCGGATCCGCGGAGGTCAGCAGTGAACATCGACAACGCCCATCCCGAACGAGCGACGCTGTCCGAGGTCGGCCCCGGGGTTCACGCGTGGGTCCAACCGGATGGTTCGTGGTGGATCAACAACGCCGGGGCGGTGCTCGGCGACGACGGCGTCGTGCTGATCGACACCTGCGCGACCGCGCAGCGCACCCGCCGGTTCCTGGACGCGGTGCGCGCCGCGAGCGGCGATGCGCCGATCCGGTTCGCGGTGAACACCCACCTGCACGGCGACCACACGCACGGCAACGCGCTGCTGCCCGACTCGACCGTCCTCATCGGACACCCGGCGACCCGGACGGGCATCCTGGCGGAGACGATCCTCGCGGAGCCGCCGCCGGTGTGGGATCCCGTGCCGGACTGGGGCATCACCGAGACCCGCGCGCCGACGGTGCTGCTGCAGGATTCGCTGGTCCTGCAGAGCGGCGACCGGCAGGTCGAACTTCACCACCCCGGGTACACCGCGCACACGCCCGGCGACGTGGTGGCGTGGGTGCCGGACGCCGGGGTGCTGTTCACCGGCGACCTGATCTTCCACGGCGTCACGCCGCTGGTGTTCATGGGTTCGGTGGAGGGCGCGCTGAAGGCGCTGGACTGGCTGGCGGGGTTCGGCGCGGCGAAGGTGGTGCCGGGCCACGGCTCGGTCCTGCCGGGTTCGGCGTTCCCGCGGGTGCTGGAGGACCACGCCCGCTACTACCGGTTCGTGCTGGACACGGCCCGCCAGGCCCGCACCGACGGCCTCTCGCCGCTGGAGGCGGCCCGGCGCTGCGACCTCGGCGAGTTCGCGGGCTGGCCGGACCGCGAGCGGATCGTCCTGAACCTGCACCGCGCCTACGCCGAAGCGGACGAGACCGAGTTCGACCGGGCGGCGGCGTTCGCCGACGCGATCGCCTACAACGGAGGCCCGCTCCGCTGCGCGGTCTGATCCCTTGGTGGGCGGCAGTTTCAATTGAAACTGCCGCCCACCAAGGGAAAGTCACAGTTTCAATTGAAACTGCGGACTTCCGGGTCAGAGGGGGCGTGGGATGCGGTCCGCGACCGGGGCGAGGGTGACCGGGAGCGACGGGAGGGCCTGGTACCAGTACGCCACCGACGAGACGTCGTCGGAGCGCTTGTTGGCGTGCCCGTGCTCGATGGTCACCTTGATGGACTTCTCGAACACCACCGGGTCTTCGACGTGGAAGCGGTAGTAGGACACCTGCCCGCTCCAGTTCGGCCCGCCCGGCATGGTCAGCCCGTGGTACGGCGCCTGGTACGGCTGGTTCGGGCACCACGCGGTGTTGAAGTAGTCCTCGGTTCCGGTGCCGTGCAGCCGCGGCGGCCAGGGTTCGCCGTCGATGAAGAACATGTCGTCGCCCTCGCCGTACCAGTTCCAGTCGCTGGTGTGGCGGAGGTTGTGCACGTTGAGCACCGTGCCGACGTAGTGGCCGCGCCCCTCCGCCTCCAGCAGCACGTAGTTGCCCGCGCCGTCGGTGTTGGTGCCGCCGAAGAGGAACTCCTCGTTGGTCTGATCGCCCTGCTCGATGCCGTCGGTGGGGTTCTGCCGCCGCCACTGGGCGTGGAAGTAGCCCAGTTCCGGGTCGGCTTCGCCGTAGGTCTCGTAGTCGATGTAGTAGTAGAACGTCACCGGCTTGACGCTCATCTCGCTGATCAGCTCGAAGCGGGCGCGCCCGGCGAAGGGCATCGCGAACCAGCAGTTGAAGCCCTTGCCGTCCTGCGGGCTCATCTGCAGCGGCGCGGAGGAGAAGTTGGCGCTGCGGCCGTGCCCCATGCCGAAGAAGTCGCCCAGCGGCACCAGCACCGCGGGGTGCGCCGAGTCGTCCCAGGTGATCTTCAGGACGAGCCGCCGCAGGTAGTCGCCCTCCAGTTCGGCGGGCTTGCCGACGTGGTCGAGGGCGACGGTGCACCAGATGTGGGTGATCACGCCCGGCCCGGCGATGTCGGCCAGTTCCCTGGTCTCACCCGGCCCGATGCGCGTGTTGTCGGTGTTGCCGCCGGTGCGGTCCCAGCTGGACACCCGGCCGCGCCGGGTCTGCCGCAGCCGGGGCAGATCCCGCAGGCTGCTGCCGAAATCCCCGTATCCGGACAAGATTCCTCCCCAGTGGTAGCGACTGTGCTCCTGATCACGTTCTACCACGCGGCACTCGCCGCCAAGCCGTTTTCCCGCCGGGATGCAGGAACCGCGTGCCCAGTTCCCGGTCCCAGCGCTGGAACAGCCGCGGGTAGATCGACGCGGCCAGCTCAGGCGATCCGTCGGCGCCCCGCATCGCGATCAGCCACCGGCCGGAAACGCTGAAGGCGCAGACCGCTTGGTCGCCCTCGTGGTTGCCGCGCGCGTCGGGCTCCGGGTA
Source organism: Saccharopolyspora sp. NPDC050642 (assembly GCF_040654735.1). Lineage (NCBI taxonomy): Bacteria > Bacillati > Actinomycetota > Actinomycetes > Pseudonocardiales > Pseudonocardiaceae > Saccharopolyspora > Saccharopolyspora sp. NPDC050642. The sequence goes on along the minus strand of NZ_JBFAIN010000005.1, from coordinate 48,791 downwards.
GTGCGAGCCCGTGCGGTAGACGGCCGCGCTGTCGCCGAACCGCCCGGATCCCGGGTCACTACACGTCCTCGACGTCCCGCCATTCCGGCACGAAATCGCCGTCCTGCCACCGGAATCCGTCCGTCACCAGCAGGTTCGGTTCGCCCTGCGGGTCGCCCGGCGGCCGGCTCCACGACTGGACGGTCAGCTCGTCGCCGGACAGCGTCACGGCCGCCGGGGCGAGCCCGGTGCCCTGCGGTCCCGGGTCGTCGCCCAGCAATGCCTGGATCAGCCGCGGCGAATCCGGTGGCGATCCGCCGTCGTAGACCTGCACTTCGCGGAGGTGGGTGCCGTAGGCCAGGTCGCAGCTCACCGCCAGCACTGCCTCGGGACGGCCGTCGCCGGTCAGGTCCTGGAACCGGCCGTGCACGATCGCCCCGAATTCCTCGTCGCAGCCCCGCTCCGCCAGCACGGCCGTCCAGTCCGCACCGCCGAGCGGGCCGTAGGGATCCGGCTCGCACAGCCGGGCCGCGGCCGGTTCCGCGGTCGAGCAATGGCGCACGTAGGCGTCCCAGCCCAGCGGCGGGTTCAGCGGGTCGTAGAACGTCGAGAACACCAGCGCCGAATCGCCGTGCCGGTAGGTCACCGCGCCGTTGCGGTAAACCCCGCGGGTCTCCAGGATTCGCGCGAACCCGGCGGGATCGTCGACGTCCACCAGCCCGTCGGCGGCGACGCCGTCGTCCACCACCAGCGGCGCCGACATCGCCGCCAGGACCGCGTCCATCCGGTCCTGGCAGGCCATGTCGTGCATGCTCTGCAGCTGCGCGATCGCCTGGCGCCTGAGCGCTTCCGGCGGCAGGTCCGCGATGGCGACGTCCGCGGGCGGGCAGCCGCCGCGGGATTCGCCCGGTCGCAGGAAGTCCGTGCCCGCCTCGCGGTCGAATTCCGCCAGCATCCGCGGGTAGAGCTCGGCGACCGTCCGCAAGGGGGACGTGTACGCGCCGATGGCCACCAGCCACTCGTCCGACATGGTGAACGTCCACACCGGACCGCCGCCGATGTCGGTGACTACCTGGCCCTCCGGATCAACGGTGACGTCGGTGGTGGTGAACAGCGCCGACACGTCGCCGAACCACGGGCTCGCGATCTTCGTCCACGCGATGCCACCGCTGGTGGTCGGACGCTGGCAGTCGCCGGCCGAGCGCAGCGCGTCCCGCACCGGCGCCACGTCGTCCTGCGCCAGCTGCACGATCGCCACCTGCGCGGGGGTTTCCTCGCCGATCGTGTAGCCCTTGAAGACGGCGGAACTCGCGGTGCGGAACTGCTGGACGACCGGCACCGGGGCGCAATCCTCCACCGCCGCGAGGAAGAAGCCCCGGTCGAACGAGTCGTAGTCCTGCGCCCGGAATCCGTCTCCTCCCGCCGGCAGCAGCGCGGCCACTTCCTGCGGCGAACGGACTTCCGGCGGCCGGTTCCACCAGATCCCCAACCCGACCCCGGCCGCCACGACCACGACGAGCGCCAGCACCCGGAGCCAGTACCGCATCAGCAACCACCCGCCCGGTCCGGGAAGCTCCAGGACTGCATGCCCCGGGCCGCGAAAACCGCCCCGTACCGCGGGCTGAAGCCGGTCATCTCGAACTCGCCGGCGTCGGGCTTCGCGGTGTACGTCTGCGGTTTCCCGTCGATGACCAAGTCGACGTCGATCACCCAGCGGTAGTGACCGTCGTCGGCGCGCGATTCGACCTGGAACACCACCGTCTCGCCGTCGGCGAGCTGCTGCGCCTGGCCGGCGAAGTACGGCTCGCCGAGCCGCCTGCCGTCGAGCACCCGCGCCCCCGGGCGGAATTCGTCCAGGTCGAAGCCGACCCGCTTCGCGGGCAGGTCGCCCTGCGGCGTGCTGCAGAGCAGCGTGCCAGCGACGTTCGGCTCCCGGCTCAGGATCCGGGCGCGCATGTTCGTGATCACGACGTCGCGGGAGCGAGCGCCCTCGATGGTCACCGTCGTGCCGTGCACGCCGGCCTTCACGGCGCGGCGCAGCGCCGGCGAATCGGCCAGGAACTCCGCAGGCGTCCCGATTTCCGCGGGTTCGGCCACGTCGGGCAGCGCGTAGCTGCGATCGTCCACCGGGCCGCCGTCCGAGCTCGCCCAGACCAGGACCGGCGGGCGCGACACGTCGCGGGCGGCGTTCCACAGCATCGGCGCGGCGATCCCGGCCAGCGCGCCGACGAGCGCCACGACCACGAACGCCGGGCCGCGCAGCAGGCGTTGCCACCACTTGCGCCGCGGTGTCGCGGCGCCGGATCCATCCGATTCCGTCGCCACCAAGCGTCGCCTCCTCGGCTACGCCCAAGGATCAACATCCCCGAGCGTACCGAGCGCGCGAGCGCCCAGTGGCGGCATTCGCCCGATCACCGCTGCTCGCAAGGCGAAAGTCGCCCGATGCGAGCAACGCCGGCGGATCAGCGCTGCGGCGGCGTGTAGTTCTCGATGCGGCGCACCAGGTTCCGGATCCGGGCCGCGTACAGCGGCGAGAGCGCGTAGCCCGGGTAGCTGGCGAACCAGCTGGCGCTGCCCAGGCTGACCGCGTCGGCGCCCGCCCAGAAGTACTCGCGGCAGTCGTCGAAGCTGCGGATGCCGCCGGTGGCGATGATCGGCAGCGTCACGTCGGCGTCGCGCAGTTCCTTGACCACCCGCAGGCCGATCGGCTTGATCGCGCGGCCGGAGAGCCCGCCGAAGCCGTTCTTCAGCAGCGGCTGCCCGGTGTTCGGGTCCAGCCGCAGGCCCTTGACGGTGTTGATCGCGGTCAGCGCCGCCACCCCGTGCCGGGCCGCCAGCCGGGCGTGACCGAGGTAGTCGTAGTCCGGCGAGAGCTTCAGGATCACCGGGTGATTGCTGCGCGGCACCGCCTCGGCCAGCACCGACTCGATGATCTGGTTGAAGTCGAAGTTGACGTTGTGGCAGGAGACGTTGAACTCGACCGCGGCGATCTCGCCGGCCGGCACCGCGGCGTTGACCTTGTCGACCAGCGTGACGAACTCCTCGGCGGAGAAGCCGCCGACGGAGATGATGGTGTTCTGCTCGCGGGTGCGCGGGTAGTAGTCGCGCAGGTAGGCGTCGATGCCGACGTTGCACCAGCCGAAGGCGTTGAGCCAGCCGCCGTCGACCTGCCGCAGCGCCTGCCCGTAGCGCTTGATCAGCGCGGGCAGCTCGTGCAGCGGCCACACGTCGCGGGTGGTGAAGTGCCCCTCGCGGGGCTCGACGGTGACCGTGCGGGTGGTGACCGCGCCGAACCGGGACAGCGGCACGAACTGCGAGATCGGGCTCATGCCGTAGGGCACCAGCTTGGTGTTGGCCACGCCGTAGCCGAGCAGGCTGGACGAGGTCACCAGGCGGTTGCGCAGTCTGATGTCGCCGAGCCGCACGCCGAGCTCGGACGGGACGTCTCGCACCAACCGAAGGTTGCGCTCCTGGGCCACGCTCACGATCTCCTCCTACCCGACGTCTCCACGCCGTCGACTCCCATTGTCCCTCACCCGGAGCAGTGCACCGCCCCGGGTTCGCACATCGCACCCGCGTGCGGGGTTGCCTTTCGAACATCTTTCTTGTTCGATTGAACTCGTGGAGAGTTCGGAACGAACTTCGGCGATCATCGAGCGGCTGCGACGGGCGGAGCGGGTCACGGTGGCCGAGCTGGCCGAGGCGACCGGTTCGTCGGAGATGACCATCCGCCGCGACCTCGACCAACTCGCCGAGCAGGGCGTCCTGCGGCGGGTGCGCGGCGGCGCGGTGAGCTTCCTGCGCGGCCACTCCGCGCCGTTCCCGCTCCGCGAGCGCGACGAGACCGGGACCAAGAAGCAGCTGGCCGCGGCGGTCGAGGAGCTGATCGCGGACTGCGAGTCCGTGATCATCGACTCCGGCACGACGACGCTGGAGGTGGCCAAGCGGCTCGCGCACCGCCGGATCACGGCGATCCCGCTCGACCTGCACGCGGCGAACGCGCTGAGCGGCGCGCCGCAGGTCGACCTGCTGATGCCGGGCGGGCGGACGAAGCCGGGCGAGCTGTCGTTCATCGGCCACCTCACCGAGATGTCGCTGCGCGCGTTGCGGGTGGACACCACGATCCTCGGCGTGTGCGGGCTTTCCGCGACGCACGGCCTGACGGCGCACGACCTCGAGGAGGTGCCGGTGAAGCAGGCCGCGGTGGCCGCCGCGCAGCGCGTCGTCGCCGTCTGCCACGGCGCCAAGTTCGCCCGGACCGGCCTGGGATTCGTCTGCCCGATCACCGACATCGACGTGATCGTCACCGACCGGGCCGCGCCTGCCGACGCGCGCGCCGAGCTGGCCGCGGCGGGCGTGGAGGTGCGCGTTGTCTGAGACGACCGTCGCCGTCCCGCAGCGGGCCCGGTGGGCCGTGACGGCCTACTTCGTGATCACCGGCGCGGCGCTGGGCACCTGGACCGCGCGGATCCCGGCGATCAAGCAGGACCTCGGCCTAGACGACGCGCAGGTGACGCTGGCGCTGTTCGCGGTCGCGGCCGGCTCGGTGCTGGCCATGCAGATCGTCGGGCACCTCGCCGACCGCCTCGGCAGCGCGCGGGTGCTGGGACCGGCAGGCATCGCGATGTCGGCGAGCCTGCTGCTGCCCGGCATCGCCGGGAACCTCCCCGCGCTGGTGGCCGCGCTGCTGCTGTTCGGCGCCGGGCACGGCACCGTCGACGTGGCCATGAACACCCACGCGATGCAGGTGCAGCGGCGGTACGGGCGCCCGATCGTGAGCACGTTCCACGCGATGTTCAGCGTCGGCGGCCTGCTCGGCGCCGGAGTGGGCGCGCTCGCGGCGCACGCGGCGATCGGCGTCGGCGCGCACTTCGCGCTCGTCGCGGCCGCGCTCGGCGTGGTGTCGGTGATCGCGCGGCGCGCGCTGCTGCCTCCGGAGGCCCCTTCTGCCGGAAAGCCGGTGCGGCAGCGCGGGATCTCGCCGGGCATCTTGTTCCTGGGCGTGCTGGCCTTCTTCTGCTCGCTGGGCGAAGGCTCGATGGCGGACTGGTCGCCGCTGTACCTGCACGACGTCCTGCAGACCAGCCCGGCGGTCGCGGCGATCGGCTACGCGGTGTTCTCCGCGACGATGGCCGTGTTCCGCTTCCTCGGCGACTTCCTGGTCGCCCGGCTCGGGCCGGTCGTCCTGGTGCGGTGCTGCGGCACCGTCGCGGCCGTGGGTCTCGGCGGCGCGCTGCTGCTGCACCACCCGGCGGCGGCGATCATCGGCTTCGCCCTGTTCGGCATCGGGCTGTCGTGCATCATCCCGCAGGTGTTCAACGCGGCGGGCAACCGCGATCCGAGCCGCAGCGGCCGGGATCTCGCGCAGGTCAGCACGCTCGGCTACGGCGGCCTGCTCGCGGGCCCGGTGGTGATCGGCCTGGTCACCAGCTGGACGGACCTGACCACCGGCCTCGCGATCCCGGCGGTGCTGGCCGCATTCGTCGCGCTCTCCGCCGCCGCGGTCCGGCCCCGCTGAGCCGCACCGGTTTCCGCGTTCGGGCGGACGTCCTTTGCTGCGAACGGCTTCCGGCGTGGCGGATCACGTTCCGCGCTGGTGAACGGCGAGCCCGAGCCGATCGCCGGGCTACTCGTCGCGCTCCAGCAGCGCGATCAGGGCCTCGGCCGCCGGGGACAGCGGGCCGGGGCGGTGCACGACGCCGACCCGCATCCGCACATCGGTCCGAAGTGGACGGACCACCGCGCCCTGCTCGCGGGCCTGGTGGACCGTCTGCCCGGCGACGACCGCGACGCCCACCCCGGCGACGACCAGCGGGATGGCCCCGCTGTTGGCGGTGATCTCGACGGCGGCGACCGGGCTGCGGCCGGTCTCCTCCAGCACCTCCTCCAGCAGCGTCCGCCAGACCGTCCGGGGCGGGCTGGTCACGAACCGCTGGTCGACCAGCGCGGCGGGCTCCAGCGGGCCCTCGCCGTCGGCGAGCGGGTGGTTCGCGGGCAGTGCGATGTGCAGCTCGCGGCTGGCCAGCTGCCTGGTGTGCAGGCCCTCGCCGTCGGCGATCGGCAGCGTGCACAGGCCGAGCTCGCAGGTCCCGGTGCGCACGGTGCGGCCGATCCGGTGCCAGTTGGGCGGCTCGATCATCCGCACCGCGACCTGCGGGTACTGGTGGCAGAACGCGGCCACCACCGCCACCCCCCAACCGCTGAGCAGGTGCTGGACGACGAGGTCGAGCCGACCGCCGGAGAGCTCCCGGACCGGCTCCACGGCGGAGGCGACCTCGGCCAGCCCGTGCACCACCCGCCGGGCGGGTTCCAGCGCGGCCTGGCCCGCCGCGGAGAGCACCAGGCCGCGCCCGGTGCGGTGGAACAACTGCGTCCGCAACTCCCGTTCGAGCCCGACGATCGCCTGCGACAGCGACGGCTGGGAGACGTGCATGGCCTCGGCGGCCTTGGTCATGGTGCCGTGCTCGACGACGGCCAGGAAGTACCGGAGTTGACGCGCATCCACGCCCATCACGTTAAGCCGCCGACCACCGGTCCGGCCCCGACCAGCACCCGCCCGCCGAAGGCCCACCCGCCCGCCTCCGGACCCCACCCCCTCCGCGTCCGGTGGGCCCGTCAGATCGCCCAGCGGGTCTTGCCCTTCGACGCCTCCGCCACCTCGTCGAGCACGCCGGTGCCGCTGACCCGGCCCCTCGACTCCGCCGCCGCCCAGGAGAAGACGCCGCGCGACATCGTCGAGAGCTCCTCCTTGGCGCGCTGCGCGTAGATGTCGGCGCGGACCTCGTGCACCGCGGTGTCGTCCGGCTCCGCCTGCACCGCGAACTCGACGAGGTGGCAGGCCAGCCGCAACTCCCCCGCCGCCGCAGCGGCTTTCGCGCGTTCGGTCAGCGCCGCCGCGCCGCCGGCGAGTTCGGCGAGCGCCGTCGCCAGCTGCGCGTCCGGGGCGGGCTTGAGGTGCGCCGGGTTCCCGTCGTACCAACCGCCGTAGAGCCGCCACACGTTGCGCACGACGAACTCCGGCTCGTCGTACACCGGCCGCAGGTACGGCTTGTCCGCGAGGTGCTCCGGCGGGCGCACGGCGTGCACGATCTCGTCGAGCCGGGCTCCGCGGTTCATCAGCTCCAGGGCCTGCTCGACGAGGCTCTCCAGGTATTCAGCGGTGTCCAGCAGCGCAGCGCGCACCCGGTCCGCGCCGACGATGGGAATCCCGTGGCCGGGCAACAACATCTCGGCCCCGAACCCGGCCATGTGCCGCAGCGCCTGCGCCCACTCGCGGGGATAGCGCTGCACCTTCTGCGGGTTCCCGGCGTTCGGCGTGACCCAGATGAACATGTCGCCGGTCATCAGCACCCGCTGGTCCGGCAGGTAGGCGTAGGTCGCGTCGTCGGTCTCGCCCTTGCCGTGGTGCAGCCGGACTTCGCGGCCGCCGACGGTGAGCGTCATGGTGTCCCGGTAGGTGACGTCGGGATACCGGTAGTCGAGCGGCCAGCGGGAGTCGGCGCGCTGGAACTGCCGCTGGTTGATCACCTCGTTGTAGCCGCTGGTGAGCTTGTAGCGGTCGAACCGGGCGACGACCGCCTCGTGACCGACGACGACCGGCCGGGGCCGCCCCAGCTCGTCGGCCTCGGCGTCGAACGGCCCGACGCCGAAGACGTGGTCGATGTGCCCGTGCGAGTAGACCGCGTAGCGCAGCGGCAGGTCGCTCCAGGCGCGCACGGCGGCGTGCAGCCGGGCGCTGAACCGCTCGTGGCTGGTGTCGAACAGCAGCAGCCCGTCCTCGCCCCGGACGGCCACGACGTTGCCGAAGGCCGGGAAGAGGGCCACGCCCTCGGCGAGTTCGATGACGTGCCCGTCCTGCCAGCTGCCCTTCTGGTAGTCGGCCGTCGTCGCCTCGCCGCGCCAGACCTCGTCGCAGTACGCCAGGAAATCCTTCGCCATCACGGCTCCTTTCCGCCGCGGCCATCCTCGGCGGCGGAGCCCCGGCGGGTCCAATACGCGTTTCCGCCCCCGCGGATAAGACCGCCCTATAACGACAGGCCCAGGCCCCCTCGTGAGCGTTGTGGTCTTACCGAAGAGATCGTTCCGATGTAGCGGTGCAGATGCGGCAGGCCGGGAATTTGAAGCGGCGCAGCCGCTTAGCCCACCTACGAAAGTCGCACCGCCGCGGGTTCTCAGGGGTCCTTCTCGCGAGGACAGCCCCGACGTGGTCATTCATGAGTCGGGGATCCCACAGCGAGAAGACCCCTGAGGTTCCGCCACCCGCATCGCAACGCAGGACGAGCCTGGAAACAAGCTCCTACCTGGCCGCGGATACTGCCGCGTCGCACAGGGCGTGGGCTTCGTCCACCGCTTCGACCAGCGTTTGCGCCGTCAGCCCGGCCACCACCCGGTCGACGTCGCGCAGGCCCGCCCTGGTCAGCAGGCGCTTCTCGTTGGTGACCCACTCGCCGCGGGCCGCGAGCACCCCGTGCGCCGCCTGGCAGGCGGCCTGCGCGATCAGGCCCGCCGTTTCCGCGAGCCGGCCGTGCGGCGCGTGGTTCGCCCGCGCGTAGGCCAGGCCCATCGACGCCTGCCCCCACCAGACCGCGGGTGCGGCCTCGCGGAGGGCGTCCGGGTATTCCGGCCGCGGCAGCTCGCCGTGCAGCACCCGGTTGATGGCCATCTCGGCGACCACCAGGTAGCTGGGGATGCCCGCGAGGTGGAACATCAGCGGCTGCCACTGGAATCGGCCGGCCCGGGCCTCGGCGAGCTCGTGCTCCACGACGTCCAGGTCGCGGTAGTGGACGTCCACGTGGCGGCCCTCGATCTGCAGCCACGCGCCGCCGTTGAACACGCCGCCGCCCCACTCGCCCAGCTCGGAGACCTCCCCGGGCCACCCGACGTCGCGCAGGTCCTGCGGATCGAAGCTGCCGCGGTAGTAGATCGCGAAGTCCCAGTCGCTGTCGGCGTGGTGGATCCCCTGGGCTCGCGAGCCGCCGAGGCTCACCGCCCGGACCCCGGGCAAAGCGGCCAGCCGGTCCGCGACGCGGGCTTCGAATTCGGCATCTTCCAGCACTTGATCAGACTCCTTCGGCGATGCGACCAGCATCCGCGCGACGGGCCGTTTCCGCCCGTCGCGCGGCGAATCCCGCGCGGGCGCGGTTCGCCCGGCGGGTCCTTCGTCCACCGTCAGGAGTCCATGCCGCGGAGGCTATCAGCCGCGCGGCGGAAGTCGATCAACCGACGTGGGTCAACCAGTGCCGGTAGCGCTCGTCGGCACCGGTCATCGCCGCCGCGAAGGCGTCGCGGATCTTGCGCGTCACCGGGCCCGGCTCGCCGATCTCGCGGTTGTCGACCGCGCGGACCGGGGTGACCTCCGCCGCGGTGCCGCAGAGGAACATCTCGTCGGCCGAATACAGGTCCGAGCGCAGCAGGTTCTCGCGGCGCACGGTGATGCCCAGGTCGGTGGCCAGCGTCGTGACCGAGTCCTGGGTGATGCCTTCCAGCGCGCCCGCGCTCGACGGCGGCGTGTAGAGCACGTCGCCGCGCCGGACGAAGATGTTCTCGCCGGAGCACTCGCTGACGTAGCCGTCGGTGCTCAGCAGCACCGCTTCGTCGTACCCGGCCTCGCGCGCCTCCAGCTTGGCCAGCGCGGAGTTCAGGTACGGGCCGGTGGCCTTGGCGGCGGTCGGCACCACGGAGGGATCGTTGCGCCGCCAGGAACTCGTCATGAGCCGCACGCCGCTGTCGCCGCCGTCGAGGTAGGCGCCCCACTCCCAGCTGGCGATCGACATCTGCACCGGCGCGCCGGTCGGGTCGACGCCCATCACGCCGTAGCCGAGGTGGGCCAGCTGGCGGACGTAGCAGGAGCGGTGCCCGTTGGCCCGCACCAGCTCCAGCGTCGCCTCGCGCAGCTCTTCCTTGCGGTGCGGCAACGTCATGCGCAGCATCTTGGCGCTGCGGAACAGCCGGTCGAGGTGCTCGTCGAGCCGGAACAGCGCCGGCCCGTCCGCCGTGGCGTAGGCGCGGATGCCTTCGAAAACGCCGGTGCCGTAGTGCAGCCCGTGGCTGAGCACGTGGACCTGGGCCTCGCGCCACGGCACCAGCGCGCCGTCCATCCAGATGTATTCCGCCTCGGTCAGCGCCATCGCCATCCCCTTCACCAAAGTGGCATATCTCGCGATGTGGGACAAGCCACTTCGCGGCCACTTGGCACGCTACCAAGTGGCCAGTTCATCCACTAGTGATTAATCCTCCCTGGTGCAGAATGGCCCCATGCCGAGTGCCGATGTGGACCAATTCGCCGCGCTGATCCGCGACCGGCTCCGCCACGGGAACGGCCCGCTCAGCCGCCGGCTGGCGGCCGCGCTGACCGACCTCGCGCGCACCGGCGCGCTCAGCCCGGGCACCCGCCTGCCGTCCGAGCGCGACCTCGCCCGGGTGCTGGAGTGCAGCCGCGGCGCGGTGGCCGCGGCGTTCAACGCGCTGTTCGAGGAGGGCGTCTGCGAGCGCAGGCACGGCAGCGGCACCTACCTGGCCGCCGCCGGGCGGGAGTCGGCGATGGGCCGGCTGCTGCGCCCCGGCGCGGTGTTCGCCGACCTGTCCACTTCGGTCGTTCCCGATCCGTCGCACCTGCGGGTTCCCAAGCTCGATCCGGCCGCGCTGCTGAGCACGCCGAGCAGGCACGGCTACGACCTGCCGGGCGAGCCGGGCCTGCGGGAGCTCATCGGCGGCGAGCCGCTGATCACCGGCGGCGGGCAGCAGGGCATCGACCTCGCGACCCGCTGCCTGGCCCGCCCCGGCGACGCGGTGCTGGTCGAAGACCCCACCTACACCGGCGCGCTCGCCGCGATCCAGAGCTGCGGGGCGCGGGCCGTCGCCGTGGCCACCGACCGGCGCGGCATGCTGCCCGACGCGTTCCGCGACGCGATCGAGCGGCACCGGCCCGCCTTCGCCTACGCGCAGGCGGTGCACAACCCGGCCGGAACGGTGGCCGACGCCGATCGCGTCGGGGAACTCGCCGGGATCGCGCGCGACGCCGCCCTGCCCGTCGTCGAGGACCGCACGCTCGCCGAGCTGGTGCACGAAGGACCGCGGCCCGGCCGGTTCGCCGACGAGCACCCGCACGGCGCGGTCGAGGTGCACTCGCTGTCGAAGGTGCTGTGGGGCGGCCTGCGGGTCGGCTGGCTCGTCGCGCCGGAACCGCTGCTGGCGCAGCTGACCGAGCTCAAGCAGACCAGCGACCTGGCGACCAGCACGGTCGGGCAGCGGTTCGCGGCGGAACTGCTGCGGCACAACGACTTCGCGACCTGGCGAGCGGAACTGGCGCGCCGCCGCGACCACCTCGCCGGCATCCTGCGCAGCCACCTTCCACAGTGGACGTGGGAACGGCCCGCGGGCGGCCTGTCGCTGTGGGTCCGGCTGCCCGGCACCGACACCGACCGCTTCGCCGAGCTCGCCCGGGACAACGGCGTGGCGGTGGCGCCCGGCTCGCTGTTCGCGGCCGACCGCGGCCACCGCGACCACCTGCGCCTCAGCTTCGCCCTCGGCCCGGAACTGCTCGACCAGGCGGTCGCCGCGCTCGCCCGGACCTGGGAACGGCCGTGAACCAGGCCCGGCAGCCCCTGGGCCGCGCGTGCTTTGTGCCGTCATAGCAGCACAAAACACGCACGGTTACCGGCTCAGCCGTATCCGTCCACCCTGGAACGAAGCCCGGGCGAGTGTGCTCCACATGGGACCGTCCGAGACAATTCACCGGCAGCCGTTGCACGACGCTGCGCACCATCGATCGAGGAGAACGCACGTGAACAAGGAAAAGCCGCAGGTCGCCAAGCCGACCGGCGCGCCGCCGGCGGACCTGGTGATCGAGGACATCGAGGTCGGCGAGGGCCCTGAGGCCAAGGCGGGCGACCAGGTCGCCGTGCACTACGTGGGCGTTTCGCACAGCACCGGCAAGGAGTTCGACGCCAGCTGGAACCGCGGCGCGCCGCTGGAGCTGCGGCTCGGCGCGGGCCAGGTCATCGCGGGCTGGGACAAGGGCCTGCAGGGCATGAAGGTCGGCGGCCGCCGCAAGCTCACCATCCCGCCGCAGCTCGCCTACGGCGACCGCGGCGCGGGCGGCGTGATCGCGCCCGGCGAGACGCTGGTCTTCGTCTGCGACCTGGTCTCGGCCGGCTGACGGCTCGTCGGCCGTGAGTCTTCTGGGCTGCGATAGCGACCCAGAAGACTCACGGCCGACGGCTATCACGGCGCTCGGGAGATCTCCCGATTTTGCCTGGAATCGGAAAGCCCTGGACCCGCCCAGGCGGTCGCGGCGGTCCGCGATGCTCCGATATTGCCTGAAAACGGAACGCCTTAAGCCCACCCCAGGCGGTCGGCGCGGTTCTCGGCGGTCCGATTTCGCTTGAGATCGGGAAACTTCCGCCCCACTGCCCAGGCGTTCGGCCTGCGGAAACGAAAGGGCGCATCTGACCGATAAATCGGACAGCATGTGTCCTCCCAGGTCAGGCCCAGTGAAGTCGATCTTGATACGGCGTCTGCTACTCGTAGCGCTACACAAGATCATCACCGGGCCTGATCCTGGGCTAGGCTCGCCCATGCGCTGTGCTCATGACCGAAAGGGACATGAGCAATGGGCTACGCGCGATCACTCGCCTCGGGCAGCTGGGCTGCCTACTACCGGGAACCACTGGCCGATGCGTCTGGCCGACGGCTGTGCGCTCGGGTGCCGGACTCGCCGGACTACCCGACGAAGGTCATCGCCAAGGCGGCAGGGGACGCGTACGAACTCTATCTGAGGGCGATCTCCGCTGGGCTGGACGCAGAGGTCGCTCCCCGGCGCGGGGTGGTGACGCTGGACGCCTACGCGCCCGGTGCCATCGACCGGACTCCCGATCTCGCCAAGAGCACCCGCACCACCTACGAGGGCGCGGTGCGCAGCGCCGTGCGGGAGCACTTCGGTCCAGGCTTCCCGGTGGACCGGCTGACTGCCGACGCGATCGAGCGCTATTACTCCACCATCGGGCACCTCGCTGCGAAGACGAGGCAGACCCGGATCGTGGCCTTGGGCGTTGTGGCCCGTCGGGCTGTCCGCGACGGCCTGCTGGCCCCCGAGCACCATCCGGCGCATTGGGGCATCACGGTGCGTAGGGACAGCCCACCCGGCGACGCTTGTTGACCGACGCCGAGTTGGACCGGCTCGCCGCCGCGATGCCGTCGCACCTGTGGGCCGCAGTGATCATTGGCCATGACACGGGAAGTCCCGCGAGGACAAGGAGAAGTTCCTTCGCAACGCTGGACTGCTGGCGATCGGCGACAAGTACATGGACGGCTACGCCGTGGCCAGGGTGCACGGCGTGGAGATGGACGACGAGTAAGGGAAGGAGGAGGCCATGCGGTTCCGACTTGGAGGTGGAGCGGTCCGCCGGGTTGCGGGCAGCATGTTCCGCAGCCGCCGGGCGGCGGGCGCTGCGGGCGGACGCAGCTCCGGCACGTAAAAGGTTGGGTGCGCCAGTTGCTGGCGCAGCCAACCTTGGCCCGGACTATTCACACAAGAGTATGCCGCGAATGTAGCCGTCATTCGGATCGCCGCTGGACGGCGCAGCCATCTCAACATCTGCGAACTGATACGGAGCAACGTTGACGCAAGCAGTGTCCGGCGCGTCGGTCGTATCAATCCTCACATACTGAGGAGTCCTACAATCGTTGTGGATGCGCATCGTCCAATAAAGGAAGCCCCCCTCCTGAACTTTCCAGGTGACGCAGGCGGGTGCCGGAGGGGATGCGACTGAGCCGTCCTGGGAAGCCGATGCGGCAGGCGAAAGCGCCAGAGCGAGCGCCAACACCCCGAAAGTTACCCCAGTTACACGCATTCGAAAATTAACTCCTTCTGTTTATGGATTGCTAAGCCTGTTCAACTCTTCTTTGGAACGCGGAATATAGCCATGGCGTCCACCAATGCGTTCGAGAGCTTCAAACTTGGCCGCAGGAAACGAGTGACGCCATTGCGTAATGAAGGCGGACTCGTCCGTATCATTGACTCGAATGCGCTGAAGTTCTCGCGTGAGTCCAACTAGGAAGCCCGAGAAGGGTACGTATGCTTCAAGCAAGCACTTTCCCCTGCGCGGCGTCCACTTCGTCGTCGGCTGAAGCCACGTCCAGTGCTCGGCTTCGTGTACGGCAACGCCCATATTGCCGTAGTGGTCCAACGACATATCCAGAAAGACATTTGCCCCGGGGGCGTTCCCTTCTCCCCCCCACAGGACGCACGCAACATCGGCACCCTCTGCCAAGGCGAGCGTCGCCTCGACAAGATTATTCAGCGCATTCCGCATGAACGTGGCCTTAAATGAATGAGTTTGCTCGTCAGTTTCGACCGAGAGCTCACACCACCCATTCTTGATAGTCAGCGCGACATCGAACTTTTCCGAAATCGTAGAGTCACCTTCCACGGCGGCATTATCTTGGAAAGATCGCGTTCAGGCTAGGCGGCGTCGCAACGTACCCAATCGTTGCTGACAGGACCCCTCGTGTAGAAGGTTACCCCTTCTCCATCGCTGTTTTGGTAGACAAACTCGGCGACGTCGTTGGGGCCAGGGCCAAATCTCCAGGCCCACACAGAGTAGGCCGGATTGCTGCCGGGCCGGTCCCAACGCCCGTGAACCATTGTGTCAAGAAGGCAGTTCTGGAAACGAGGTTGCCGCGATCGCGACGGCGCGGGACGTGAATCGATTCTTTCGCTTGCTCGGTTGGTTTCTTGTGAACACGCTCGTGATCAAATCATCGGTATCGACGCTTTTCAAGCATCGCTTTGGGTGATTACTTTCGTTTACATCCAATGGATGCCAGTAAGTCTACTCATGTACAAATACTTGGGCGCAGTTGTTGACTGGAGGCAGCCATATGGGCGGATCTGTCCGACGACGCCCGCGCCGCATGGGACCGGCTGGCGCCCAGCCTGATCGCGGTCGGCGTGCTCACCCCGTGGGACGTGGACGCCTTCGTGGTGGTGTGCGAGGCACTGGCCCGGTACAAGCAGGCGACCAAGCTGGTCAACGGCTCCGCACTGCTAGTGCAGGGGCCGAACGGCTTCGTGAAGAATCCAGCGCTGACGGTTCAGCGGGAGGCCGAGGCGACGTTCGCGCAGTACGGCGCGAGGTTCGGGCTCACCCCGTCCGACCGCACGCAGCTGAAGGTCGACGTCTCCGGTGCCGCCAAGGGACCAGGTGCCGAACGCCTGCTCTCCTGAGCAGCTGCCCGAGTGCGGGTTCACCCTCGACGGCGACACCTGCCGCGAGCGCGGCGATCATTTCTGCCGTCCGAGGGCTGCGCACGCGGTGGCGTTCTGCGCCGAGCTGTGCGTGCACACGAAGGACAAGTGGGCTCGCCGGCCATTTCGTTCTCGCGCCCTGACAGCGCCGCGACATCATCGAGCCGCTGTTCGGCGAAGTCGCGTGGGATCCGGAGTGGGAGTCCTACGTCCGCCGTTACCAGATCGGCTGGATCGAGCTGGCGCGCAAGAACGGCAAGTCCGAACTGCTGGCCTTCATCGCGCTCTACCTCCTGGTCGGCGACGGCGTGGAAGGCGCAGAGATCTACGGCTGCGCGATGGACCGGGGCCAGGCCGCCAAGGTCTTCGATGTCGCCGCCCGGATGGTCAAGCTCTCCCCGGTGCTCTCGTCCCGCCTGGTGGTCAAGGACCACATCAAGAGAATCCTCGACGAGCGCACCGGCAGCTAATACGAGGTCGTCGCCGCCGACGCGGCCGGGAACCTCGGGCACAACCCGCACGGCGTGGTCTTCGATAGGGCGCTGACACAGCGCGACGCCCGGCTGTGGGACGCGATGCGCACCGGCATGGGCACGCGCATGCAGCCGATGATGATCGCCGCCACGACCGCCGGCGACGACCCCGCAAGCTTCGCCCGATCCGAGCACGACGAGTGTGTGCGGATCATGGACGACCCGGACCGTGCGCGGCACCGGTTCGCCTACGTCCGCAACGTCCCCGAGGACGCTGACCCCTGGGACGAGCGCAACTGGCCGCTGGCCAACCCCGCGCTCGGCGACTTCCTCTCGATCCGGTCCCTGCCCCAGGAGGCCGAAGAGGCGCGCGACCCGTCGAAGGAGAACGCGTTCCGGCAGTACCGGCTCAACCAGTGGGTTCAGCAAAGCCATCGGTGGATGCCGATGCACCTCTACCGCCAGTGCGCGGGCACCGTCGCCCCGGCCCCAGACTGGCTGCGCGCCGAGCTAGCCGGGCGTCGGGCCTACGGCGGGCTCGACCTGGCGGCCAAGCTCGACATGACCGCCTGGGCGCTACTGATCCCCGACGGGCTGGACGGGATGCCCTCGATGCTGTGGCGGTTCTGGCTGCCCGAGTCGGCGGTGCAGTTCCTCGCTCCCGCACCAACGGCCGGGTGTCACAGTGGGCCGACGGCGGCTGGATCACCGTCACGCCGGGCGATGTCATCGACTACGACGTCATCTACGCCGACTGCCGCGACTTCAAGGTGATGGCCGCCGGGTACGACGAATGGAGCGGCGAACCGGTGCGGCAGGAGATCCAGAGGAAGACGCGGCTCGACCTGGCACCGATCCCGCAGACCTACCGCGGCCTCACCTACGGCATGACCGAGCTGATGGCACTCACCAAGTCACGCGGCTCGACCCACCACGCCAACCCCGTCGCCGAGTGGTGTTTCGACGCCGTGGAAGTCCGCCACCCACCCGGCGACGCCGACCAGCTCCGCCCCGACAAGCCCGACCGCGCCGCCGTCGGCAAACGCATCGACGCCGTGCCGACCGCTGCGATGGGTTGGTGAGCTTGATGTGGGCGTGCACGGCGGTGCCGGGGCTCTGCAGGACCGCGAGCCGTGCGGAGACCACAGAGCTGGTGCAGCATGCACTCCGTTCGGAGCTGGCGAAGTACGGCGACTCCCTGATCGGGCTGAGCTGCATCGCGGACGGCGCCGATGCGCTCTTCGCACGTGCTGTTCTCGATCAAGGCGGGTCGTTGATCGTCATCGTTCCGGCAGTCAACTACCGCGAGAAGCTTCCCGAAGAGCACCACGCCGACTACGACGAACTGTTCAGCCGGGCCTCGGAGATCATTCAGCTCGACTTCCCGGATTCGACCTCCGAGTCCCACATGACGGCCAGCGTCAAGGTGATCGAGCTGGCAGATCGCCTCGTCGCAGTGTGGGACGGCAAGCCCGCTCGGGGCTACGGGGGCACGGCTGATGTTGTGGATGCCGCTCGTGAACGTGATCTCCCGGTCACCGTCATCTGGCCGGATGGAGCAGAGCGCGACTAGCCCCGCTGCGCCTTCTCGCGCAGGGAGTTGATCTTGCGCGTAGCAACCATGTAGCTGTACAGACCCGACAGAGCCTTGACCAGGCAATACCAAGGGCACCACAAGGTCATGCAAGTGATATCCTGGAGCAGGCTTAACAGCCGCTTTGACCAGGAACAAGAGCAACAGCACAGCTCATCGGGTTGCAGTTCTGCGTGAAGGGCGCCTCCGCCGGGTTCGTCCGGTCGAAGGCGCCACCACGCCGCTCGGCGCTCAGTTCGCGGCGTCGACCTCGCGGCGGAGTTCGCGGAGCTCCCGCATCGCCTTGATCGCCCGCTCGCCGTCGGACGCCTGGATCGCCATGATCGGCACGTACTCGTCCTCCGGCAGCTCCAGCCGGGCCCACGAGGCGCCGTCCGGGAAGGTGACGGCCTGCACCAGCGGCCACGAGAAGCGCTGCGTGCCGATGATGTTGCGGACCTCCACGCCGTCGGCGTCGGCGCGCAACCGCGGCCGGGTCAGCAGCATCACGCCGCCGCCCAGCAGCAGGCCCAGCGCCACCATCGCCACCTGGTCGGACACCGAGAAGATCACGCCGGTCGGGGTGTTGCGCAGCAGCAGCCCGACCACCGCGAACGCCAGCACCAGCACGACAGCGATCGGGATCGCAATCCGCCGCACCTTCCGCGGCCGGACCTCCACCCGCTCGGCACTCACAAGAAACCCCGTTCCCCGTCCCAGCCGCGCAGCTCCCGCAGCACCAGCGCCGTCTCCAGCGCCGCCGCGGTCGCCTCGAAGCCCTTGTCCTCCACCGAGTCGTCGAACCCGGCCCTGTCTTCCGCCTGCTGCATGGTGTCGCAGGTCAGCACGCCGTTGCCGATGGCCGTGGACTCGTCCAGCGCCACCCGGGTCAGGCCCTGGGTGACCGAGTCGCAGACGTACTCGAAGTGCGGCGTGCCGCCGCGGATCACCACGCCCAGCGCGACCACCGCGTCGTGCTGGTGCGCCAGCTGCTGGCAGACCACCGGCAGCTCGATCGAACCGGGCACCCGCACCACGGTCGGCTCCGCGATGCCCGCTTCCTTCGCCGCCGCCAGCGCGCGGGAGAGCATCTGCTCGACGAGCCGCTCGTGCCAGCGGATCGCGGCGATGCCCAGCCGCAGGTCACCCGCCTTCGGCACGCTGATCCGCGGTCGACCCTCGCCACTCATGCCGTAACTCCAGTCTCGCCGTTGATCGAGGAATCTTCCCCGTCGTCGAGATTGTCCAGCACGTGCCCCATCCGGTCGCGCTTGGTGCGGAGGTAGCGGATGTTCTCCGGGTTCGGGCGGATCGGCAGCGGCACGCGGTCCACGATCCGCAGGCCGTAGCCCTCCAGCCCGACCCGCTTGGCCGGGTTGTTGGTGAGCAGCCGCATCGACTTGATGCCCAGGTCGCACAGGATCTGCGCGCCCTGCCCGTAGTCGCGGCTGTCGACCGGCATGCCCAGCGCGACGTTGGCGTCCACGGTGTCCGCGCCGTCGTCCTGCAGCTGGTACGCCTGCAGCTTGTGGATCAGCCCGATGCCGCGACCCTCGTGCCCGCGCATGTAGAGCACCACGCCGCGACCGGCCTCGGCGACCTTGGCCATCGCCGCGTCCAGCTGCGGGCCGCAGTCGCAGCGCAGCGAGCCCAGCACGTCGCCGGTCAGGCATTCGGAGTGCACCCGGACCAGGATGTCCTCGCCGTCGCCGATCTCGCCGTAGACCATCGCCAGGTGCTCGATGCCGTCGATGGTGCTGTCGTAGCCGAAGGTGCGGAACGTGCCGTGCCCGGTGGGGATGCGGGCCTCGGCGACGCGCACCACCTGCTTCTCGAAGCGGCGCCGGTAGGAGATCAGGTCGGCGATGGTGATCAGCGCCAGGTCGTGCTCCTCGGCGAAGACCTCCAGCTCGTCGCGGCGCGCCATGTCGCCCTCGGACTTCTGGCTGACGATCTCGCACAGCGCGCCGGCCGGCCGCAGCCCGGCGAGGCGGGAGAGGTCCACGGCGGCTTCGGTGTGGCCGGGGCGGCGCAGCACGCCGCCTTCGCGGGCGCGCAGCGGCACCACGTGGCCGGGCCTGGTCAGGTCCTTGGCGGTCGACTCCTCGCCGGCCAGCACGCGCAGCGTCTTGGCGCGGTCGGCGGCGGAGATGCCGGTGCTGACGCCTTCGGCGGCGTCGACCGTGACGGTGTAGGCCGTGCCCTTGCGGTCCTGGTTCCAGTAGTACATCGGGGGCAGGTCGAGGCGATCGCAGTCCTCGCCGGGGAGCCCGACGCAGATGTAGCCGGAGGTGTAGCGGACCATGAACGCCACGAGTTCCGGCGTCGCCTTCTCCGCGGCGAAGATCAGATCGCCTTCGTTCTCGCGGTCCTCGTCGTCCACCACGACGACCGGGCGCCCGGCCGCGATGTCGGCCAGTGCGCGCTCGATGCTGTCGAACCTTTTCGTGCTCACCGTGTTCGCGACCTCGTCCTCGGGGTTCATCACCGCGCCTCCCTGACGCCGCCATTGTCCCCCGAACGGGCCTGCGCACCATGGGCCTGGTGGTCCAGTTGCGCGGCGGCGAGCCGTTCCAGGTGCTTGGCCAGCACATCCACCTCGATGTTCACTTCGTCACCCGGCTCGCGGAAGCCCAGCGTGGTCAGCTCCTTGGTGGTGGGGATCAGCGCGATGCTGAACTCTCCGTCACCGGCGTCGACCACGGTCAGCGACACCCCGTCGACGGTGATGGAGCCCTTCTCGACCAGGTAGTGGGACAGCCGCCGGGGCAGCTCGAAGCGGGTGAGCCCGTCGGCGCCGGTGCCGCACAGCACCGCGGTGCCGTCGACGTGGCCCTGCACGATGTGCCCGCCGAGCCGGTCGCCGAGCGCCATCGCGCGCTCCAGGTTGACCCGGTCGCCGGCCGCGATGCCCTTCAGCGAGGAGCGGCGCAACGTCTCGGCAACGACGTCGGTGGTGAACCGCCCGTCGCCAACCGCCACGACGGTCAGGCACACGCCGTTGACGGCGATCGAATCGCCGTGCTTGGCGTCCCCGGTGACCACCGGCCCCGCGATGGTCAACCGGCTGCCGTCGGCCAACGGCTCGACCGCCTCGATGGTGCCGAGCTCCTCGACGATCCCGGTGAACACCTGCTGCCTCCTCGCACTACCCGCCTTCGGCGCCCGGTCGGCCGTCCAACGGGACCGCGCTGATCCGGACGTCGGGGCCACTCATAGTCGTCTCTTCGACTGTCAACCGCCATGCTTCCGAGATGCTTCCCACTCCCGCTTCCCCGAGCGCGGCCGGGCCGGCGCCCAGCAGCAGCGGCGCGACGTAGGCGAGCACCCGGTCCACGCAGCCAGCGGCGATGAACGCGCCGGCCAGCCGCGGGCCGCCCTCCAGCAGCACGTCGACGACGCCGCGGTCGGCGAGCGCGGCGAGCACCGCGACCGGGTCGCCGCCGGGCAGCTGGATCGTTTCGGCCGCGTCGTCGAAGACCTTGGCGGTGCGCGGGATCTCGCGGTCGCCGACGACGACCCGCAGCGGCTGCCGGGCCAGCAACGCGCCGTCTGGTGTGCGGGCGGTGAGCTGCGGGTCGTCGGCGAGGACCGTGCCGGTGCCTGCGATGATCGCGTCCACCTGCGCGCGGAATCGATGCACCTCGGCGCGGGATTCGGCGGAGCTGATCCACTTGCTGGTGCCGTCGACGGCGGCCGAGCGACCGTCCAATGTGGCCGCGTACTTCCAGGTGACGTGCGGCCGACCGGTCCGCGCGAAGTGCAGCCAGGCCCGCAGCGGACCCCTTGCCGCCTCGTCGACCAGGAATCCACTGTGGACATCAATGCCCGCGGCGCGCAGCACGTCGGCGCCGCCGGCGGCCTGCGGGTTGGGATCGGAGGCCGCGTGCACCACGCGCGCGATCCCGGCGGACCGCAGGGCATCCGTGCAGGGCGGCGTCCGGCCGGTGTGCGAGCACGGTTCCAGCGTCACCACGGCGGTGCCGCCCCTGCCCCGCTCCCCCGCCGCGCGGAGCGCGACCACCTCGGCGTGCGGACCGCCCGGCGGCTGCGTCGCGCCGACGCCGACGACCTCGCCGTCGGCGGCCAGCACCACGCAACCCACCGGCGGGTTGGGGCTGGTCGTGCCGCGCACCTGCTCGCTCGCGGCGATCGCGGTGCGCATCGCCTGCTCCTCGGCGCGACCGACCATCGGTTCCCCTCCCCATCCCGCAATTTCCATTGAAATCGAATCTTCGATTTCAATGGAAATTGCGGAGGAACATCGTCACTGCCGGGCGTGGGCGAAGTTCGGAGCGGCCTTGGCGCGCAGGGCCTCGACCGCCTTCGCCGGGTCGTCGGCGTTGTAGACCGCCGAACCCGCCACGAAGCAGTCGACGCCGGCTTCCGCGGCCTGCTCGATGGTGTCGGCGTTGATGCCGCCGTCGATCTCCACCACCAGGTTCAGGTGTCCCGTGTCGACCAGCTCGCGGGCCTTGCGGGCCTTGTCCAGCACGTCGGCGATGAAGCTCTGGCCGCCGAAGCCCGGCTCCACGGACATCACCAGCAGCGTGTCGTAGTGCTTGAGGACCTCGACGTACGGGTCCAGCGGGGTGTTCGGCTTGATCGACAGGCCCGCCTTCGCGCCGGCGGCGCGCAGGTCCTTGGCGATCGCGATCGGGTCCTTGGCGGCCTCCACGTGCACCGTGACGTTGTAGGCGCCGGCCTCGGCGTAGCCGATGGCCCAGCGGTCCGGGTCCTCGATCATCAGGTGGCAGTCGATCGGGATGTCGGTCGCCTTCAGCAGCGACTCGACCACCGGGAGCCCCAGGGTCAGGTTGGGCACGAAGTGCGCGTCCATCACGTCCACGTGCAGCCAGTCGGCGCGCACGCCGGGCGCGCCGTTCACGGCGGCCATCTCGTCGGCGAGGCGGGCGAAATCGGCGGACAGGATGGAGGGCGCGATCATCGGCTGGTTCGACACATGCGGGAGTGTAAATGCCTGGTGCGGAGGGCGGCGGGGCACCCTTGCGCTCCCGCCCCTCACCCGATCGGCGGAGGCGTGGAGGGCGCCCGTCCCTCGGCCGGACGCCCTCCACCGGTGCTCACTCCGATCGCGCGGCGCTGCGGCGCTGGATGACGTAGTACGCCACGCAGAGGATCAGCACGAACGGGACGCCCGCCTTCCAGGCGGTGTTGAACTGCTCGGTGAACGGCGTGGTCAGCAGCACCGCCGCGACGAACAGCATCGCCAGCACCGTCGTCACCGGGGCGCCCGGCAGCCGCACCGGCGACGGCGGCAGGCCCTCCAGCGCCCGGTGGCGGCGGAACACCAGCTGGCTGGCGAAGATCATCAGCCACACCACCAGCGCGCCGAACAGCGCCAGGCCCAGCAGCATCGGGAACGCGGTGTCCTCGGCGAACACCGACAGCGACGCGGCCAGCGCCAGCCCGGCCGCCGACAGCACCAGGGCGCGCCGCGGCACGCCGTTCTCGCTGACCACGGCGAACCACTTCGGCGCATAGCCGTCCATGGCGAGCGAGTGGGTCATGCGGGCGGTCAGGTACAGGTTCGTGTTCATCGCCGACAGCGCGGCGGTGAGCACCACGAAGTTCATGATCCCGGCCGCGGCGGGGATGCCCACCAGGCTGAACAGCCGCACGAACGGGCTCTCCGTGATGTCGCCCGACGACGACGCCTGGTTCCACGGCAGGATCGAGACGACCACCAGCATGCCGAGCACGTAGAACAGGCCCAGCCGCAGCACCATGCTGCGCGCCGCGCGCGGCACGTCCCGGCCGGGGTTGCGGGACTCGGCCGCGGTCATCGAGACGGCCTCGGTGCCCAGGTAGGAGAACGTGACCACGGTCAGCGCCAGCCACACCGCGCCGATTCCGTTGGGCAGGAACCCGCCGTGCTCGGTCAGCGCGCCGACGCCGGCCGGCTGCTGACCCGGCAGGCCGAAGACGATGTAGACCACGCCGAGCAGCACGAACACCACGATCGTGACGACCTTGATCATGGCGAACCAGTACTCGAACTCGCCGAAGAAGCGCACCGCGGCGACGTTGATCGCCAGCATCAGCACCGAGAAGACCACCACCGGGATCCACAGCGGCAGCTGCGGGTACCAGAACTGCATGTACAGCCCGGCCGCGATGACCTCGCTGCCGATGTTGACCACCTGCGCGGCCCAGTAGATCCAGCGGGACACGAACCCGGCGAGCCCGCCGAGGTACCGCTTGATGACCGCACCGAACCCGCCCGCCTCGGGGTGCACCACGATCATCTCGGCCAGCGCGTAGGCCAGGGCGAGCGCGGCGAACGCGGCGACCGCGTAGGCGATGATCACGGCCGGGCCGGCGATGGAGATCGCCAGGCCGGAGCCGAGGAACAGCCCGGTGCCGATGGCGCCGCCGATGGCGATCATGCCGACTTGGCGCCCGGAGAGATCCCTGCGCAACCCGGACTGCTGTGCCGATGCGGTCTCCTGTGCCACTGTGTTGTGCCTCCCACTCGTCGCGCACCGCCTATGGGTGCGCGACGAGCACCTTACGACGCGACCCCGGTGGCCGGACGCGTCAGTTGCACAGTTGTAGTGCGAGTCAGCGCGGGAGGGTCAGCTCGATCGGGGTGCCCTCCTCGACGGAGCGGCTGACGGTGCAGTACTTCTCGATCGCGCGCTGCACCGCGTCGACGACCTTGCCGCGCTCGTCGTCGTCCTCGATCCCGCTGAGGTCCACGTCGAAGCTGACCTGGACCGAAGCGAACTTGTGCTTGTCCTCCGGGACCTTGGTCCGGTCGGCGTGCACCGTCACCTTCGCGTCCTCCCCGAGCCGCCGGACCAGCAGGTTCTCGCTGGTGACCGCGGAGCAGCCGGCGATGGCCGCGAGCAGCAGCTCGCCGGGGGTGAACGCGTCGGGCGCGTCCTCGCTGCCGATCGTCACCTCGCCGCCGCGCGGGTTGGTCGCGGTGAAGGTGTGCGGACCGGTGCGGGTCACTTCGACCGGAGTGGAAGACATTCGTACCACCTGACGTGAGTTGCGGTTGCCGGTCCAGCCTCGGTGCGGAACCGTGCAAGGTCAACCATCGCGGGCGCCGCGTTGTTCCGGCCGGGCCCGGGGCGTGCTTTGATCGGGCATCCCATCCTCGCAACCCGCAGCGCCGCGGGTTCTCGGGCGTCTCCCGCCCCGGGGAACCCGCACATCGAGTTCGGAGACAGGTGTTCTGCCATGGCCACTACTTCCGCGGAGGGGTTGCAGCGGCGGCTGTCGCTTCGCGACCTGATCGTTTCCGGCCTGCTGTTCATCGGGCCGCTCGCGCCCGTCGGCGTCTTCGGCGTGCTCGACGCGCGCAGCGGCGGCGCGGTGGCGCTGGTCTACGTCGTCGCGACCGTGGCCATGGCGTTCACGGCCTGGTCCTACGCGCGGATGTCGGCGGCGGTGCCGAAGGCCGGTTCGGTGTTCGCCTACGCCTCGGCGGGCCTGGGGCGGGCGCCCGGTTTCGTGGCCGGGTGGATGATCATGCTGGACTACCTGTTCATCCCGAGCGTGGCGTCGCTGTTCGTCGGCATCGCGACGAACTCGCTGGTGCCGCAGATCCCGGTGTGGCTGGCGACCGGGCTTGCGATCGTCGTCGTGACGGCGCTGAACCTGACCGGCGTCAAGGTCGCGGCGATCGTCGGCACGGTGGTGCTGGTGGTGGAGATCGTGCTGCTCGCGGTGTTCGTCGTCGCCGCGCTGGTGGTGCTGGCCACCGAGGGTCCGGCCCGGCCGTGGCTGTCGCCGCTGACCGGGGTGGACGCGTTCGCGCCGCTGGCCGTGCTGGGCGCGGTGTCCGTGGCGGTGCTGTCGTTCCTCGGCTTCGACGCGATCGCGTCGTTCGCCGAGGAGAACACCGGATCGTCCCGCCAGGTCGGCCGGGCGCTGCTGTTCTGCCTGGCGCTCAGCGGCGTGCTGTTCTTCGTGCAGACCTACCTCGCCTCGCTGCTGAACCCGCTGACGCCGCAGGAGCTGGCGCTGGACGCGGACGCGCAGGACTCGGCGTTCTACGACATGCTGCGGGCCTCGCTGGGCGGCTGGCTCGCGGTGGCCGTGACGGCGGTGAAGGCGGTCGCGCCGGCGTTCTCGGCGATGGTGGCGCAGGCGGCGGTGAGCCGGCTGCTGTTCGGCATGGCGCGGGACGGCCAGATGCCCGCGGCGCTCGGCCGGGTGGACCAGCGGGCGCACGTGCCGCGCAACGCGACGCTGCTGGCCGCGGTGGTGACGCTGATCGTGTCGGTGTGGGCGGCGTCGGCCGAGGACGGGCTGGAGGTCCTGTCGTCGATGGTGACGGTCGGGGCGTTGACCGCGTTCGTCCTGCTGCACGCCTCGGTGATCGGCTACTTCGCGGTGTCCGGACGGGAACGCCGGGTGTCCACTGTGGTCGTTCCGGTCGTCGGCGCCCTGATCGCGGCGATCGTGCTGGCCACGGCGAGCCCGCTGGCGCTGACGGTGGGAGCGGTCTGGCTGGTGATCGGCCTGATCACCTACTTCGCCCGCCGCCGGACCGCCGGACAGGCCCCGGAGTAGCCGAGGCCACCCCGTTTCCGCCGGCCAGGCCCCGTGCGGGGCAGTCGCCAGCGGAAACGGAGTCAGTCCGCGTCCTCGCCGATGTCCTCGTACCAGAGGCGTGGGTTGGCCTCGATGAAGTCGGCCATCAGCCGGGTGCACTCCGGGTCGTCGAGGAGCACGATCTCGACGCCGTTCTCGGCGAGCCAGTCGTGGCCGCCGTGGAAGTTCCGGGCCTCGCCGACGACGACGCGGCCGATCCCGAACTGGCGCACCAGTCCGCTGCAGTACCAGCACGGCGACAGCGTGGTCACCATCGTCGTCCCGGCGTAGGAGCGCTGCCGGCCCGCGTTGCGGAAGGCCGCCGTCTCGCCGTGCACCGACGGATCGTCGTCCTGCACCCTGCGGTTGTGCCCGCTGCCCAGCACCTGCCCGTCGGCGCCGATCAGCGCCGCGCCGATGGGGATCCCGCCCTCGGCGAGCCCGGCCTTCGCCTCCGCGACCGCGACGGCCAGCCACCGCCGGTAGTCCTCTTCGGACACAACGCACCCCTTCCGCAATGCATCGCGAGTGGCAATGGTCGCTATTACTACCACGGCCGATCAGGCTCCACTCGTGAGCGGAAGCGGCCGCGACAGCGACCACTTCCGCTCACGACATCGTCACACCCGCAACAGGGCGCAGAACATCGCGTCGGTGCCGTGGCGGTGCGGCCACAGCTGGACGCCCGGCCCATCGCCCAGGTCCGGCACGTCCGGGAAGTACTCGCGCGCGTCCAGCTGCGTGACGCCGGTGCGGCGCACGACGTCGGACACCACGCCCTCGGTCTCCGGCAGGTGCGGCGAGCACACGACGTACGCCACCACGCCGCCCGGGCGGGTCAGCTTGATCGCCGACAGCAGCAGCTCGCGCTGCAGCTTCGTCAGATCGCCGACGTCCGACGGCTGCCGCCGCCACCGCGCCTCCGGGCGGCGCCGCAGCGCGCCCAGCCCGGTGCACGGCGCGTCCACCAGCACGCGGTCGAAGCCCGGCTCCAGGCCCGGGTCGCGGCCGTCGGCGACGTGCACCGACACCGACAGCCCCTCGGTGGCCTTGCGCACCAGGTCCGCGCGGTGCGGCGCCTGCTCGACGGCGTCGAGCGAACCGCCGTCGAGGGTGATCAGCGATCCGAGCAGGTTCGCCTTGCCGCCCGGGCCCGCGCACAGGTCCAGCCAGCGCAGGTCCGGCCCCTCGACCTCCGGCCGGGTCACCGCGAGCGCCACCAGCTGGCTGCCCTCGTCCTGCACGGCCGCGAAGCCTTCCCGCACCGGCTCCAGGTCGCCGGGGTCGCCGGCGCCGGCCTCCAGCCGCACGCCGTAGGGCGAGTACGGCGCCGGGTCGCCGCCGGTGATCGCGGCGAGCTCGTCGGCGCTGATCTCGCCCGGGCGCGCGGTCAGGTGCACCGCGGGCCGGGCGTCGTCGGCGGCCAGCGCCGCCTCCAGCTCGTCGAGGCCGAGTGCGTCGGCGAAGGCCTGCGCGATCCACCTCGGGTGCGCGTAGCGCATCGCGAGGTGGCCGACCGGGTCCTCCCCGCGCGGCGGGGCGACCTTGGCGACCCAGCCCTGCTCGTCGAGTTCGGCAGCGCGGCGCATCACGGCGTTGGCGAAACCGGCCAGCTTGGAACCGCTTTCGAACCGCACGATGTCCACAGTGGATGCGACGGCGGCGTGCGCCGGGATCCGGGTGCGCAGCAGCTGGTAGACGCCGAGGCGCAGCGCGTCGAGCATCTTCGGGTCCAGCTCGGCCAGCGGCCGGTTGCTGCAGTCGTCGATGACAGCGTCCAGCAGGCCCTGCGCGCGGCAGGCGCCGTAGGTCAGCTCGGTGGCCAGCGCGGCGTCCCGGCCGCTGATGCGGCGCTGCTTGAGCAGCGGCGGCAGCGCCAGGTTCGCGTACGCGTCGCGCTCCCGCACCGCGCGGAGCGTCTCCACCGCGGCGAGGCGGGCCGGGTCGACGTCCACCGGCCGGGCCGGACCGGACTTGCGCTGCGGCGGGCGGGCCTTGGCCGGCCTCGACGGCCGGCGGCGGCGATCGTTCACTTGAGCCGTTCTCCTTGCTCGATGCGGGTCCCGCGGGCCCAGTCCGTGGCGGCCATCCGCTTCTTGCCCGCCGCCTGCACCTCGCCCAGCGCGACCGCGGACGTCCCGGTGCCGACCAGCACCCGCCGCCGCTCCACCCGGATCTCCCCGGGCGGCAGCTCGTCCTCGACGACGGACACCGGGCCGAGCTTGAACCGCTCGTCGCGCAGCAGCGCCCAGGCACCCGGGTCCGGGGTGACCGACCGGATCAGCCGGTCCACGGCGGTGGCCGGTGCGGCGAAGTCGACCTTGGCGTCCTCGACGGTCACCTTCGGCGCGTAGCTGATGCCGTCGCCGGGCTGTTCCTCGGCGCGGAGCGTGCCGTCCTCGATGCCGTCCAGGGTGGCCGCCAGCAGCCCGGCGCCGGAGACCGCCAGCCGGTCCAGCAGCTCACCGGCGGTGTCGGTGGCGCGCACCTCCTCGGTGACCACGCCGTAGACCGGGCCGGCGTCCAGCTCGCGCACCAGCCGAAAGGTGCTGGCCCCGGTGATCTCGTCGCCGTGCCGGATGGCCGCCTGCACCGGGGCGGCGCCGCGCCACGCGGGCAGCAGCGAGAAGTGCAGGTTCACCCAGCCGAACTTCGGGATGGCCAGCGCCTTCTCCCGCAGCAGCGCGCCGTAGGCCACCACCGGGCAGCAGTCCGGGGCCAGCTCCGCGAGCCGCTCCAGGAAGTCCGGTTCGGACGCGCGCGCGGGCGTGAGCACCTCGATGCCGTGCTCGTCTGCGAGCGCGCCGACCGGGGAACGCAGCAGCTTTCGACCGCGGCCGGCGGGAGCGTCCGGCCTGGTGATCACCGCGGCGACCTCGTGGCGGCCGGAGTCCAGCAGCGCCTGCAGCGCGGGCACGGCGGGGGCGGGGGTTCCGGCGAAGACCACGCGCATGTCAGCGACCCCCGAACAGCGGGTGCGGGCTTTCCTTGATCACCGGCGCGTTGCCGTCGAACCACTCGGCCTTGCGGATCTCGCGCATCGCGGCCTTGCGGGTCTGCTCGTCGAGCCGGTCGACGAACAGCACGCCGTCCAGGTGATCGGTTTCGTGCTGGATGCACCGGGCGAGCAGGTCGGTGCCCTCGACCTCGACCGGTTCGCCGTGCATGTTCCAGCCGCGGGCCACCACGTTGCGGGCGCGCAGGCAGTCCCAGTACATACCGGGGATGGACAGGCAGCCCTCCTGGCCGAACTGCTCCTCGTCGTCGATCGCGGTCCAGGTGGGGTTGATCAGGTGCCCGGCGAACCCGTCGCAGTGGTAGGTGAAGACCCGCAGGCCGACGCCCAGCTGCGGCGCGGCCAGCCCGGCACCGCCCTGGTCCTCCATGGTGTCCCACAGGTCCTGGACGAGGGTGCGCAGCTCCTTGTCGAAGTCGACCACCTCGTCGGCTTTGGTGCGCAACACGGGGTCGCCGAAGAGTCTGATCGGCTGGACGGTCACATGGGCTCCCTGGCACGTCGACGACTGACGGACCCGACGAGTCTAGTCGTCACCCGGCCCGGACCGGTGGCGCGGGAGTTCCGCTGGAATGGCCGCTTTCGGAGCGGTCCTCCGCCACGATTCACTGGGAGACCCGAGTCACGGAGCGTGCATGTCGAGTACCGAACAGCTTCAAACCCTGACCCCGGACGATTACCCGGGGCTGTTCCAGGCGGCCGACGGCGCCTCGGTGCACCAGCAGCGCACCTTCCTGCGGGCCGTCCGCTCCCGGCTGGTGCTGACCGTTTCGGCCGCGACGTTCGCCGCGTTCGCGCTGCGCATCGGCGACTCCCAGATCGATCTGTTCGCGGTGGGCACCGCGCTGGCGTTCGTCGGCGCGATGGTGATCGAGCTGGCCATCGTGGGCACCCGGCCGGACAAGGTCTGGTACGAGGGTCGCGCGCTCGCGGAGTCCGTCAAGACCCTGACCTGGCGCT
Source organism: Saccharopolyspora sp. NPDC050642 (assembly GCF_040654735.1). NCBI lineage: Bacteria > Bacillati > Actinomycetota > Actinomycetes > Pseudonocardiales > Pseudonocardiaceae > Saccharopolyspora > Saccharopolyspora sp. NPDC050642. The sequence goes on along the minus strand of NZ_JBFAIN010000005.1, from coordinate 18,972 downwards.
ACGTCTCGGGCGCCGCGCCGTTCCCGGCGGACTCCGAGCGGCCCGACGACGAGTTCACGGATCGCATCCGCATCCTGCAGCACGACATGCCGAAGGTTCCGCTGCTGCCGAGCACCGCGTCGACGATCACCGCCAAGATGCGGGCGATGCGCGCGACGCCGCTGGCCGAGCGCAAGGAGGCCTACCTGGTCGGCCGGGTGCTCGACCAGCAGGACTGGTACGCGAACAAGGCGCGCTTCCACCAGCGCAGCGCGCGGGTCTTCCGGACCACGATGCTGATCATGGAGGTGGTGGGCGTCGCGGGCGCGCTGGCGAAGGCGTTCGGGGTGGTCGACTTCGACCTGGCGGGCATCGTGGCCGCGACGGTCTCGGCGTTCGCGGCGTGGACGGCCACCCGCCAGCACAGCGCGACGGCCACGGCGTACGTGGTGGCCTCCCACGAGCTGGCGGTGGTCCGCAACCTGCTCGACCGGGACCTGGACGAGCAGCAGTGGTCGGCGGCGGTGGTCGACGCCGAGTCGGTGATCAGCCGCGAGCACACCATGTGGCACGCCAACCGCACCCGCTGACCGCCACCGGAGGAACCGGAGGAACGTTTCCGCGGGTACGGGGCCGTGAGTCCGTTGGGCTGCCAACAGACTCACGGCCCCGTTCCAAGGCCCGGTGTCAGCGGGTCGGGACCACCACCGCTGCCGCGCCGCCGCCGCGGCGTTCGCGTTCCGCCGCCGCGATCCAGCGGCCGTCGGGCAGCCGCTCCACGCCCGTTGCCGAGCCGATCTCGCTCGTCGTCTTGAACTGGTGGCCGATGGCCTTCAGCTTCTCCGCCTCCGGCTGGGCCAGGAAGCCCGGCTCCGCCTCGGTCTGCGCCGAGTTGCGCTGCGACGCCCGGGGCTCCGCGATGGCGTCCACCAGGGACAGGCCGCGGTCCAGGCGGCCGGTGAGCACCTGCAGGACGGTGGTAATGATCGTCGCGCCGCCCGGGCTGCCCGCCGCCAGCAGCGGCTTGCCGTCCTGCAGCACGATCGTCGGGCTCATCGAGCTGCGCGGGCGCTTGCCCGGGCCCGGCAGGTTCGGGTCCGGCTGGCCCGGGGTGACCGGCGTGAAGTTGAAGTCGGTCAGCTCGTTGTTCAGCAGGAAGCCGCGGCCGGGCACCACGATGCCGCTGCCGCCGGTCTGCTCGATGGTCAGCGTGTAGGCCACCACGTTGCCCCAGGCGTCGGCCACGGTCAGGTGCGTGGTGTTCGGGCCCTCGTAGGGCTCGGCGCCTCCGGCGGTGCCCGCCTGGCAGCCCTGCGGGTTGCGCGGGTCACCGGCCGCGACCGGGGTCTGCAGCACGGCGTCGTCGCTGATCAGGCAGGCCCGGGAGGCCGCGAAGTCCGCGCTGAGCAGTTCTTCGGTGGGCACGTCGTTGAACTCCGGGTCGCCCACCCAGCGGTTGCGGTCGGCGAAGCCGATCTTGCTCGCTTCCAGGAACCGGTGCAGGTACGCGGTCTTGTCGCCGTCGGAGAGGTCGGTGCGCTCCAGGATCTTCAGCGCCTCGCCGACGGTCGTGCCGCCAGAGCTGACCGGCGCCATGCCGTAGACGTCGAGGCCGCGGTAGTTCAGGTGGGTCGGCGCCTGCTCGTTCACGCCGTAGTCGCCCAGGTCGTCGGCGGTCATGCCGCCGGGGCGCACCTGGCGGTTCGCGGCCGGGTCGGCCGGCGGGTGGTTCACCGTCTTGACGACGTCGGCGCCGATCTCGCCGTGGTACAGCGCGTCGATGCCCCTGGTGCCCAGGGTGCGGTAGGTGTCGGCGAGGTCGGGGTTGCGCAGCACGCTGCCGACCTCGGGGAGCTTGCCGCCGGGCAGGAACAGGTCGCGAGTCGCCGGGAACGCGCTGAAGCGCTCCTGGTTCTCAGCGGTCTGCTCGCGGAACGTCTCGTCGACGACGAAGCCCTTGCGGGCCAGCTGCTCAGCCGGGCGCAGCACCTCGGAGAGGTCCTTGTTGCCCCAGCGGTCCAGCGCCGCCTGCCAGGTCATCGGGGTGCCCGGCACGCCGACGCCGAGCCCGCTGGTGACCGCCTCGTCGAACGGGATCGGCTTGCCGTTCTCCAGGAACGAGTCCTCGCGGACGCTGGCGGGCGCGGTCTCGCGCCCGTCGATGGTCTCGACCGCGCCGGTCTTCGCGTCGTAGTGCACGAAGAAACCACCGCCGCCGACGCCTGCCGAATACGGCTCGGTGACGCCCAGCGCCGCCGCGACCGCGACCGCCGCGTCGGTGGCCGTGCCGCCACGCCGGAGCACCTCGATCCCGGCCTGCGTCGCGTACGGGTCGACGCTGGACACGGCGCCTCCGTAGCCGACCGCCTCGGCCTGCTTGGGCGGTTCCGGCGGCCCGCCGGGCGCCGCCTGCGCCACCGGCGCGACCAGGGCGCACGACGTGATCGCGGCCAGGGTGAGTCGAACGGGCCTCACGGACATCGCCACCTCCAACATCGACAATGCCGCATACTCTGCCCAGTCTGCGCCCCCGATACAACTGCCCCACGGCAAGCTTCTGCCGTGCTGGCGGGAGATTCCGCGAAAAGTTCGCGAGCCCGGCCGCACACCGGTTCCGGACGTCGCTAGCCGGCAGGGCCCAGGGCCGCGTCGTGGTAGCGGCAGTTGGCGGCCCACAGCAGGAACGAGTTCATGCCGTTCGCCCGCGCCCCGTCGATCTGCGCCGCCACCTCCGCCGGGCCGTAGGAGACGCCGAGGCTGAAGTCCTGCAGCCACGGGATGATCTGCACGTCCGTGCCCTCGACCGCCTTGGCGAACGCCGCCAGCGAGCGCGCCACGATGTCGTAGGGCTGGGAGTTGGGGTTGCCGACGCCGAACTCCCCCGGGCCCCAGTGCGACGGGTAGACCATCGGCGAGATGTAGTCGACGTATCGCGAGATCTGCCTGATGTCCTGGGCGATCTCGGTGGGCCGGTCGACCGAGATGCCGAACACCGACGCGCCCAGCAGCGCGCCCCGCGACCGGACCTCCGGCTGGGTCTGCCGCAGGAAGTCGGCGATCGCGGCCTCCGGCGTGGTGGTCAGGCCGGGGATGCGCATCTGCTCGATGTGCCCGTCGGGCCGCCGCACGTAGTCGTAGAGGACGTCGTCGAAGCCCAGCGCGGCGGCCTCGGCGGCGATGTCGATGTTGTACCGGGTGACCACGGGGTCGGCGAAGTTGGTGAACGCGTAGCTGCCGTAGGCGCCGCTGGTCCAGGGCCGGCCGTCGGCGGTCTGCACCACTCGCTCGGGGTGCCCGCCGTTCCAGGACGCCGCGCCCAGCACGGGATCCTTGAAGGCGACCAGCCTCCCGACCACCCGCACGCCCATGCCGTGCAGCTGGTCCAGCACCTGCCGGGCCGGGTAGTAGCCCTTGACGGCGCCGATCTGGTGCGCCATCGGCACCGCCGAGTCGTAGACGACCTCGCCGCTCTCGTCCTTGAGGTCCAGCTCGATGGTGTCGATCTTGCCCTGCCGGGCCATCGCGAGGATCGGTTCGCGCAGGGAGTCACTGGTCCAGGCCAGTCCGGTGAGGTGCACCGCGCGCATCCCGGGATGTCTGATGTGGACGGTCATCGTCTTCTCCGCGCGGTTGCCCGCCGCGTCGGTCGCGACCACCTGGACCTCGCGGTCGGGCCGGTCGACGACCGCGCTGAACCCGCCCTGCGGATCCGGCGCCACGACCCGCCCGGCCACGGTGACCTGCGTGGCGCCCTGCACCGCGCCGACGACCGTCACCGGCCGGTTCGGCCCGTCCGGCCGCAGCGAGTCCTCGACCTGCAGCACCGGCGGCGAACTGTCCACTGTGAACGCCCGAGTGGTGGCGTCCGAACCGAACCAGGACGGGCTGCGCGGCACCACGACGCGCAGCTCGTGCGGCCCGTCCGGCAGGTCCTCAGCCTGCACCGCGAGTGCGCCCTGGCGGTCCGCCGTGGAGACCTCGCGGCCGTCCAGCAGCACCTGCACGCCATCGGCCGCACCGGAGCGGATCTGGATCGAACCCACCTCGGCGGGCGCGATCGGGCGGTCCGGCAGCCCGGATATCTCGACGTCCTCTGTGGACATCGATCTCACCAGCAGGAATCCCAGGAACAGCAGCGCGATGGCGCCCGCCCCGAACAACGCGAATCTGTCGGCCCGCACCGCCTTGGCGCGGGCCGCACCGGAATCAACATCCGACATCGCTTTCGCCTCCCCGACTTTCAGGCGAACTCGCGCGGCTGCACGAAATTCGTGCGTGATCAAGTTGGACCGGCCGACGACCGGCCGTTCCACCTTCGCAGCCATGGCCCGGGAGATCAATGACCACTTGGAGTATCCCCAGCGGGAAAGCCGGTCTCTACCGTTGGAGGAGATGCGATCAGCAGTGCGGAAAATTCGCGCCGGCGTCGTGGTGACGGCGGCGACCCTGCTCGCGGCCTGCGGCACCGGGCAAGGCGGCGAGATCGTCCAGCCCCAACCCAACGCGGTCGTCCGGCCGCCGGATCCCGTCCCCCGCCCGACGCCGGAATCGGCGCGGGCGAACGAGCTCGGCGACGTCCCGGTGCTCATGTACCACCGGATCACTCCGACGCCACGCAGCGTCTACGACCGCAGCCCGGAGGACTTCCGCGCTGAACTGGAGCGGCTCGCCGCCGAGGACTACGTGCCGGTGACGGCGACCGAGTACGCCACGGGGCGGTTCGACATCCCGGCCGGGAAGCACCCGGTGGTGCTCACCTTCGACGACGGCTCGATCAGTCAGTTCACATTGGACGGTGCGGGGGAACCGGCGGCGGGCACCGGGGTCCGCATCCTGCTGGACGTCGCCGCAGCGCATCCCGGGTTCCGCCCGGTGGCGACCTGCTACGTGAACAACCCGCCGTTCGAGGAGCCCGGCGGCCGGCGCGGCCTCGGCTGGTTGCACGAGCACGGCTTCGAGATCGGCAACCACACGCTCGACCACGAGAACCTGGGCCGGGCTTCGGAAGCCGAGGTGCGGCACCAGATCGCCGGGATGCAGCGGCTCATCGCGGACGCCGTGCCGGGCGCGCAGGTCCGGTCGATCGCGCTGCCGCTGGGCGTGCACCCGGACGACGAGCGCCTCGCGGGCGACGGCTCGGCGGAGGGCGTCGCCTACCACTACGACAGCGTCATGCTGGTCGGCTCGAATCCCGCGCCGTCGCCGTGGTCTGCGGATTTCGACCCGGCCAACGTGCCCCGAATCCGTTCCCAGGGCCCGGCCGGGCAGGACGCGCAGTACGGCTCGGCGGCGTGGCTGGACAAGCTCGCCGCTGACCCGGGCCGCCGCTACACCTCGGACGGCGACCCGGACCGGATCTCCGCCCCGGCGGGCGGGAGCGCCGAGCCATCGGCGGCGGTCGGCGATCGGCTCTACCGGTACTGACCCCGCCGCACGCGGTGTCCGCGCGCCATCCGACCGGTTCAGCAGACCTGGCCCCGGGTGGCCGCCGTCGCGCGCAGCAGCTCGCGGACCAGGTCGAAGTCGATCGCATCAACCTTGCGGAAGCGCAGGCACCCCTTGCCCATGTCGTGCCCGGCGAGCCGCTGCGCGAAGGCGTCCCGGACATCGGTGCGCAAGAGGTAGAAGGAGATGTACTGCTTCTGGCTGGCAAAGGCGATCTCGGCGGTGCCGTCGCGCTGGTATGCGGGCATCCCGTAGGCCATGACCTCGTCGAACCCGGCCAGCTCGGCCCGGCACAGGGCCCGGATCTCGGCCAATGCCTCCCGGCGTTCCACCGGAACCTCGGCCAGGTAGCCGTCCACGTCGGCAGCCGAACTGCGCACCATGCCGCAAAGCCTAACCGCGGAACCACCATCCGCCCGCACGGCGGCTCGTGAGCACTTCGTGTCGCTAAAGCGATCCAAAGTGCTCACGACGGTGCTGGGCCAGCCATTCCTCGCGGGTCGTCGCGTATTCGACGTCGCCGTGCTCGGCGCCCTCGATGAGGCCTTCGGGCCCGTCGTAGGTGAACGTCCGCACGTAGCGCAGGCCGACCTTCTCCATCACCCGCCACGACCCCCGGTTGACGGCCATCGCCTGCGCGAACACCCGCCGCACCCCGAGGTCGGTGAACGCCTTGCGCAGCAACGCGAAAGCGCCCTCGGTCGCATAGCCCCGGCCCCACGCGGACCGGTGGAACCGGTACCCGAGCTCGACGTCGTCGAGCGGCCCGTCGGGATCGGGGTGCAGCATGAGGATGCCCACGAACCGGTCGGTGGCCTTCTCGACTACCGCCCACCGCCCGAGCCCGCCGAACCGCTCGTAGTACCCGAGGTAGGTGGGCAGGACCTCGTCGGCGATCTCGGCCCGGGTGACGGGAGCGCCGCCGTTGACGTACCGCATGACCTCGGCATCGCTGTTGAGGGCGAAAACGTCGTCGACGTCGTCGGGCCCGAGCTCCCGCACCACGAGCCGCTCGGTCTCCAGCAGAACGCGCCCCATCAAGGCTCCTCTCGCCCCCCTGATTCCAGCACGCACCACAAACCCCGGCCACCGAATTTCCGGGGGGTTGCGCGGGGTCGGGGTGGGTGCCGACGATGGGGCGTGATCGCTTTTCGGGAAGCCCGGTTGCCGGACGTCGCCGCGCTTGAGGACCTCGCGCGGCTCGCGTACTCGCTCTACACCGAGCGCATGGACCGGCTTCCGGCGCCGATGGTCGCGGACTACTCCGCCGCGGTTCGCGAGCACCAGGTTTGGGTCGCCGAGGAAGACGATCGGGTCCTGGGGATGCTGGTGCTCGTACCCGAAGGCGACGTGATGCTGCTGGAGAACGTCGCGGTGCATCCCGACGCGCAGGGCCGGGGCCTCGGGCGCGACCTGCTGGCGCTGGCCGACCGGGAGGCGGTGCGGCAGCGGATGACCGAGATCCGCCTGTACACCAACGAAGTCATGACGGAGAACCTCGCCTACTACCCGAGGCACGGCTACGTGGAAACGGGCCGCGCCGAGCAGGACGGCTACCGCCGGGTCTTCTTCCGCAAGGCGGTCGGCCGAGGCTGATCAGCAGTACCTCGCGGCCTCGGCCGTTAGCTCTTCGGCAACGAGTGCTCGTGGGCGATCGGCTTGAAATCCGCGTCCAGGCTGGTGGCTGCCCGTGAGCGTTGTGGGGCGCTATCGCAGCACAAACCACGCGCGGTCCCGTGATCAGCGGAAACGGTGAGCCCTACAGCATTTCCAGCGGGTCCAGGCGGACTTGGAGTTCCGTGGCCTTCCGGGCCGCCCGGACCGCTTGGGCCGCGTGGAGGGAGCCCGCCAGGGCTCGGCCTTCGGCCCGGTCCACCCGGACGATCAGGCGTTCCCGCTCGGAATTGCCGTCCTCGTCGACCTGGCCCAGCGGCACCGGGCCGAGCACTTCCGCCGACGGCGGCAGATCCGCCGAGTCCAGCAGCGCCTCGATCGCCTCCGGCGTGCCGTCCACGGCCGCGACGCGGCGGGCCGGCGGGAAGCCGAGCTCGGCGCGCTCGGCGAGCTCCAGCGAGGCGTACCACGCCGGATCCCAGCGCACCAGCGCCTGCACCGGCTGCAGCGACGAGTCGGCCATGACCACCACTCGCCCACCGTCGCGGGCGGGCCGGACCAGCGCGGCGGCCGCGAACCACAACCGAAGCGCCGTCTCGGCGGAGCGGAGCTCGGGGCGGCCCAGCAGGGTCCGGCCGTCCAGCAGCAGCGCGGCACCGTAGCCGCCTTCGGCGACCGGCTCGGCGCCGGGAGTGCACACGACCAGCGCCGGCTTCGCGGGCACCGCGGCCAGGATCTCGCCGGCTCCGGAGGTCCGCACCGACACGTTGCTGAACGCCCGCCCGAGCTCCTCCGCGGTGCGGCTGGCGCCGACCGCTACGGCGCGCAGCCGCCGCGAGCCGCACGAGCCGCACTTGAACGCCGCTTCCGCGGCTCCGCACCAGCTGCACGCCGCCGGCTTCGGCGCTCCGCCTTCGCTGCCTCCCGGCAGCGCTAGCGGCCCCGCGCACCGGCGGCACCTCGCCCGCTCGCGGCAGTCGCCGCACGCGAGCGCCGGCACGTAGCCGCGCCGCGGCACCTGCACCAGCACCGGCGCTCCCGCGCCGAGCGCGGCTCGCGCCGCTTCGAACGCCACCGAGGGCAGCCGCGCTGCGCGCGCCGCCGGGTCCCGCGCCAGCTGGGTGTCGTCTTCGCCGATCGCGGTCACCCGCGGCGCCGCTGCCCGCACGTCCGTGCGGTGCGCGACGAGTTCGTGCGCCCAGCCCGATTCGGCCAGCAGCGCCGCTTCGGCGGTGCGGGCGAAGGCTCCGACGATCAGCGCCGCTCCCGCCGCGTGCGCGCGCTGGGTCAGCACGTCGCGGGTGTGCGGGTAGGGCACCTGCGGGTAGCTGTGCAGGTCGTCGCCGTCGTCCCACACCGCCGCGAAGCCCAGGTCGTGGACCGGCGCGAACATCGCCGCGCGGGTGCCGATCACGACGCGCGCCGCGCCGCGCAGCACCGCCAGCCAGCGGCTGTAGCGCATCGACGGGGCGAGGTCGGCGGCGAGGGCGACGACGCCGTCCTCGCCGAGCAGCGCGGTGCACGCGTCCTGCAGCCGCTGGAGGTCTCGGTGGTCGGGGACGACGATCAGCGCGCCGCGCCCGGCCGCCGCTGCCGTGGCGGCCGCTTCGGCCAGCCGGGCGGGCCAGTCCTCGCCGGGCAGCGCCTGCCAGACCGCGCGGGCCGACCGCCCCGCGTGCACCGCGTCCAAAAAGGACGGTCCGTGCTGGTAGCGGGCCCACGCCCCGGCCTCGGGCCGCGGCGGTGGCGGGCCGGGTTCGCGAGGCGCCGATTTCTCGGCCCCGGCGTGCCGGGGCGGGATCGCCAGGCGCACCACGTCCGCGAGCATGCCGCCGTAGCGGGTGGCCACCGCGCGGGCCACCTCCAGCAGCTCCGGGGTCAGCACCGGTTCCGGCGACGGGACCCGCTCGACCCAGGACAGGGTGCCCTGGAAGTCGGTGGTCTCGTTGCGTTCCAGCAGGTAGCCGTCGACGAGCTTGCCCCGGAAGCGCACCCGCACCCGGCAGCCCGGGACCGCGTCGGCGTCCAGCCGGTCGGGCACCAGGTAGTCGAACGGCCGGTCCAGGTGCACCGGCAGCGGGACGTCGACGAGCACGCGGGCCACCGGGCGGGTCTCCGCCGCGGTCCGCTCTGCCGTCGCCCCCTTCCGCTTCCGGGGTTGTGCACCTGCCATGCCTCTTCTCTACCAGAGCACCCGGACGCGCCCGTCAACAGCGCGTCAGAACGGGCGAGCCGGGCGTCAGGACCGCGCCCGGAACCACCTCGGCCCCGGCCGACCGGGCGTAGGCATGAGTAGCCCTGTGTCAACCCGAGTCCTCCTCAACCGCACCTCAGGGGAACGTGACGCAAACCAGCCACAAGAAACTGCGAAACGCGGGATTGAGCTGGACGCAACCACAACTGTGAAACGCGGAGAGGCGGAACTGCATGAGCCATCCACCGCCGAGCGCTGAGGAAGTCGCCGTGACTCTCGCCGAACTCCTGCCCACCTTCCGCCACAGCCTGCCCAAGAAGCTGCCCGGTTCGATCTGGCCGGAGGGCGCCGTGGCGCTGCCCTCCGGCGACGTGGCGGTCGGTGGCGTCTCGCTCACCGAGCTCGCCGAACGGTTCGGCACCCCCGGCTACGTGCTGGACGTGCAGGCGGTCCGCGCCCGGTGCCGCGCGTACCGCTCGATGGACGCCGAGATCGCCTTCGCGGGCAAGGCGTTCCTGTGCCGCCGGATGGCCCGGCTGCTCGCCGAGGAAGGCATGTCGCTGGACGTCTGCTCCGCGGGCGAGCTCGCCACCGCGCTCGCCGCGGGCTTCCCGGCGGAGCGGATCTTGTTGCACGGCAACGCGAAGACCGACCGGGAGCTGCGGACCGCGGCGAACGCCGGGGTCGGGCGCGTGGTGGTGGACTCGCTGGCGGAGATCGACCGGATCGTCGGCGCGCAGGACGTCCTGGTCCGGGTCACGCCGGGCATCGACGGGCACACCCACCGCGCGGTCGCCACCGGCGTGGAGGACCAGAAGTTCGGGCTCTCGCTGGCCGGTGGCCAGGCCGCGGCGGCGGTGGCGAAGGTCCTGCAGCGGCCCGAGCTGCGGCTGGTGGGCCTGCACTGCCACCTGGGCTCGCAGATCTCCGAGGTGGCCGGCTACGAGGAGGCGGTGCGGCGGCTGACGGTGTTCCTGGCCGAGATCGCGGTGCGCCACGGGATCACGTTGCCGCAGCTCAACATCGGCGGCGGGCACGCGGTCGCCTACCGGCCCGGCGATGCGGAGTTCGACCTGCCCGGCTTCGCCGCGCGCATCCCGCGGGTGCTGCACTACGAGTGCCGCAAGCACGGTCTCGTCGTGCCGCGGCTGACGCTGGAGCCCGGCCGGGCGATCGTGGCGCGCGCCGGGATCACGCTGTACCGGGTCGTGACGGTGAAGCACGGCAGCAGCCGGACCTTCGTCGCGGTGGACGGCGGGTTCAGCGACAACCCGCGCCCGGAGCTCTACGGCTCGCGCTACGCCGCGCGGCTGATCGGCCGGGTCGGCGAGGCGCGGGAGCGCGCGATGAGCGTCGTCGGCCGCCACTGCGAGGCCGGTGACGTGCTGATCCCGGACGCGGTGCTGCCCGTCGACATCCGCGCCGGCGATCTGCTGGCCGTGCCGTGCACGGGTGCCTACCACCACTCGATGGCTTCGACCTACAACATGGTGGGCCGGCCCCCGGTGGTCGCGGTGGACGACGGCGCGGCCGAGCCGTGGGTCCGCCGCGAGACCGAAGCGGACCTCCTGAGCCGCGACGTGCCCTGACGCCCGGAACTACGGGAGCTCGGGTTTCCCCTGGTCAGGACCCGTGAGTACTTTTGGGTGCGATAGCGACCGACAATACTCACGGGTCCTGACCTGGCCGGACGCAGACCCGGTCGGGCAAGATCCGCCGGGGTGCCCGAGCGTGAGGAGATGGTGATGCCGGGAGCGGCGCGGCCGACGATCGCCGACGTGGCACGGGCGGCCGGGGTGTCCCGGACGACGGTGTCCCACGCGCTCAACGGGATCGGCAAGGTCGATCCGCGGACGCGGGAGCGGGTGGCGAAGGTCGCCGCCGAGCTCGGGTACCACCCGAGCCTGCGCGCGCAGCGGCTGCGCCACGGCCAGTCCCGGACCATCGGCCTGGTGTCGTCGATGCCGGTCGCGGTGGCCGGCGGCCCGTCCCGGCTGGGCTTCTTCATGGAGGTCGCCGCGGCCGCCGCCGAGACCTCGCTGCTGCACGGGTACGCGCTGGTCCTGGTCCCGCCGGTGGAGTCCGGCACGCCGCTGGACTCCCTGGACATCGACGGCGCGATCGTCGTCGAACCCGACGAGGACGACCCGGCGACCAAGCGCCTGCAAGCCCGCGGCGTGCCGATCGTGACGCTGGCCAGGCAGCCGGGCACCGATCTCCCCCACGTCGACCTGCGGGCCCGGCTGGTGGGACGGCTGCTGCTGGACCACCTGCGCGAGCAGGGCGCCCGCCACATCGCCCTGCTCGTCGGCAGCAGCCACCGCAACTCGTACGTGGACGCGATCGACGCCTACCGGGAGTTCGCCGACCGCCACGGGATCGCACCGCTGATCGTCACGGCCGACGAATCCGGCGGCGAGGAGGCCGGGTGCGCTGCCGCCTCGGCGCTCCTGGACGAGCACCCGGAGGTCGACGCGATCTGCGCGACCGTCGACGCTTTCGCCGTGGGCGTGGTGCGGGCTCTGACCGACCGCGGGCTTCGCGTCCCGGCGGACGTCATGGTGGCGACCCGCTACGACGGTCTGCGCGCCCGCACCTGCGCGCCCGCGCTCACCGCCATCGACCTGCACCTCGGGCAGGCCGCAGCCGGCGCCGTCGAACTCCTGCTGGCCAATCTCAAGCAGGAGACCAGTCCGCAGGTGATCACCAACCCGGAGCCCGTCCTGATCGCGCGCCGTTCGACGATGCGCTCACCCGGCGAACAGCAGCACGACGCCGGAGACGATCGCGAACAGCTGCACCAGTAGCCGCATCAGGGGGCCGTCGAGGCGGTGGTGCACGAACCGGCTCAGCACCGCGCCGACCGCCAGCGCCGGCAGCAACAGCACCGCAGGCCACAGCTGTTCGGGCGCGACCTTGCCGGTGGCCAGCAGCACCACCAGCGAAATGACCTCGCCTGCGATGAAGCAGACCGCGACCGTCGAACGCAGCACCGCGGCCGGCCGGTGCTGGTACACGAGCGCCAGCGGCGGTCCGCCCACGCCGGTGGCCGTCTCGGTGATGCCGGTGATCGCCCCGGCGGCGAGGAACGCGCCCCGGCCGGGCGTGAACTTCGGCGCGATCAGGGTCACCACCGCCGCCAGCACGGTCGAGCCGCCGATGAGCAGGTTCAGCTGGCCCACCGGGACCGCCACCAGCACCCACAGCCCGCCGAAGGTCCCGGCGAACCGCCCCGCGGTGATCCACCCGGCGCCGACCTTGTCCAGGCTGCCGCGTTCGCGCCCGGCGATGTAGAGGTTGAGCGGGATCATCAGCACCAGCAGGAAGACCGGCAGCAGCGACGGCTCCACCAGCCCGACCACCGGCGCGACGATGAGCGCGAACCCGACTCCGGTGGCGCCTTGCACGAACGCCGCCACGGCGACGGCGAGCGCCATCAGCGCCAGCACCGCGACGCTCATGGCAGTTCCGCCTCTCCGCGTTTCGCAGTTGTGGTTGCGTCCGGCTCAATCCCACGTTTCGCAGTTTCTTGTGGCCGGTTTGCGTCACGTTCCCCCGAGGTGCGGTTGAGCAGAACCGGGGCTGACACAGGGCTGCTCATGCCCGCCCTCCGATTCCCGTCGACACGCGCGAGCGGTGCTCGACCGACACCGGGTGGATCCGCCGCAACGGCGCCCGCTCCACCACCTCGCGCGCCATCTTCGCAGCCTGCGCAACGAGTTCCGGGCCGTCCCAGTCGATCGGCCAGCCGCGCCACAACCGCAGCCTGCCGCCGACGAACACGGCGGCGATCTGATCGCGGTTGGCCAGCCGGACCAGCTCCCAGCTCAGGTCCCAGGACGGGCACAGCTCCGGGACCTGCAGGTCCACCACGAGGAAGTCCGCGGCCCGGCCGGCGGCGATCTCGCCGGTGAATCCGCCCAGCCCCACCGCGTCGGCACCGAGCGCCGTCGCGTGCTCCAGCCAGGTCCAGCCGCCACCGCACGAGGAATCACCGCTGGCCAGGCCGAATCCCAGCCGCTGCGCCAGCTCGGCGGCGTCCACCAGCCGGAAGGCATCGCCGCGGGTGCCGTCGGTGCCGAGCCCGAAGCGCACCCCGAACACCGACAGCAGCTCGGCGGGCGCGACCGCGTTCCCCTTCCACCCGCTCGCAACCGGGTTGTAGCTGATCGCCGCGCCGGTGTCGGCGAGCAGCCGCACCTCGGTCGGGGTCAGCAGCGTGGCGTGCGCCGCGAGGACCTGCGGCCCCAGCGCCCCGATCTCGTGCAGGTGCTCCAGCGGCCGGTGCCCGTGCGCCTCGAGCGACCGCTCGACGGAAGCCAGGTGCTCGTTGACGTGGATCTGGAACACCGCGCCCGCCTCGGCGCACAGCCGCGACACGTCCCGCAGCACGCCGTCGGGCGCGGCCTCCGGGATCGGGATCGCCAGCGACGGGTGGACCAGCGGCGAATCCGCCCAGCGCGCGAGGTGCTCCTCGTCCGAACCGTCGCACACCCGCCCGAGCACGCAGCGGATCCCGGCGTCCTGGGTCGCCGCGGCGACCACCCCGACGTCGACCGGCGCTCGGGTGCCTGCCTCGGCGATGGTGGTGAACCCGCCGCGAAGTGCTTCCAGCGCGGCGAGTTTCGCCGCGACGTAGGCGTTCTCCTCGGTCAGCGCGCCCTCCAGCGGCACCCAGATCCGGCGGAAGATCTCCGACGGCTCGCCGAAGGCCAGCGACTTGCCGAAGCTCTGCGTCAGGTGGTGGTGGGCGTCGACGAACCCCGGCATCAGCAACCGGCCGTCCAGCCGGACCGGGTCGAGTTCCCGGTGCGCCGCAACGACTTCCGCCGCAGGTCCGACCGCGCGGAACACGCCGTCGGCGACGACCACGGCGTGGTCGCGGACCGGCCCGTCGGGCAGCAGCAGGAATTCCGGCAGCAGCAGGACTTCGGCGGCATCGAGCAGTTCTCGGTTCACGATCTCACTTTTCCGTTGTGGTGGACGTGGTCGAGCGGCGGAGGTAGTGGAACGCGATGTTCAGCCCCACCGCCACGAAGGCCCCGACGGCGACGCCGCTGTCGAGGAAGGTGCTCAGGCTCGACGGCAGCCGGTCGTACACGCCCGGCACGAGGATCGGCAGCAGCCCGAAGGCGAGCGCCACCGCGCAGATCACCGAGTTGGCGTGGTCGGCGAGGTCGACCTGGCGCAGCAGCTGGATCCCGAGCACGGTGATGACCGCGAACACGACGATCGCGGTGCCGCCGACCACGGCGGCCGGAATCCCGTTGATCACCTCGGCGATCGGGGTGACCACGCCGATGACCACCAGCACCACCCCGGCGACCGCCGTCACGTAGCGGCTGCGCACCCCGGTCATCCGGACGATGCCGATGTTCTCGCCGCTGGTCACCATCAGCGAGGTGCCGAAGAAGCCGCCCAGCAGCGAGATCAGCGCGTCGCCGCGGATCGTCCTGGGCACGTCGCGGCGGGGGTCGATCTCCTTGCCGACGATCTCGCCGTTGAGCACGGTCTGACCGGTCGCCTCGGCCATCGACACCAGCGCGAAGACCATCAGCGGCAGGGCGGCGAACAGGCTGAACTCCGGCGCACCGAACGGAAGGGGGTCGGGCAGGTTGAACACGCCGCCCGCGCCCACCTCGCCGAAGCTGGTGGCGCCGAGCAGCACCGCCATGCCGGTACCGGCCACGAGCCCGAGCACGACCGCCAGCTGCCGCAGCATCCCGGTCAGGAAACGCAGGAACAGCACCGTGAACGCCACGGTGGCGAAGCCGAGCAGCAGGTCGCGGGGGTTGCCGAAGTCCGGGCTGCCGGGCTTGCCGGTGACCAGCAGGCCGCCGACCTTCACCAGGTTCACCCCGACGATCACGATCATGGTGCCGATGACGACGGTCGGGAAGAACCGCAGCAGCCTGGTGAACAGCGGCAGCGCGACGAAGTAGAAGACGCCGGTGAGGATCACGGCGCCGGAAGCCGTGGGCAGGCCGTGCTCCTGGGCGATCGCCAGGAAGAGCACGACCGGTGCGCCGCCGGGCAGCATCACGAACGGCAGCCGGACGCCGAAGCGCCACGGGCCGAACGACTGCAGGAGCGTGCCCAGCCCGGCGAGCACGAACGTCGCGGACAGCAGCTTGATCGTCAGCTCGGGCGTCATGCCGAGCGTCTTGCTGACGAGGAAAACGCTGGAGATGGGGGTCGCGGCCATCACGAGCACGTGCTGCAGGCCGAACGGGAGCAGCTTGGCCAGCGGTAGGCGTTGATCGACGGGATGCGGTGTGGACACTGCGGAGCCTCCTCGCGCTGAGTCCGGGCGCTCGCCGACCGCTCCGGCGGTCGGCGCGGGACTGCCCCGGAGGCTTGAGGCGCTGTGAACGCCAGGCCCACCACCAGGGCCAAACCGATTTGGCCAATCGATGCGGGAGAGTATTTGCGACATCCTCCGGCGCTGTCAAGACCACCCGCCGCGACAAGACGTGTTCCTGCTGCTCAAGCCCCGTGAGCATTTCTTGCCGCCATAGAGCCTGTTTCCGAACTTGCTCTGCGTGGCGATGCGGGTGGCGGAACCTCAGGGACCTTCTCGCTGTGGGATCCCCGACTCATGAATGACCACGGCGCGGGCGTAGCGGTCGGCGAGGCGGCTGGTCGCCGCGGCGAGTTCGGGGGCGTCGAGCACGTCGAAGTCGAGATCGAGGGCGCCGAGGTAGACCGCGAGCAGTTGCGGCGTGTCCGCGCCCGCGTCCAGCAGGCAGGTCCGGTCATCGATCGGCGCGACGATCCACGTCGTCGGCGGCACCCGCTGCACGACGACCTCCGCGGGCGCATGCACGCGCACCTGGGCTCGATACGCCCACAACACCGCCGTGACACCGCGCGCGACGTACGCGGCGAAACCGCCCTCCGGCGGCTCGCGCGGCGTGAAGCGGGGACCTGCCGGAATGCGGGGCGACAGGCGATCGACGCGGAAGCTCCGCCAGTCCTCGCGGTCGCGGTCCCAGCCGACCAGGTACCAGCGACGACCGGTGCTGACGAGCCGATGCGGCTCGACGATGCGCAGGCTCGCGACGTCGTCGTGCGCGCGGTAGTCGAACCGCAGCTGCTCGCGGTCCCGGCACGCCCGCGCGATCGCCGTCAGCACGTCGGCGTCGACCACCGGCCCTCCGCCGGGCACCGGCACGGTGTAGGTCTGCAGCGCGTTGACGCGCTGACGCAGCCGCGCCGGCAGCACCTGCTCCAGCTTGGCCAGCGCGCGAACCGACGTCTCGGCCATTCCCGACACCGTGCCGCTCGCAGCCGTGCGCAGCCCGATCGCCACCGCGACGGCTTCGTCGTCGTCCAGCAACAGCGGCGGCAGCGCCGCTCCCGCGCCGAGCCGGTAGCCGCCCGCCACGCCCGGCGTCGAATGCACGGGGTAGCCGAGGCTGCGCAGGCGATCCACGTCCGCGCGGACCGTCCGGGTGGTCACGCCGAGGCGTTCGGCGAGATCTCCGCCCGGCCAGTTGCGCCGCGCCTGCAGCAGCGACAGGAGGCGGAGCAGGCGAGCCGAGGTCTCCAACATTCCTCCAGTGTCGCCGCGATCGCGGAAGGAAGTCTTCCGCGATTGCCGGGATGGTGGGGCCATGAATCTCCGAGGCAAGACGGCAGTCGTCACCGGTGGCTCGCGCGGCATCGGCCGGGCGATCGTTCGGCGGTTGACGGCAGACGGCGCGGAAGTCCTGTTCAGCTACGCGAAGGACGAGGACGCGGCGAAGGCGGTCGCCGCCACAACCGGCGCTCGCGCGGTGCGGGCCGACATGGGTGCGACCGAGGACCTCCGGCGGCTCTTCGACACCGCCGGCGCTCTGGACATCTTGGTCAACAACGCCGGAATCCCTTCCAGCACGCCGCTTCTCGACATGTCCGAGGCCGACTACGACCGCGTCATGGCGGTCAACGCGAAGGGAACCTTCCTGGCGATGCAGCACGCGGCGCGGCGGATGGGTGACGGCGGGCGGATCGTCAGCATCTCGACGATGAGCACGGTGTGGGCCAGCCCCGGCGAATCCGCTTATGCGGCGAGCAAAGCGGCCGTCGAGCAGCTCACCCGGGTCGCGGCGAAGGAACTCGGGCCGCGCGGCATCACCGTCAACGCCGTCTCTCCCGGCCCGACCGACACCGACCTGCTGCGCGGCGCCGTCGGCGGCGACGCCTTGGCCGCCACCGCGCAGATGATCCCGCTGGGCAGGCTGGGACGGCCGGCGGACGTCGCCGACGTCGTGGCTTTCCTGGTCGGCCCGGACGCGCGCTGGATCACCGGGCAGAACCTCCGCGCCACCGGTGGACTGGTGTGATCGCCCGGTCGGGGGCCTCCCCGGGCTGTCGATCCGGAACCCGGTGTGAAACGATTTCGGGTGTTTCACGTGGTCTTCTACCAGCCCGAGATCCCGGGCAACGCCGGCAACGCGATCCGGATGGCGGCCGGTTCCGGCTGCGCACTGCACCTGATCGAGCCCCTCGGCTTCTCCGTGGAGGACGCGAAGCTGCGCCGAGCCGGGCTGGACTACCACGACCGGGCCGCCCTGCACGTCCACCCGGACCTCGAATCGGCCTGGCGGGCGCTGAACCCGCAGCGGGTCATCGCGTTCACCTCGAAGGCCGAGCACTCCTACGAGGCGGTGGCCTACCGGCCGGGCGACGTTCTGCTGTTCGGGCCCGAGTCCACCGGGCTGCCCGAGGACGTGCTCGCCGAGGTGACGCTGCGGGTCCGGATCCCGATGCTGCCCGGCATCCGCTCCATGAACCTGGCCAACTCGGCGGCCGTCGCGGTCTACGAGGCGTGGCGCCAGCAGGGCTTCGCGATGCCCTCGTGAGCCCCGCTCAGGCGAGCACGGCACGGCGCGGCGCGCGGGTCCACGGCCAGGTCAGCAACGCCCAGGCGGCCAGGCCGACGACCAGCTCGACGCCCAGGTACCACGGCCAGCCGCCCATCACGTCGAGCAGGGAGGGGTTGTCCGGCTTCGCGCTGACGAAGCCGTAGTTGGTGCCCGCCCAGGCGTTGAACACCAGCATCGCCGCACCCCAGGAGACGGTCACCGCGGCCGCGAACCAGTAGCCCCGCCAGGTCGGCCGCACCCCGGCGCCCCAGGTCAGGTAGGCGGCCGCCCAGATGACCAGCAGGTGCTGGCCCCAGAACTCGACGAAGTCGATGGACGGGAAGTCCGGCGCGTCCAGCGCGGGAGTGATCATCGCCTGCGGGGTCAGCGTCAGCCCCCAGTAGTAGAGCAGCGCGCAGGCCTGCGGCCGGTGCGTCCACAACGCGAAGACGGCGACTATCCAAGCGAGATCGCAGAGGTGCAGAGGCAGCGATTCGCCGATGTCCCACTGCGCCGGCAACAAGCGATAGGTCAGCGTCGCCGCGCCGAACGCCAGGACCACCAGCGCGAAGCCGCGCGTGAAGACCACGGCGGATCGCGAACCGCGCTGCCGGTGCCCGAAGGCGGCGACCGCCACGGAGCCGACGACGATCAGCGCCATGAGCACCCAGTGCGACGGCCCGTAGGGAACGAAGCGATCAACCGGGAACGGCCCCACTCCCCCAGAGTAGGCACGCTCCTTTTCAAGAGCAGGCACGCAATTTCAATGGAAATCAGAGCTCTGATTTCCATTGAAATTGCGGAAGTTGTCCACAACCGACGGCGTGTCGGGCCCCGACACGCCGTCGGGGGGGGGGGGGGGTTGTTGATATTTTTACACGACGAGACAAA